>PARM01000054.1 GCA_002711495.1 Gammaproteobacteria bacterium
ATCCTTTTCCTTTAGGGCCTTCAAGAGCGGCCTTGGCTCAAGAAATTCCTCGGAGAAGAATATGTCGCCAAAACTCTGCAATTTCTTGACAGACTCTGAGAGTCCCTTGGCTCCTTGAAGAACCTCTCCAAGAGTTTCTTTTAATACCTGTGTATACAGTAATTGCTTGCCGTACTTCCATTCGTAGATGGCTTTTGATTCATCCAAGCCCTCATAGCACTGGAGTCTAATGCAAGACAAACCGAGCATGTCTGCAGTCGTTTTTGCGAGCTCGGTTTTCCCTACCCCTGGAGGACCCTCTATTAGAACGGGTTTCTCCAAATGATATGCAAGATAGACCGCTGTTGCGATTTCCTCTGAGCATATGTAGTTCAGAGATCCAAATTGGCTCTTAATTGTCTGAATATCTTTGAGCCTCTCACGATTTTTTATGGTCACAACTATTTCCCTATACTTTTGCTTAGAATTTTTGCTCTTAACAGCGATTAATAATTAGTAGCTCTATTTCCTGATAAGAGGTTATCTTGCTTGGTGAGTTTATACTTATCTGACTTTTATTATTGATTATTTGTAGCCAGTTTCCCGAAACTTATTTATGAAGTCTAATAAGACCTTCTTGAGTAGCCGAGGCAATGAGCTTTCCGTCTTGTGTGAAGAAAGTGCCCCGATTAAATCCCCTTGAACCGCCAGAGAAAGGACTATCTTGGTGATACAGCATCCACTCGTCGGTTTTAAAGGGCGCATGGAACCACATCGAGTGATCAAGGCTTGCAACTTGGAATTTCTCATTAATCCACCCAAGCCCGTGGGGGCGGTAACATGTGTCGAGCAAAGTCATGTCTGACGCGTATGCTAGGAGACACTGATTGAGTTTTATATCTTCCGGCATTTTGTCAGTTGCCTTAATCCAAACGTCTTGCGCAGGTTCCATTGGTTGTGGGGCAAAATCGTTAATTGGCTGGGCATAGCGCATTTCGATTGGCCGAGGTCTGTTAAAAGCCGTTTTATATTCTTCGGGTATTTTGTCGATATATTTCTCTCGCAGTTCGTCATCGCTCTGGCAGTCAGATGGTGGAGGCACATCGGACGGCATCTCCATCTGATGAGAGAGCCCCTTTTCAATGTTTTGAAAAGACGTTGCCATTGAGAAAATCGCTTGGCCTCTTTGGACTGCAACAACCCGGCGAGTGCTAAAACTTTTCCCGTCTCTTATCCTATCAACTGTGTATAAGATCGGGATTTCGGTGTTTCCCGGCCTAAGAAAGTAGCCGTGTAAAGAGTGCGCAATACGATCTTCGTCCTCAATTGTTCTGGAGGCGGCGACGAGTGCTTGTCCGATAACTTGTCCGCCATATACTCTCTGCCAACCTTCTTTAGGGCTGAGTCCCCTGAAAATATTTGTTTCTATCTGTTCAAGGTCGAGGAGGTCAAGAAGATCCTTAAGTTCTTTTTTCACTTCGCATATTCAGTATTTATAGGTTTCTGGTTTGAAAGGACCTTCCTGAGACACGTGAATATAATCTGCTTGGTCTTTGGTCATCTTGGTCATGATTCCTCCAAAGCCTTCAACCATGTAGGTAGCTACCTCTTCGTCTAAGGCCTTGGGCAAGACTTCTAAAGTTACGTCTTGTCTTTGTGACGGGTCGTGGTCCGCCCAAGCTCTTTCATAAAGATACATCTGAGCCAACACTTGGTTGGCAAAAGACCCATCCATAATTCGGCTGGGGTGCCCGGTCGCGTTTCCTAAGTTCACCAGCCGTCCTTCCGATAACAAAATTACGTAATCTTGAGGATCTTCGCTTCGGTAAATCTTATGGACCTGCGGTTTCACTTCTTCCCAATTCCAGTTCTCTCTCATAAACTGTGTATCGATTTCAGTGTCGAAATGACCGATGTTACACACGATTGCGTTGGATGCGACCGCAGACAACATGTGCTTGTCACATACATGAACATTTCCGGTGCACGTGACAATTAGATCGGTATTCGACATTAGATGNCTGTCAATATCATCTCCGATGCCTGAATTTANGCCACCTTTGTAGGGNGAGACTACCTCATACCCATCCATACANGCNTGCATAGCGCAGATTGGATCTACCTCAACNACTCTTACTATCATCCCTTCTTGCCTTAAGCTTTGCGCAGATCCNTTGCCAACATCACCGTAACCAATTACCAGCGCTTTTTTGCCAGCNAGCAACATATCTGTGGCNCGTTTGACAGCGTCATTCAAGCTGTGCCGGCAACCGTATTTATTGTCGTTTTTTGATTTGGTTACAGAATCATTGACGTTAATTGCAGGAATTCTTAACTCTCCATTTTCCAGCATTTCTTGGAGCCGATGAACGCCCGTGGTTGTCTCCTCCGTGACACCGTGAATTTTATCGAGCATTTCTGGATACCTTTCATGAAGCATTGCGGTAAGGTCTCCTCCATCGTCGAGGATCATATTCGCGTCCCAAGGAGCTCCATTTGATAGGATTGTCTGCTCAATGCACCAGAAAAACTCTTCTTCGGTTTCTCCTTTCCATGCAAATACAGGTATCCCTTTTTTAGCTATCGCTGCTGCTGCATGATCTTGGGTTGAGAAAATGTTACAGGATGACCACCTTACTTCGGCTCCAAGTTCTACTAGAGTCTCAATTAGTACAGCGGTTTGAATCGTCATGTGTATGCAACCAAGTATTTTTGCCCCTGCTAGAGGTTGGTCCTTTTTATACTTTCTTCTTAATGCCATGAGGGCCGGCATCTCTGCTTCTGCTAATTTTATTTCAGCATCTCCAAATTCAGCTAGTTCTATATCAGCTACTTTATAGTCAGTCATAACTTTTCCTTTTCTTAAAAAAANACCGAGATGTCTCTCAATTTTTAAGCTTAGTAAATTCGTCGGCGCTAAGTACGAAGTCAGTCTTTAAGCCTTGGCTTAGTGACCATAACGTGAGCGAAACGTTCTTTTTTTACTCTAACTTCGCTTCAGAAGCGGCAAATACTAATGATTTAGGGGCACTTTTTCAATTTTTTCTCGTGTATTGGGAGCCGACAGGTTAGGTGGGGGCATGGGCCTACACTTTTTGCGGGTTTAGCTCGCTGTTGATTTTTGACGTGGCCTTAAAGTCCGAAAACTCGGGTAGAGTTACTTCTATCTTAACACCCCTTTTATCCAATAAATTGAGCGCCCTAACGTTTCCGCCATGGTGTTTTGCGATAATTCTTACGACATANAAACCCATACCAAAGTGGAGTCTATTGTCNGGGTTGGTTTCACGAATCGAGATCATCGAGTCAAACACGTTTTCCAACATATCAATCGGTATCTTTGGCCCTTCGTTGGTTACGGTGAGNATAAAGCCCTCGTCAGAGGAGAAAATCGAAACCTCTATTCGGCTTCCCTCGATCGAGAAATCGATGGCATTGTCTATTAGCTTATCTAACAGCTGCTCAACACGGTAGTCAGCAATTTTGACCTTGGCAGGCCTAGAGATACCTTTATATTCAAACANCCGATTAGAGTGAACAGAGTTGCAATTTTGGACATAATTTCTCACCAATTCATACAGGTCAGTAATTTCTATGTCGTCCTCTGTTTCCAATGCTTCTTCAAGGCTCGCGGCATCAGCAAGGTTCTGAACGATCATCCCGATTCGTGTGACGCCTCTCTTTGCTGCCTCTAGATACTTCTCCTTTCCCTNCTCGGAATTATCGCTCTCAAGGTTCTGAAGCGAAGTTGATAATGTATTAAGCGGATTATTTATCTCGTGGCGCAATGTCCTAGGCATATTTTCAAGGAATTGATTGTGCTGNTGTAACTTCTCCAACATCCCGGAAATACTTCTAGCAAGATCCCCGATTTCATCTCCGGAACCAGTTTCTCCTTTTAGTTGATTAGTTTTTAGTCTTCCATAAACGTCAATCGCATTTGTCGCTTCGGCTCCTAATTTTCTAATTCTTCGAGCCAGCCTCAAAGAAAACACCAACACTAAAATTACTAAAACAATCAGGGAGATTACTGATAAATTTACTATTCTTTGAAGGGCGTCTCGTCTCAGTTCTAAGATTCTTTCTGTATTCTGTCTGAGNAAGACCGTCCCGATTATTTCGTTTTGCGAGATTATGGGGTGCCCCGCAACAATCATCTCTCCATCAGCCTCGGTGTATCTCCGTTGATAATTTGGTTCTCCNCCTAAGGCTCTGCTTAAAACCTCGGTCTCAGCTGATTCTGAGGTAGGCAAGTTGGATTCGATTATTCGGTAAATCGGTTTCATGATGAACGCGATNAAAGCGTACCATGGGTTACCCTGAACTTGNGAAGAGTCTACTGAAGACTCATCCGACAGATAACTGCCTATTTCTGCCCTGACCCTTTGCTGAGCATCTATTACTTGAATATTTGCCCCTGAGTATCCTAAACCCTGAATAATGCGAAGAACTTCTGGAGACTTTAATAAAACAAGACCGTAGGCTTCGTTTCCAGCAGTTGGCAGTGTCCCCGTGATTGATTTGATTACCCTTTTTTCGGGGTCATCGACGTCCACAACGGCTAGCCCAAACTGGCGAGCGGATCCAAGTAGCTCTAGAGGAATACGGAATTCAATGACATAGCCTTCATCCGTCTTTGCCGTATACCCTTGAATTCTGTTCTCTGGCTCGCCTCGAATCGCGTATCGCCAATCTTTGTCGATCAGATAGGCGGTGGTGACACCNGGCTCGATGGAGGTAAGCACGATGTTCTTTACTAGTTTGTCTTGCCCAGTAAAGGTGAGCCGCNGATGATCAGACAAGTCTAGTCTTAGTATATCTCGATCTCTGTAAACTAAAGCGTCATCTTTGATTCTAACAAAGGCATAAAGTTGGTCGTTATGCTCCCCCAGAGCGAGAAAAAACTGATTAGGATCGGCATCAAGTTCTTCTTCTGAGATTAAATTGCCGAAACCGATATTATATTCGAGCACGTCCTCCCAATCGTTTTCCTTCCCGTCAATTCTTATAGGCGTCTCCAGAGGGTGAGCATAAAGCTGCTCGTATCCCTCAGGGGACAAAGGCAAGTCATAAAAAAGATCCGAGCGACCGTTAAGGAGAGTAGAAATTCCTTCAGCTGTAAGCAATTGGGCATTTGCTTGGCTGTCTACCAAAAAATCTTCCATTTCTGAGACGTATAAGTAGCTAAACCATGGGATTACGACAAAGGCAAAACTCATTAAAACTAGGAGCTTTGTTCCTAGGCGAGGTCCTTTTGCGTGGCTTGCAGACACTGCAGTTCTCTCCTGTCTAGATCGTTATTTGGATGCCCATCTATAACCGTATCCGTACTCGCTTTTGATGCAGTCAAAACTAGGGTCAATCGACTCAAATTTTTTTCTAATATTCCGCATGTGGGTGTTGATGGTGTTATTCGTGACAAGCGATTGCATNGTAGCNTTCATAAGAGTGTCNTATGANACAGCGTGNCCAGGCACCCGAACGAGTTTAGCTAACATCCGAAANTCCGTTCCAGATAGATTNATTGCCTGTTCCTTCCACGAGACCAATAAAGCTTCCTGGTCGATAGACATTTCACCAACCATTTTTGCAGATTTCGCAGTGCCATCAGATTCGATTCGCGCAGTATTTATTCGTAGCAAAGAACTAATCCTTTCGGCAAGATAATTAAGCGAGATTGGTTTTGGAAGATAATCCCAGGCACCGAGCCGTAACCCCGAGATTTTATCTATTTCCGCTATTCGCTCTGTGAGGAAGATCACTGGCAAGTTTGGATTTTTTCCGAGGAGTTCCCTGCATAGCTCGAACCCAGCATCTACCTCATCACCAAGTATGATGTCTAGTATCGCTAAATCGGGCATTTCACTTTCAAACCCCGCTATGGCCTCAGAGCGATTGCTGTAAGCAGTTACGTCGTATCCTTTTTTGGTTATGGCGTCGACATAGTTGTTTCTTTGGTCTGAATCGTCTTCAACGATTGCGATAATTTTTGCCATATGCCCTCCTAAAAACCTCCATAGTATAGCAATAAAGCTAAAACCTATTTGCTAGACGTCTTTACTTCATCATTTCTCCAGCATAGTTCAGGGGTCTTTCACTTTGTTTCCTGCGGCCCTTGCTAATTTTACTGTCAAATAGTGCCCTAGGGGAAAGTATTATTAGTTTTAAAAAAGAAAAGATTAGGGGGAGTTATGAAAATCTTTATACCTATGGCAAACGCAAATTTGCCGCTTGATGACGAGCTTACCGGGAAGTTGGTTCCGTTTGATCCATCATTTCTTAGGTCACAACCCACAAAGGGTGATGGTTTTAAACCGAGGAATTGGATTTCCGAATCTACAAGAGAGCAAGCGCAAAATAGGCTGCTGGCGAGTCGAGGTTAAGTAATCTCTGAAAGGATGGTGGCTCCTTTTCTGGAGATACACTCAGCTGATGCCTTAGCAGCCTCGACTAGTGCCTTTCGAGGTATTCCACTCTTTATAAGATGTGCTAGAAACGTGCCCACAAACGCATCCCCTGCCCCAGTGGTGTCTACAATTTGATCTGTATCAATGGCGATTTGCTTAAGAGTTTCATCTTTATAATGGTATATTGATCCGTCGCCTCCAAGGGTGATTATGAGCTTAGTTTCGGGAAGCTTTCTAGCGAGTGCGCGTATAATTTCCGCTGTTCCTCTTGTTCTAGATAACTGCTCGGCCTCGGTTTCGTTGAGAAACAATAAATCCAGAGCATCTAGAGGGTAGCCTTCAACGCCGTTGTTAATCGGCGCGGCATTAAATGCAACTTGGAGTCCTCTCTTTTTAGCGCTCTCGATAATGTAGCTGACATTTTTGATCTCGTTTTGAATTAAAACAAAGTCGGTATCTTTTGTTGTTTCTAGCGCAGAATCGATCTCAGACTGCGTTGTTGTGTGGTTAGCGCCGCCGTGGGTTATTATCGCGTTCTCGCCATCAGGAGTTACCTGGATAATCGCGTGTCCGGTTGGCTCGGTTGAAACGGTTAAAAAATCAGTGTTAATTCCTAAAGAGTGCAGCATTCCCTTAAGCCATTCTCCGTCTCGTCCGATACGCCCGATATGGGAGCAGGCTCCCCCTGCTTGGACAATTGCAACTGATTGATTCAAGCCTTTTCCGCCCGGGAAGGTCTGATATGTCCGTGAAGACAAGGTCTCTCCTGGCCTGACGAACGCGTCAACCGTGTAGACATGATCAATGTTGCATGAACCGAAATTTAGTATGACTGGGCGCATAAATTATCTCCGGGACGCAACCCAAGCTTAACAAATTTCCTCTATCGGTTGAGGTTTTAGGATAGAATTTCACCGGATGGAACGGCGTGTAGCGCAGTCTGGTAGCGCACTTGCTTCGGGAGTAAGGGGTCGGAGGTTCAAATCCTCTCACGCCGACCAAAATCCAAGATATTTTTGGCCTTTTCTAAGCAATACTTTACCGCGAGTTTAGTTGAACACGTGGCTCGCCTGTGCAAAGATCTTCACTCTGTTTTGACTTCTTTTATTGGACCTTTAGTCTAAGGTATTAGGGCTCTTTTTGAAGCAGCGATTAGTTTTCCCAAACCCCTTTGTTTTAGGGCTTTTGTTAATTGCGACATTGACATTGTTGTCGAAACTATCATTTGCAGATGTTTTGGCGGTCAATGTTGGCAACTACGCGTCGGCAGATGGGAAAGTCCAAGTTAACTGCGAGCTAGTTGGTGCTGGCCCTTTGAGGTATCCCCCCAAGGCGCGCAGATTCAGATATACCGGTCAAGTAATAGTTGGTTTCTCGGTTGCCGAAGACGGCAGTGTCTCTGGAGCTCATATCGTTGACGCGGACCCACCTGGCATTTTCGAGCGATCCGCCTTAAGTCATATTCGAACCTGGAAGTACAACCCTCCGGAGCACAACGGAGAAAATGTTCAGGTCGATGATGTGTTTGTGCGTTTAGTTTTTCAACCGGACCGTTAGCCTATGCGAACAAAAACACAGATTCTCTTACTCACCGTCCTTGGGAACGTACTGATTGCCGGCATTTTTCTGATCCTTTCAGAGTACCGCACTGAGAAGCAACAAAGGGACAATCTCGCTGCATCTGCTGGGCTTTATCAGCAGGCGTGGGATACTATGGCGAACGACGCATTTTCCCTTTCAATAGGAGAATGGCATCCTCAAACCGGTTTGTTTGAGAAGCGAGATGTTTGGCAGGAAACCTCAAATTTTGCGTTTCCTGAA
The DNA here is from genome assembly GCA_002711495.1 of Gammaproteobacteria bacterium. Lineage (GTDB taxonomy): Bacteria > Pseudomonadota > Gammaproteobacteria > Pseudomonadales > Azotimanducaceae > UBA9659. Next base: position 8,208 of record PARM01000054.1, read on the forward strand.
GAGTTAATCGATGACGGAGAATACAAAAATCCAATTCTTAACTCTATGGCCTCAGGTGACAGCTCTAAAGTTGAGACAGTCTTCTCAGAAATATTCAGTGAGCCTTTAGAATTTGCGCTAATGAGCTTCATACTGGTGCTCGATACGGAAAATACCGTGCTCTACTGCGGCACTTCCTACGAGGGATACGGGATAGACCCTTGCTCTGAAGATGCAACCTACGACTTCATTGAAAACGCTCAGGTTAGGCAATCTAAATCCAACCTTGCCCCAGTCCGTATTTCACGAGGAAACGCCAAGAGGACCCTGATTAGAATTAATGATTCCTCGGGTGCAGAGGAAAGCAATCTCAATGATGCGCTTTTTATAGATATAAAATCTGAGAAGGAGAAACTAGGTACCGTCGTTATTGGTAAAAACGTTTTCGAAATGCTTGAGACCTTTGAGTATGAGTTTCAGGTGAAGACCCAGCTTAGTTTTGGGGCTTCCGATGGAGGGGCGAAAATTGCTGGGCTAGAAGCGTATTATCCGGTTGATGATTTCGCAGAAATCGGTGAGGTTGATGGGTTGGATAAAATTGTAGCCAACGCACTTGAGAGCAACAGGGATAGCCTACTTAAATCTGGGAAGTTCGGACATCTTGATATGGAGGCCGGTCTTTCCATATACGGTTTCCCTTTGAGCAGTTACGCGAAAATGGAAAAAGCCCAGTTGATGATTCTTAAAAACGAACGAGAAATGGTTGCGGCTATGCGGCAAGACTTTCTAGTTACACTGGGAATTGCGGTCGCGGTGTTCGCCGGCTTGGTTGGCCTTGTCTCTTTGTTAACGGGTTATGCATTTGGTGGCATTAGCAGAGCTGTGGGGGTTCTCCAGTCATTAACCAAGGGTGACCTAGCGGTGGATATTCCAAAGAATGAGGGTTTCCTGCGTTCCAAAGATGACGAAGTAGCGCAGCTTGGAACTGCCTTTACAGCGTATAAAGAGCATCTCATAGAATTGGAAGACATAAAGGCTGATCAGCTCGAAAAACGAAAGGCTAGAGATACTGTTATCGTCGATAAAATGGGTGCCTTGGCAACCCAGTTGGAGGGCGACGCTCGAAAAATGATTCTGAGTGATATCGAAAGAATGGAGAAAGGCATCCAAGACCCAGAAGCGGAAAGTACTGAAGAGGCATCGACTGAGATGATGACATTTGCATTTTCTCGAATGTCAGATGAGGTCTCTTCCCTAATAGAGGCTCGCACGAAAGAGATAAAAGAGATCGCCGCTAAGAACGAGGAGTTACTTCTTAATATTTTACCAGGCTCAATCGTTCCTCGGATGATGCAAGATGAGAAAAACATTGCTGATTCATTTGAAGAATGCAGTATTCTTTTTGGAGATATCGTTGGATTTACGCCGATGTCCCAGAAGCTAGACCCCAAGTCGTTGGTACAAATGCTGAATGAGATCTTTACAAAGTTTGATGACTTTAGCGATGAGATGGGTTTAGAGAAAATTAAAACGATTGGCGATAGCTACATGGTTGCGTGCGGGGTTCCCAATCCTGATCCAGATCACGCAAACAAGATCGCAGAGATGGGTATAAGGATGATTCGTTACGTTAATGAGTATCCCGAAATTGCTGGGCAGAAGCCGTCGATAAGAATCGGCATACACTCGGGTCCGTTAGTCGCTGGGGTAATTGGAAAAAGAAAGTTTATCTACGACCTGTGGGGAGATGCCGTCAATACTGCAGCCCGAATGGAGGCCCATGGGGTGCCCAACGTAATTCAGTTGACGGCGCAAACCGCCGAACGCTTAGCTCCTCAATACAAAACTCAAAGTCGCGGTGTTATCGATATTAAGGGTAAAGGAGAAATGGAAACTTTCCTCCTCTACCCAGATCTTTCAAAGGCCAATTAGCCCGTTGCTTTAGACGCTATCTATTATCATAGGTTGTAGCTGGCTTTCACAAACCAAGTTCGGCCGAATACATCATATTACTGGGCGTATGTGTTACTGATACTTGGATATCTGTTTGGCTGTATTCCCAAGAATTCGAACCGATTGCCTGAGGTTTCTTATCGAGCACGTTAAAGTCAATCCCCAGAGCCAAAGCAATTTCTCTCGTGTAGGGTTCTTGATGTTGTCCCGCAATTTATTCTCGCAGCGGCAATCGCTTCAGTTCCGCGCCTTACGCAACAAGTCTTCCTTAATATCTAGCTTTTTACAGAGTCATCGAGACTCTTAGAAACACGGTTCTTCCAAAAACGTCGTAGAATTGCGGGATTGTATTTGTCGATCCTAACTCTCGGACTCGGCTGTTGCTTAATGCTAGAGAGGAGATATTCGACCCCACAGCTTGAGGTCGCTCATCTAGCAGATTCTTAACTCCCGCCACTACTTCTAAAGAATCGCTGAGAAAAAATGAGGAGCTGAGATCCACCAACGAATAGGTATCGAGCTTCTCGACCACATGCTCGATATCATCGTCTCCATCGCTTAGCGATCCAAGTAATTTCCAGACTAATTGAAGATTTAACCGATCTTTGGACCAGGCTATAACGGTTCTGTGTTTGAAATCTGGGACAGGATAGTCAACGATGTTATCGCAATCACCGTTAAAAATGCCAACGCAAGTAAGGTTGACATCGCCCCAACCTGAGTCCTCAATTGTTCGCTTAGATATCTTTGTTGCAACGTAATTAATATCTAAATAACCGCCTAGAAATTCGGTGTTATAACTTACATTGATGTCCCAGCCAGTCAATTCATGGAGTCCTAAATTTTGAAATCCTCTGAAAATTTCAGTCACATCGCCTTGCTCATTTCGAGTGATGGTGTTACAAGATTTGGAACCGATTCCAGAAGCGGGTCTTGTCAAGTCGAAACAAGTTGCCCAAAGTTCCAGGAGGTTAATAGGTGTTCGGTTAATATAGTTTTCTATCTCTACCTGATAGTAATCGACCGCAACCGATAAGCCGTCTATTGTATAAGGCGTCCAAACAAATCCGAAGGAAAGTGTTTCTGAGGTTTCGGGCTCTAGATTTAGGTTGCCGCCAGTCAATTCTGAGAAGGTTGGCGTTAATGCGGATGCTGAGAAAAGACGCTCCTCAGGGACCCCCTGAGATAGACAAATTTCTCGAAGTCTAGCGTCTCTGGGAACATACAAGCTGTTGTATTCTTCGTTCCCTGGATAAGTAACCCAAGCTAATCCTGGCAGCCCACCCTCTGAACTTGCTATGCATGGCGCAGGAAGATTAAATTCTGCCTCTTGATACTGAAAAAGTTCACTTATCGAGGGCGACCTCATGGCGCTATTTTTGGAAGCACGAATCTGGATGTCAGGAATGGGGTAATAAGCCAGGGCAGCTTTCCAGGTGGTAGTCCCGCCAGTTTCGCTATGATCCGTGTATCTTGCCCCGATTTCTAGTTCAAGGAAGTCGATTCCTTTTTTTCCGCTTGCTAGAGGCACTAAGGCCTCAGTGAAGATAGAAAGATTGTCAGTTCCTGCATCAAGGGAGAATGGATACCAATCAGCCCAACCCTCGTACTGGTTATTTTCGATGTCTGGGTGGGTTTGTTGTTTGGCCTCGACTTCGCGATATTCAAAGCCTAACACCGCTCCAATTGGCCCTGCATCGCCGGGCATTGAGAACCAACTACTAGTGTTGCCGGATATTGTTCCCATAACCACAGTCTGCCTGTTCCTCGCGTTATATATTCCTACCTCGGGATCAGCTAACACAAAAGCTACCGCTTCGGGACTAAGGCCATTTGGTCGATATATATCCGCTCCAACACAACCGTTAGAGCTGTCAACACAGTTACCATCTGCGTCGACTAATAGAGCTTGTTGAAGTCGGTCAACATCGATTAACGGCGTTGTCTCAAACCGCGTGTCGACTTCTCCGACCTGAATGAAGACATCATAGTCCCAAAATTGATTAATTTCGCCTCTGAGCCCTAATTCAAGTTGATAAGTCTCGAATTCCCTTTTCCACTCAGTGTCCCCAAATTCTTCCTGGAAGTGGCGCCAGAAATAAACAGGGGTAACGAAGTCAGGCAAACCGTCCCTGTCTTCATCAATTTTTGCACTTTGACCTCCGCCAAATTGACCCTCAATAGTTGGTGTTCCTAAACCCAAAATATACTTTGCCTGCTCCGCGATAAAAGGATTATTGTCGATTGGAATTGTATACTCAGCATCGGTTGGAAGACCTATGAACGGTCCTCTCCACCCACTATCCACCTCGCTAGTCGAGAAGGTCAAATCTGCATAAAACTCGATCTGATCGGTAATCTCTAGAGCCATGTTTCCTTTGAACGCTAATCTCTCTTGAGGCATAGAGAGATAACTAGCATCATTCAAATCGCTCGCTGCATCAGAGTTAGTGATGTCACAATTCTCAGCCGGCCAATCGCAACTGGGGCTGAGCACCCCATTTGCATCGAACTCAGAGTGTCCCAAGAAGCGACCGTTGGGCCCAAGCGTCAAGGGGTTAAATGGATCTATGAAAGCTATAGTGCTAAGGCTGTCTGTAAAAGGGAAGCTACCGGATGATCTAACTAGGGCGCGTTGTCCATTCGCATCGACTCCGTCCGTTAGTTCGAAACTCGAGAAGCTTCTGTCTTTATATTTAACAGAGGATCTATCAAGAATGTCAAAATGGGCTAGATACTTCCCCTTGCCTTCGGCAAAGTTTCCTCCATTTGTCACGTTGAAATTTGTCATCTCCCCATCACCGCGATCAGTGAGTTGAGTTCCGAAGTTAAAATCCCAACCATTCATTTCGTCTTTTAAGATAAAATTTATCACGCCGGCCAAAGCATCTGATCCATAAGCGGCTGATGCGCCTCCTGTGAGTATCTCTACACGATCAATTAAACCTACAGGTATGAAATTGAGATCTACAGTCCCAGCATCTGGGAATGTAGGAACAAACCTCCTGCTATTAACTAAAACAAGGGTTCGGTTTTCACCAAGGCCTCTTAGATTAGCTGTCGCTATTCCTAGACCGAAATTGGAGCTTCGATCTGACCCGCCAATGACCTGAGGCATAGAGTTAATAAGACTTTCTACATTCATGGTGTTTGTCATTTCGAACTGCTCTGACGAAACCGTCGTTATTGGTGCGTTCGAGACAAAATCTCCCCGCGGAAGCAATGACCCGGTTACTATAACTTCTTCAATCACGGGAATTTTTACCTCACGCGAAGTCGTCTCATCCGCGAGAAGCGTATTGGTGCAGATAAATGTTTGGACCAAAAGGAAAAGCGAAGGTAAAACTAATTTCATAAGCCGCGACTCCCTATGCAACTATAGAAAGTTGCGTAGTATGATTTGTTTCTGAAATCTCTCCCTCGACAAGATTGTATACTGGACTCCGCCGATTTGAAATACGATCGTATTTTTAATGGTTTGATCTTATTCCAAGGTGAAATTTCACAGCACACTTCATGTTTTGGTTTGATTCTTTTCAAACTTTTCTACTTTGAAAACGTTGCCGGGTTTAGGAAGCTCTCGTAATGGAAAATTCTGCAAGTTCCTTTAAAGCATCTATACATGGAGATTTTGGCATAGCGCTGAGGCAACTAAGTGCTTTGCATTTCTCTTTAACAGCGACTTTCTGCGTGTAATCAAGCCCCCCAGCCTGTTTCACGAGCTCAAGTACGATGTCTAGATTTTCTGCTCCGCCTTTCAAAACTGCCCTTTCTATGAGGCTTGCTTGCTCAATGTTCCCGTTTCTGATGGCTGCGATAACTGGAAGTGTTACCTTGCCTTCGGCAAAATCGTCTCCCACGTTTTTCCCCAAGGCGTCTGAGTGTCCGAAATAATCGAGATTGTCATCCGTGAGCTGAAAAGCGATCCCAAGGTGCAAGGCGTAGTTGCCTATTGAATCGATTTCTCTTTTTTCGGCTCCAGCTATAATTGCGCCTGATTGCGCGGCCGCTTGAAAAAGAGTGGCGGTTTTTCTGGTGATTATCTCCATGTATTGGTTTTCGGTGGTTTCAGGGTTTTTGATATGGCAGAGCTGCTGCACTTCCCCCTCTGATATGACATTCGTTGCCCGAGAGAGGACAGATAAAACTTCCATGTTTCCGACCTCTACCATTAATTCGAACGCCCGAGAGTGAAGAAAGTCTCCTACTAGTACGCTCGGGGCATTACCCCATTTAACGTTTGCTGTCTTTTTACCTCTCCGAAGGTCTGATTCATCGACAACATCATCATGTAGGAGCATTGCCGTGTGCAAAAACTCAATGACTGTTGCGAGTTTGATATGGTCGTCGCCTTTGTAACCGAATAATTTAGCGGTTAAAAGTGTAAGAAGGGGCCTTAGTCGTTTCCCTCCTGAGTCTACAAGGTAGTCAGCTATTTCCTTTACAAGGGGCACGCGCGAATCGAGATTCTTGATCACCATCGCATTTAATTGGTTTAAATCTGTCTTAACGGGCTGAAAGAAACTATGGTCCATCGGTTGGGCGAAGTACTTACTGGAAAGGGAGGAAATGCTAGGTTGGGAGAGGTTCGATGTCAAGCTAGAACAAGACCAAAGCCACTTGCTACCGCGGGTGTCTTAGAATAGAATTTCATCCCCGAATTAACGAGTTCTTGCTGGAAAACGTCTGGCAAGACCCAAAAACAGAGTATTCATCATGTACGCGGTAATTAAAAGCGGTGGCAAACAGCACAGAGTCGAGCCAGGAGAGATCCTTAGAGTAGAAAGGCTTGACCTTGCGGAAGGCGATAAGATCGATTTCGATGAGGTAATGATGGTTGGTGATGAGAAGGATGTTCAGATCGGGTCCCCATACCTGGATGGCGGCAAAGTATCTGCAGAGGTTGTCGGTCACGGTCGAGGCGACAAAGTGACAATAATCAAGATGCGACGGCGTAAGCATTATCGTCGGCAGGCAGGGCATCGGCAACACTATACCGAGATAAAAATTCTTGATATTGCGGGAGGTAAGTGAATGGCCCATAAAAAAGCAGGTGGCAGCACCCGAAACGGACGCGACTCAGAATCCAAACGCTTAGGTGTAAAGATGTTTGGCGGTCAGCAGGTAGCAGCGGGTAACATCATAGTTAGGCAGAGAGGAACCAAATTCCATCCCGGGACTAACGTCGGTTGTGGTAAAGATCACACCCTGTATGCGAAATCAGATGGCGTGATAGAATTTAGAGTGAAGGGACCTAAACAACGAAAGTATGTAAACGTTCTGGCAGCTTCTTAAGAGGAGAGAAAAACCAAAAGCCCTGCCAAATGCGGGGCTTTTTTTTGCGTAAATTATGAAATTTGTGGATGAAGCAAGTGTAAGCGTTGAAGCAGGCAAAGGTGGGGACGGTTGCCTGTCGTTTCGTCGTGAGAAATACATAGAAAAAGGTGGGCCAGACGGTGGCGATGGTGGAGATGGGGGTTCGGTTTATCTGATCGGCCACGAACCATTGAACACTTTGGTTGATTTTAGGTTTCAACCGAACTACCGAGCCGACAAGGGGCAACCAGGTTCAGGCAAAGACAGAAGTGGTGCCAAAGGCCAGGACATGTATATCCGTGTTCCCTGCGGGACAAGTGTCTTTGACGAGTTCACTGATATTTTTTTAGGAGACATCAACAACCAAGGCGAGACTCTTTTAGTTGCTCGCGCTGGAAAAAAAGGTCTCGGTAACACCCGATTTAAGAGCAGTACGAATCGAGCTCCACGTCAAACAACAAAGGGAGAGCCAGGCGAAACGCGCAAACTTAGACTAGAGCTTAAGCTGATCGCTGATGTTGGATTGCTTGGAATCCCCAATGCTGGCAAGTCTACGCTAATAAGCAAAGTTTCTGCTGCAAGGCCCAAGATAGCCGACTATCCCTTTACGACACTAGTACCTAATCTTGGTGTAGTAAGACTAGATGACGAAAAAAGCTTTGTTATGGCAGATGTTCCCGGACTTATTGGTGGCGCGGCTGATGGAGCAGGCCTTGGCGTTCAGTTTCTCAAACATCTTTCAAGGACCAGACTTTTGTTGCACCTAGTTGATCTTGCGCCATTTGACGAATCTGATCCGGTAGAAAACTTCCACACAATAGAGCGAGAATTAAAAAGCTACAGCGAGGGAATAGCAAATAAGAAAAGAAGGATCGTCTTCACAAAAGCTGATTTGCTTGGGCCTGAGGCGGAAGAAAAAGCAGAGTACTTGGCAGGTCGCCTAGGCGTGAATGATTATAACCTCGTTTCGACCGCAACGGGACTTGGACTGAATGACCTAATTTACCAGATCGAGGAGCAACTGCGGGAATCAAAAGATGACTCATCAAGCAGCCAGATTCTTCAGGAGGTTCATGAGTTTTCTAGCAAGCGAAGGGAAGAAATAAGGAATGCTAGAAAAAACAGAGATGGCGCGGACGAGTTACCTGTTGTGAGATACGAATCGTGAATAAATATGAATCCGGCGACACATGGGTTGTTAAAGTAGGTAGCTCTTTGCTCTCCAGCGACGGGGCAGGTATCGATAAAGCTCTAATTGATAACTGGGTCGCGCAAATCGCTCGCTTAAGAAATCTAGGGAAAAAGATCGTTTTAGTTTCCTCGGGTGCGGTTGCAGTAGGGGCGAAGAGGCTGGGAATGACTAGCAGGCCAACCTCACTCCACGAATTACAAGCCGCAGCTGCAGTGGGACAGATGGGTTTAATCCAAGTATACGAGACAGCGTTTCAACGTTTTAATATTCTTACCGCCCAGGTGCTCTTAACCAACGATGACCTTCTCTCACGAAAACGTTATTTGAATGCCCGAAATACATTAACAAAACTCATGCATATGAACACAATCCCGATTGTCAATGAGAACGATACGGTTGTCACTGATGAGATTCAGTTCAGCGATAATGACTCGTTGGCCGCGCTTGTGACGAATCTGATTAACGCAGACAGCTTGATTATTCTGACCGATCAGCCCGGGCTCCTTAGCGAGGATCCCATAGCGAACCCCTCCGCCAAACTTATAAAAGAAGCGAGCGCTTCGGATCCCGCCATTCTCAGGGTAGCTGGCAAGAGTTCTGTCGCTGGTGTTGGAAGAGGCGGCATGTTGTCCAAGGTTAATGCAGCGCAAATTGCAGGCAAAAGCGGAGCGTCGACTGTAATTGCGTGTGGGCGTTCAGAAGGAGTCTTAATAGATATCCAAGCTGGTAATATGCCGGGCACGTTATTTAGATCGGAGAAGGAAGCTGTAATCGCGAGAAAGCAGTGGCTTGCATCTCTGAGATCATCTGGGACTCTGATTCTTGATCAGGGTGCCTGTGATCAACTGACGTCCAAAGGCAGTTCCTTATTGCCCGTCGGGGTTAAGCAGAGCATTGGAGAATACAAAAGAGGGGATGCGGTGACTTGCTGTAATGAGTCAGGCAGAGAAATTGGAAGAGGTTTAATAAACTACGGTAGTGGCCAAGTCTTAAAAATTTGCGGTAAACCAACCTCTGAGATAGAGGGCCAACTAGGATTTATATCCGAAGAGGAATTGATACACAGGGACAATTTCGTGTTGCTAGGGTAAATCTAGCTTTGAAGGGCCTTTACTTTTGCGTTCAGCCTGCTCTTGTGCCGAGCCGCCTTATTTTTTTGGATAAGTCCGTGGGTAACCGCTTTATCAATGATGGGGATGGCAACTTTATATGCAGAGCTCGCCTCATCGTAGCTTCCGTTCTCTGCGGCCGCCAAAGTTTTCTTAATTGCTGTCCGAAAGGCGGAGCGCTGACTTGCGTTGCGTCTCCTGCGAGCGTCATTCTGCCGTGCCCTTTTCTTTGCTTGCGCTGAATTTGCCAAGAATCCAATTTCTAAGTCTTAGTAAGCCGCGAACTATGACTATTTCAAAGACTTTTGTCAAACTATTTTGACCCCCAGTGTGCGATGATACCCTCTAACGAACTGGCAAGCCTATGAAAAACGAAAAAACTGAGCCTGCTCCTAAACTTTACCGATCCAGTCTCGTGGTCTCTGGCCTGACAATGATTTCTCGGGTTCTTGGTCTTGCTAGAGACATATGTATCGCAAATTTTTTTGGTTCGGGTGTTGCCACAGACGCGTTTATTTTAGCTTTCCGTATACCGAACCTGTTCCGTAGATTGTTTGCTGAGGGCGCCTTTTCCCAGGCGTTTGTCCCTGTCTTAACCGAATATAAGGAAATTTATTCTCACCAAACAGTGAAAAGCTTAGTCAATCGCACCATGGGTTCCTTGGGCTTGGTTCTATTGTTGTTTACTCTGCTTGGCATGGCGCTTTCAGAAACAATTGTGAGTGTCTTTGCACCCGGTTATGTTTATGCCGATTCTTCCGAGAAGTTGCAGCTTTCTTCTGCCCTTTTAAAGATAACTTTTCCTTATCTCTTCCTAATCTCGATGACTGCATTATCGGCTGGGGTATTAAATTCATACGGCAGATTTTCCGCGCCAGCGTTCAGTCCTGCGCTTCTCAATTTCTCTTTGATTGCCAGCGTTATTTTTTTACGAGAGCGGTTCAGCGAACCAATTTTCGCGCTTGCTTGGGGTGTGTTGATCGCCGGTGTCGTGCAGCTTACCTGGCAGATGCCCTCTTTGGGTCAACTTAAACTTCTTCCGAGACCAGAACTAGGATTCCGTGACCCCGGAGTCAAAAAAGTGGGATTTTTGATGTTGCCCGCAGTTTTTGGTGCATCAGTGAGTCAAATCAACATCCTTCTGGATACGGTGTTGGCGTCATTCCTTGAGACGGGGAGTCTCTCCTGGCTTTACTATTCTGACCGGCTCCTTGAACTTCCGCTCGCGCTGTTCGGCATTGCGATAGCTACTGTAATTTTACCTAGGCTATCGAGTGATCACCTTAAAGATTCAAGCAGGGATTTTTCCCGGACCCTAGAGTGGGCAATAAAGTCTGTTCTTTTATTTGCTTTTCCAGCTACTGCAGCATTAGTTATGTTGTCCGATGAATTGATAGCGACCCTTTTTTTTCACGGTGTCATGGAATCACGAGATGTTTTAATGGCAGGAGCTAGCTTGGCGGCTTATGGGGCTGGTCTTGCAGGACACATGTTGGTCAAAGTTCTAGCTCCTGGATATTTCGCACGTCAGGATATGATCTCTCCAGTCCGGTTTGGAGTCATAGCGATGGTCGCTAATATGGGACTTAACCTAATTTTTATTTGGCACTTTAAGCACGTTGGATTGGCTATCGCCACTACCATTTCCGCTTTTTTGAATGCGGCGCTACTTTACGCTGGTCTGAGCAAGTTGGGGCTAATTAATTTTTATAATAGAGATAACGCGCTTTTTCTTTTTCGAATGATCCTTGCCACACTCGTCATGACTTCTTTGATATATTATTTTAATCCTCCGATAGATTGGTGGCTTCAAATTGATTCTGTTGCGCGCGTGGTTAGAATGATAAGCATATGTTTGCTTGGAGTGTTCAGCTATTTTTTGGTCTTAGCTTTGTCCGGTTTGAATTTGAAAAGTTTGCTTCGATGATCGAAATCATCAGAGGCCTAAACAATATTCGAGAAAGGCATGCACGTGCGGTGGTTACCATTGGAAATTTTGATGGGGTCCACATTGGTCATCAGATGATACTGAGACGGGTGAACCAAGAGGCTAAAACCTTAAAAACGCGGTCAATGTTAATTTGCTTCGAACCGCAGCCTCGAGAATTTTTTGATGTTTATAAGGCTCCAGCGAGGTTGACACGATTTAGAGAGAAGGTTGAATTACTTGCTGAGCAGGGGATTTCTCAGGTTCTGTGTCTTAAATTCAATGAAGAGGTTAGGAAAATGTCGTCGATTCGATTTGCTAGCCTTCTGGTAGACCAGCTAAAAGTAAGAGCTCTTTTCGTCGGGGACGACTTTAAGTTTGGCAACGATCGAAGGGGTGACTTTGCGAGCCTCAAGAAAGTGGGCTCGAAAAATAATTTTCCAGTTCACAATATGTACACGTTGGATTTTCAAGCAGAGAGAGTGTCGAGCACTCGCATCAGAAAGAGTCTGGCAGTTGGGGAGTTTCAGTTAGCTGAAAAATTACTGGGACATCCGTTCTCGATAAGTGGCAAGGTAATATACGGCAGACAATTGGGGCGAACTATTGGTATTCCTACTGCGAATATCCAATTACACAGATATGTAGCGCCCATATCGGGAGTGTTTGCATGTAAAGTATTTGTAAATGCGGAGTTTTTCTTTGGGGTAGCGAATGTAGGCGTTCGGCCTACGGTAGACAATGCGAATTTCACTCCTATCCTCGAAGTCCATTTATTAAATTTCAACCGTATGATTTACGGTGAGTTTGCTAAGGTGGTTTTTCTTGAGAAGCTCAGAGACGAGAAAAAGCACGAAAGTATTTCCGCCCTAAAATCGGCGATAAATCGGGATATTAACGACGCCAAAAAGTTTTTCAAATCGATAAAAGTTACTGAAAAATGAAAAATCTTATACTTATCACTGTTGGAATAGCGGTTTTAGATCAGTTAACGAAACAAATGATCGTTAGAAACCTAGATCAATGCGGATTCGGGTTTTGCGATAGCATTGAGTTGCTATCCTTCTTGAAATTGATTTTGCTTTACAACGACGGAGCTGCTTTCAGCATACTAAGTGACGCAGGCGGATGGCAAAGATGGTTTTTGTCTGCAGTGTCTTTCGCTGTAAGCTGTTTTATTTTTTTTTGGATACTCAGATTAAACTCTTCGGAGCGTCTGCTTGGTTTTGCCTTGGCTACGATATTAGGGGGCGCCATTGGAAATCTTATCGACAGGGTTCTACTCGGACATGTTGTCGATTTTATCCTGTTGCACTATGGTAATCTTTATTTCCCAACTTTTAATGTAGCCGACACCGCTATTTCTATTGGGGCAATTCTACTGATCATCGAGATGTTTTATAAAAAAAAAGGGCGTAATGGGCATGGGAAAAACACCTAAATTAGTCCCTGTCGGACCTGGCACAAGGGTCACCCTTAAGTTTGCGCTTTATCTTAAGGGCGGGGACCTAATAGATTCGACTGAAAATAGATCCGCGTCCTGCGTCATTGGAGATGAAAGTCTATTACCCGGGTTCGAACGAGCGATGTTCGGGATGCGCGCGGGTCAAAAGCAAGTTTTTGATATAAGTCCGGAAGACGGGTTTGGTGTCTCAAACCCTGACAACATTCATGTCATGCAAGCCGGGCTTTTTAAGGATGTTGATAAAAAAGAAGGAGTGATTGTATCCTTTGCTGATCCTCACGGGCTAGAGCGGCCTGGGGTGATAAACCGGGTGCTAGGTGATTCTCTCGAGATCGATTTCAACCATCCACTTGCAGGGAAAGACCTTATTTTTGAGGTGGAAGTTTTAGCAGTAGAGAGAGTATCTAACGAAATCATAAGGGCATGAAAATCCAGCTTATTCACATTGTTTAATTAAAGCTTAACCAAAGAGCCCAAGTGTTAATGTTCTTATCCAATTTCTAGTTCTCCCGCCACTTTTGTTAACCGTTTTTTTGAAATTTCCTTTTTTGTCTAGAGATTCATGCTTCGGATAGTTTGTCACCAGAACCTTTAGTGTTTTTGTCGCAAGATCTTCCATCCCCATTAGCTTATATGCCTCAACCATAACAGCGAGGCCGTCTGGCACAGCGACCGATCCTTGAAAATTTTCTAAAACATATCTGCCTCGATTGACTGCGGCGATATAAGCACCCCTTTCAATGTAATACTCCGCAACACGAATCTCAGATTGAGCGAGCAGATTTCGTAGATATTTCATTTTCGATTGTGCATCTGGCGCGTACTCACTGTCGGGGAAAAGCCTAATAAGTTCAGAAAAGTCTTTGAAGGATTGTCTTGCCGCGCCCGGATCTCTAGTTGATGGATCCATCGGTATTATGTTCGCTAAAAAATTTTTATCTTGCTCGAAAGAGACCATTCCTTTGAGATAATAAGCATAATCTACACTCGGATGCGCAGGGTGCAGCCTTATAAATCTATCAGCAGCAGATTTTGCAGCCTCAGGTTGAGAGCTTTTGAAATAGGCATAGATGATTTCTAGTTGCGCCTGTTCTGCATATCTTCCGAACGGAAAGCGTGATTCAAGCATTTGCAGTTTCTGAATCGCTCCCGCGTAATTAGAAGCTCTCAAACTATCTTGAGCCGACTCATAGTAGAATAACTCTGTTGCATTTGGGTCGTCACTAATCTCGTCTTTGCTACAACCAAAAACACTAAAGAGTGAAAACAACGCTATAAGGATTGGTCTCAGCATTGAAAAACTGTCCGCTCGGTTGAATTTTTTTAGATTAAAACATAGCCTTCAAACAAACCCAACATGATTCCCAATAGTGCATCGATCAATAGAACATGAATTAAATATATCGAGAGAAATTGTTCCGTCTAGACTCGACCATGCGGTCGCTGAGTTGCTGCCTCAGTATTCAAGGGCGCTTATTCAACAATGGATAAAGCAGGGTGCACTTTTGGTTAATAGAAAATCTGCGAAAGCCAGTCTTAAGCTTGTTGGGGGAGAGAAGATACTTATCAAAGTGACTATAGACGATGTCACCTCTGCCCAACCTGAGCGTATTCCGATTGATGTCGTTTTTGAAGACGAGCATCTCATCGTCGTCAATAAGCCCGCAGGATTAGTCGTCCACCCCGGAGCGGGAAATACATCAGGGACCCTTATGAATGCCTTGTTGAATTATGACCATGATTTAAAAGCGGTACCTCGAGCGGGAATCATCCATCGCTTGGATAAGAACACTTCGGGTCTTTTGATTATTGCGAGAGATATTGAGTCTCAATTTAAGTTAGCGAGGGACCTTGAGTCGCGCATCATAAAGCGCATCTATACGGCACTGGTTTACAAGGCACCACCGTATAGGGCGGGGGAAATCGATCTAGCTCTGGGACGTCACCCCAAGGAGAGGAAAAAGATGGCGGTTAAGGTCGATGGGAAGCCGGCGAAAACGCATTATAATTTGACAGAAAAGTTTCAAAGTCACTCTTTATTAGAATGTGAGCTTGACACGGGAAGAACTCATCAGATCAGAGTTCACATGCAAGCTTTAGGAACACCAATCGTCGGTGATATTGAATACGGAGGCCAGTACAGGAGGTCTAAATCAGATGGGCAAGAGCTAGAAAAAATGCTCAGGGCCTTTTCTAGGCAGGCCCTGCATGCCAGAAAACTATCTTTGAATCATCCAAAAAATGGAAGGAACCTCTCTTTTACCGCACCAATCCCTGAAGACTTCAAAAGCTTGCTGGAGGCTATGCGTGAGGCTAATTGAACCAGACTGGGGAATTTCTCGTAACATTAAGGCATTTGTTACTTGTCGAGGACATGGTTTCAGTAAAGCTCCATACAACTCTCTAAATTTATCCAACCAAGTTGGTGATGTTGATAAGTCAGTTGAGAAAAATCGAGGGCTCTTAGACCTTCCCGGTGAACCACGCTACCTTACTCAAGTTCACGGGAACGAATGCGTGCCTGCTTGTCGGGCCTCACGAGGAGTAAAAGCAGACGCGTCTTTCACTGCAAAGCGCAACGAGGTGTTGACGGTTCTAGTTGCTGACTGCGTTCCCGTTTTATTTGCGAACAAAAACGGAACTCGTGTGGGGGCTGCTCATGCGGGCTGGCGAGGTTTGGCAAATGGAGTTTTGCGTCGAACCGCTGAAGCTATTGGTTTGTCGTCGCTTAGTGCTTGGATCGGTCCCTGCATTGGTCCATGTCACTATTCGGTAAAACGAGACGTGTTTGATAGGTTCCCAACTGACTTAGGGTTTAAAGAAATTTCAATGAATCGGTGGGAGATGGACCTTGCAGGTATAGCTGAAGCTCAGCTTATCGGTCTCGGTGTTCAGGTTTACGGAGGCGGATTCTGTACGTTTTGTGATGAAGAAAATTTCTTTTCCTATCGTAGAGATGGCAAGACTGGGAGAATGGGAGCTTTTATATGGATTCAGTGAAATTCAGAGACTAACCAAATTTTGAACTTTAGTAAAAGATTGATCGCGATTTTCTGAGTGTACCCAAAGATGGAGGGCTCAGAAAAAAAGTTTGTATTTGACTGCCGGCTTGGGATGCAAGAAAATCAGCGGCCCACTGTTGTTAACCGTAAATGAACCAGGAGATTTTTGTGGATAAGCTTTCGGGAGCAGATATGCTTATTCGAGCTCTACAGGATGAGGGCGTCGAGTATGTTTTCGGATACCCCGGAGGGGCAGTGCTTCACATATATGATGCGCTTTTCAACCAGGAAAAAATTAAGCATATCTTAGTTCGTCACGAGCAAGGTGCAACCCACATGGCAGACGGGTACGCTCGAGCGACAGGGAGAACAGGGGTGGTTCTTGTGACGAGCGGTCCAGGAGCCACTAATGCAATCACTGGAATTGCAACTGCGTATATGGATTCGATCCCCATGGTCGTTGTCTCAGGTCAAGTTCAAAGCCACTTGATTGGCACTGACTCGTTTCAAGAAACAGACATGATAGGAGTTTCCAGACCAGTCGTAAAACACAGCTTTCTTGTAAAAGAAGCGAGCGACATACCCGAAATCATAAAAAAGGCATTTTTTATAGCTGGTTCTGGTCGACCTGGCCCAGTAGTTGTGGATATTCCTAAAGATAAAACAAATCCAGATGACTTGTTTGAATATAAATATCCCAAGTCAGTTTCGCTTCGATCCTATAATCCATCTCAAAAAGGCCATTCAGGCCAGATACAAAAAGCCGTGGAGCTTTTATTGGGTGCGGAAAAGCCGATGATTTACTCTGGGGGAGGCGTTATTCTTGGAGAATCCGCCAATGCTCTGACTTTGCTCACTAGAGAGCTAGGATTTCCAATCACGAACACATTAATGGGGCTGGGAGGCTTTCCAGGTACTGACCGTCAATTCCTCGGTATGCTTGGAATGCACGGTACTTATGAGGCGAATAATGCTATGCACCATTGTGATGTCTTATTAGCTGTTGGAGCCCGTTTTGATGACAGAATCACAAATACTCCCTCGATGTTCTGTCCAAACGCAAAAATAATTCATATTGACGTTGATCCAGCATCCATCTCGAAGACAATTCGGGCTGACATTCCAATTGTAGGAGATGTGGGCGCCATCCTTAAAGAAATGACGGATGTCATCAGGACAAAGAAATCGAAGAAGTTAAATGAAACTCTAATCAGTGAGTGGTGGAATCAAATTGACCTTTGGCGGAAAAAGGATTGCCTTAAAATAAAGAGAAGCTCGAAAGAGGACCAGATTATCAAGCCGCAAGATGGGGTGACTGCTGTTTATGAGGTGACTAGAGGCGAAGCCTTTGTTACATCAGACGTCGGTCAGCATCAGATGTTTGCCGCTCTTTATTATCCGTTTGATGAGCCCCGTAGGTGGATAAATTCTGGTGGGCTAGGAACGATGGGTTTTGGTCTTCCTGCTGCTATGGGAGCACAGCTAGCCTTTCCCAAAAGCACCGTCGTTTGCATTACGGGTGAGGGTAGTATTCAAATGAATATTCAAGAGCTATCAACGTGCTCACAGTACCAGTTGCCAATTAAGATAATTAACTTAAACAACCAATCGCTAGGAATGGTCAAGCAATGGCAAGACATGCAGTACGAGGGGCGTCATTCTCATAGCTATATGGATTCTTTACCCGATTTCGTGGCGTTAGCTGAATCTTATGGACACAGAGGTTTCAAAATACAAAGTCGTTCAGATTTAAAGCCCGTTCTTGAGGAAGTCTTTTCGATGAAAGATAAGCTCGTTTTCGTGGATATTATGGTAGATCCTAAAGAGCACGTTTATCCGATGTTGGTGGCTCCTAATGGCTCGATGAGAGATATGTGGTTGGAAAAAGGAGTGAGAACCTGATGAGAAGAATTGTTTCAGTGTTACTTGAAAACGAATCAGGAGCGCTATCTCGACTTATCGGGCTTTTCGCACAACGTGGGTACAACATAGAAACTCTGACGGTAGCTCCAACGGAAGATCCTACTTTGTCAAGGTTAACCTTAACAACCTTAGCTGGCGATGATGAAATTGAGCAGATAACGAAACAGGTAAATAAGTTAGTTGAAGTCGTGAAATTGGTAGATCTCTCAGAGGGAGACCACGTGGAGCGAGAATTAATGTTGATCAAGGTCAAAACTAATAGTGACCAAAGAGAAGAGGTTAAAAGAATTGCAGACATTTTTAGGGGGCAAATAGTGGATGTGCTCCATGACGCATATACAATTCAATTAACAGGAACATCAGAAAAAATAGACGCGTTTATTAAAGCCTTGCCACAGGACTCAATCGCAGAAGTAGCTAGATCTGGCGTGCTTGGTCTTTCGAGAGGAGAGAAAGCGCTTTCAGTATAGGTAGAACTAATCCGATTTTTCAAAAATAAGGTTAAAGGAGAATTTAAATTTGTCTGAGCAGGAACCCGAGAGACTGGATTCGGCCCAAGTCACAAGCATAAGAGAACGGCGAGGATTAAGGCGAGGAATATACCTGCTGCCTAACTTGGTTACTACGGGCGCACTTTTTTGCGGCTTCTATGCGATTATCGCGGCATTGTCGAGTGAGCTAGAACTAGCGTGCACAGCCATAGTTATAGCCGGCTTTTTAGATGCTTTGGATGGGAGAATAGCAAGATTAACGAACACTGCAACTGAGTTTGGTGTTCAGTACGACAGCATGTCTGATTTAGTTGCATTTGGAGTTGCTCCTGCGATTCTATTATACAGTTGGTGTTTGAATGAACTAGGAAAAATCGGTTGGATTGTAGCTTTTTTCTACGTTTGTTGTACTGCACTTCGACTCGCTCGTTTTAATACGGCTCCGGACACAAAGGTTTTCTTCGGTCTACCTAGCCCCATGGCAGCTGGGACTATTGCGACTTTGGTCTGGACTTGGGTCGACAATCTTCAACCAATTAACAGTATGACTTTCTCTTTCGCGCTTGCGGTGTTTGCTTTTTTTGCCGCTTTACTTATGGTCAGTAATGTTCGCTACTACAACCCAAAAAACATAAAGGGACAAGTTCCTTTTCGGTATATGTTTTTGGTGATTTTGATGTTCGTTTCTATACTAATTTATCCTCCTGGGATGCTTTTAATTATCGGAACTGCTTATGCTCTCTCTGGCCCAGTTCTGGCTTTAGGCAGAAAGCTTCTTCGGACGAATAGCGAATAAAAGGCGTTAGGTGCAGTCTACAGAGAGTCGTTGGGTTCGATCTAAAGGTAATTTGTTATGGCTAAAAAGCCAAACGGGGATATATCCGAAAACGAAGTTACAGATGAGTCAGCTTATTTAAGCCGGCGTTCCTTGTTGAAAGGTTTTGGAGCCGCTATTGTTGGTTATCATCCATCATCTCTTCTTTCGGACCAGATGGCCCTGGCTAAAGTAAAAATTAGATCTGAGCTTGATCAGATGATAGCTCAGAAAATAAATTCAAGAGCAAAAGCAGATCCAATGGAACTCCTCGACGTTACTCCTTATCGCTATGCCTCTAGCTATAACAATTTTTATGAGTTCGGTTCGGGCAAGTTGGATCCAAAAAAGAATGCAAAAAACTTTGTTACTGATCCATGGACGGTCTCAGTTCAGGGGGAATGCGATGGAGGTGGGATATACCACTTAGAAGATCTCGTTCGACCTCACCTTCTGGAAGAAAGGATTTATCGTCTCCGATGTGTAGAGGCCTGGTCTATGGTTATTCCTTGGGTGGGGCTTCCGTTAGCCAGATTATTAAAAAAATTCAAGCCTCGCTCGAACGCTAAATATGTAAAATTTGAGACTCTCTACGATCCGACTCAAATGCCGGGCCAAAAAAGTCTGTTCTCGACGATCGAGTATCCTTATGTTGAGGCCTTAAGGATTGACGAGGCGACCAACAAGCTCAGTTTTCTGGCGGTGGGAATGTATGGGAAGTTATTACCTAATCAGAATGGGGCTCCCATCAGACTTGTTGTGCCATGGAAATATGGATTTAAGAGCATTAAATCGATTGTCAAAATTGAATTTGTTGAAAAAAGGCCAAATACCACTTGGATGAAGAGTAATCCTAAAGAGTATGGTTTTTACTCAAACGTCAATCCTTCGGTGAATCACCCTCGCTGGTCGCAGGCTACTGAAAGACGTTTGCCTAGTTCAATTTTCTCTCCAAACATTCGGCCGACCCAAATGTTTAATGGTTATGAAGATGACGTCGCTCATCTCTATAGGGGCATGGATCTCAGAAAATTCTACTGATGCCGACTCTCGCTCTTCTCTCTGTCTGTTTAGCCCCTTTCACTTGGGTTCTTCTTAAGGTGATTTTTTCAGTGGTCCTCGACACAAATTATTTCGGGGCTGACCCCGGAATAGAACTGGTTGCATTTTTCGGGCAAATAGCTACCTTATTTTTGTTTTTAACCATAAGCTTTAGCTCTTTGGGAAAAATCTCTAAGACTTGGGGAATCCCGCGGATGAGAAGAATCTTGGGTCTTTCGGTTTTTTTCTACGCCACCCTGCACCTTTTGAGTTATTTGATTTTCCTGGGAGGATTAGAAGTGGGAACCTACTTTCATGATCTCATGACTAAAAAACGTATCATTTTTGGCTCGCTGGCATACTTCTTTCTTTTTTTATTAGCCGCGACTTCATTTGACTCAGCAGTAAGAAATTTAGCTAAAGTCTGGTCGTTGTTGCATCGACTCGTATATTTCATAGCGGGTTTGGTAGTTCTCCATGTTTTTTTGTCATCAAAAGCAAACTTCGCCTTTGCGTTCTTTTTTTTCTGCGCATATTTGATTTTAATTGGCCTGCGTTTACAAAAAGCTTGGAGATGAATAGAACTTTGCCTCCTTTTTTCAGAGCTTAAGTTCAATGAGAGGCGGGCCTAACTATTGTTTCAGGATGAAAAAAAAGCCATAACATTATCGCTAAAATCTAAATATTCTTTAAACGGTTGTAAAAGGTCAGCTTTAACGTATAATGCAAACCTTTAGGCAGTTAGGCTAAAAAAGACAGTTTTTGTGTCCAACGCCATTCGATAAAAGGGTGGCGTCTCGAGTATTCAAGATTAGAATTCCCGCCGTTGGTTTGGTCCATGGAGGGATTCTTTGCGCGATGCAAAGTGGTTTTGGCTCGAAGAAGCTCTTTAAAAATTGAGAAACAAGCAATAGGTGTGGGTACTTGTTGATGACATACGATAGATATTCAGCAACAAGTTACCAACAATTTATTGAGTGATACTTACTAAATACGAGGTAATTTTGCATTGCTGAGCCTTGCGTCGTTATCAAAGACGCAATGAAAAGATTGGCGGACTTTAACCGCTATTGATTTCCTGAGGGAGCCTCAAAAGGGTGAAACGAGGGAAATCAAAGACATACTCTTAATTGAAGAGTTTGATCATGGCTCAGATTGAACGTTGGCGGCAGGCCTAATACATGCAAGTCGAACGGTAACAGATCGCTGTGATCCCTTCGGGGTGAACTTGATGCTGACGAGTGGCGAACGGGTGAGTAACGCGTAGGAATCTACCCAGTAGCGGGGGATAGCCCGAGGAAACTCGGATTAATACCGCATACGCC
>PARM01000055.1 GCA_002711495.1 Gammaproteobacteria bacterium
GATCGGGGGAAGGCCCACCGTCTCCACCGTCTCCACCGTCTCCACCGTCTCCACCGTCTCCACCGTCTCCACCGTCTCCATCGTCTCCACCGTCTTCCGGCTCGGGAGGTGCCGCACTCAAGCGAACATGAACCATGGCATAACCCGCGGATTCTAATTCCTCCGAACTGGTCAAAGTAAATTCCACTTCGGGCAAGTTCTTCTCATCATTTTCAGGAATGACCACTCGGGCCTGCATCTCCGAGGCGACACTATACCCTTCACCCGGCAATAACTTTAAGACGATGTCCTCCTGAGTTTCGTTAACTGTGTCATCAATCGCTTGCACCTCGATAGACACAGTCCGACTGCCTTTAGGCATACGTACACGGTTTGCGATACTGACATAATCCGACTGGTTGTTTGCCGTGCCAGTTATGGACAGATTTACATTGATCTCATCCCCTCCACGATCGTTTCGAGTTAACGTTACCGAAGTTGCACTGCCTCCTTCTGCCGTTTCGTTCGCCCCATT
The DNA here is from genome assembly GCA_002711495.1 of Gammaproteobacteria bacterium. Lineage (GTDB taxonomy): Bacteria > Pseudomonadota > Gammaproteobacteria > Pseudomonadales > Azotimanducaceae > UBA9659. The sequence continues at coordinate 515 of PARM01000055.1, forward strand.
CAGAGTCAAACTCACCACCGGCATTGAATCCTGAATCAACACCGATGCCATGTTCTTGGGATGACTATTATACAATGTGCTATCGGAAATATGTACGACCACGTGCTCATCCCCCTCAATATCATCATCCTCGATGGCCTGAATCACGATTTCAGCAGTGATCTCACCCGCAGGAATAACTACAGAGCCACTAAGCGGTCTATAATCCGTTTTCTTAGCCGTCCCGGAAACAAGGTAATTCACCGTCAAATCCTCAGAATAGTCACCCATCCGAGTCACAACCAGATTGGCCAAATTGTCTCCATCAAAATCCTCCTCTTCCATCGCCACATCATCAACGGCAGCAATGCTCAAGACCGGAAGCTCATTATCAATGATCAGGACCTGAGCCTTAGAAAGCGCTCCTAATGTGTAAAGTTCCGATTCCAATATGGTTAGTGACACGTCCTCGATTCCCTCGACATAACGATCTTCGTTTGGCTTGATTATAATCATCCCGGAGCGTTGACCGACCGCAAACGAAAACACACCAGATAACTCTACAAAATCTAAATTGTTTTCTGCTTTGCCCTCGATGTCATAAGGCACGTCCAGAGGCTGGACTATATCCCCTAAGCGATTAACCTGCAGAATCGCTACATCTTCCCCGTTTTCACTCGCAAATTCATCAAGCACGACGAACGTCACCTCTGGTTTAATTGGCGAATCATTATCCTCTAAATCCAATGTGATCTTGCCAGCTCGGCCGGGCATCCAATCCCAAGTGGATTGATAGTAATTAGTCTGCAGGTTGATAGCTCCAATGTACCAATCGGGCGGCATGGTTTTGCCCGAACCGGCAGTAATCCATGGCTTTACACGCAGCGAGATTTGCTCCATTCCCTCATAGTTCTCATCATCGTTTAACTTGACTTCTATCTGTGCCTGATTCAGGCCAGCGGGAAAATAAAATTTGCCATCAGCTATGTTTGTCTGAGCGAACCCTTTCAATTCGTAATCCTCCTCAAACGTAGCGCTCCCCTCCATCACAAAATCCACCTCTAGTGGCTGCATTAAGTTCCCGGTACGGGTAACAGTGAGAAATGTCGGCACCCTCTGACCTTCGGCCGCAGACGGTTTAACCGCCATAATGTTGATCTTTGGAATTTCATTCGCGAGAAAGAGCAAGTCGGCAGCATCCATGTCATTAATCTCAAGCGGGATACTGAAACCCACCGGGCTAGTACGAAACCCATAAAGGTTCGCATTCAAAGCGTAGGACTTATCGCGCTGAATGCCGACAATAACGAAGTTGCCTTCTTCATCAGTAAAAGAACGAAGCCTCGGGCCCACCAGTTCCGCCTCTGGATCACCGGCCTCCGCCTCCTGAGCCGCCACCTGCATGTTTTCAACTGGGATACCAATATCCGAAATCACCTTGCCAGAAATACGTAATGTGCGGGGATTCCCAACGGTCACAACTACATAGCGACTAGTATGGCCTCCCTTCATATCCGTGATCTCACAACGCACCAGATATTCCCCTTCCAACTCAAAGGCATGAGTGACCTCCGAATCGTTAAAAGCATAATTGCCATCACCAAAGTCCCAATACATACCAAGCACATCCCCGTCAGGGTCCATTGCATTCGCTGTAAAAGTAACTATTTCCTCTTCATCTACTGAAGTCTCGGGAGCAGTTAGCTCAAGTACCGGGGAGCGGTTTTCAAGAAAAGATCCAACATTAACAACTACATCGATCCATGGCACTTCCTCCTCTGATCCGCTTTTGGCCACAGGGGTCACGTGCAGGCCAATGCTCTCTTCGACAAACGTCCGTCCTATCATCAGAGGCGAATCTACATCTAGGCCAGCACTGCCTGGGGAAGCATCCAGCAACTTTGACAGCGAACCAGAATCTTCCATTAACAATTGAAGTCCGTTCCTAGACCATTGGTCCTGTAAAGAAGAAATCTGCTTTTCCTCACCTAGAGCATTAATAAAAGTATCTTCTCCCGGCGACCAGCGACTTCGTTGATTAGAGATGCGGTATTGCAACCAATAAGCGACTTTTTCGTCCTTTATAATTCGCAGGGCATGTGCTCCTCCCTCAGTCAAACGAGCCACGTCGAAGGCGTATAGGCGAACTGTTGTGGATTCCGTCACGTCCGCTACCGCCGATTGCGATAGCCATCCAAGCTTGTGCTTGGTAGGCGTATTGAATTGACGATTACCACCACCCATCAGGCTCCACATATCCATCTCGTAAACCATGCTGCCCGGGCCATAGATACTGTCACGCCCCATAAGGTCCGCCAAAGAGTGCGGCGTAGGTGGATCCACTGACATCGGGTCTGGCTCAATTTTTACTGGAGCAACTGTGTCCCAATAGTCGGCGGACTTGGTCTCACCAATAAGGATGGCAGCTATATTTCTAGCAATCGCCTCAACATATCCTCCCTTGATGAACAACCCTTCACCAAAACTGGTTACCACCCAACCCTCATACGAAGGCCCGGGAAGGTCATCGATTGCAATCATGATGACATCATACTCTAAAGCATCAAACCCGTTCATAGCGGCTAGTTCGATGGCTGAGTCTTTAACCAGAGTCTGTCCGCCTTGCTCATACCACAGTTTACTTTTTGGTAGTGTCAACGTTGGGGTCAAAGTGGTAGTAAAAGAAAGGGTCCCGTACGAGGATTCCACAAAAAAATCGTTAACTTTCATCATCGCATTTTCGAGCTCTGCGATGCTAGGGGGCTCAGCTTGATCGTCCTCAAAATTTGGCCTTATAATTAAAACATTCTTATTGCCCTGGGCGACTTGCTTTTCCCAATCAGAAATATGATTTGACTGTCCCGGAGACGGACTTACACCCGCCTCGGCACCCATTAACTTTACACCTAACTTAAACGCATGTTCTTTTTTTGATAAATAATAATAGTTACCACCGGCTTCAGCGAGATAACCACCCCTAGTTAAATTCACAATCTCACCACTGATAGGGTCTTCACCTTCCGCACTTAACTCGCCAGTAGAAAGTGCACTGTTCTTGCTGGTCTCGCCCATTAAACGAACAGGTGATTCGTCGAGCGCTAAATCCCCATCTATCGCAATGCCGCTAAACAAGAAATTCTTGCGTGATGCCAACCCACTTAGGACACCATACGTATGAGCATTATAAGTTATGCCATCATATATTAATTTTTTTATATTCTCTTGTACTATTATATTTTTATCACCCAGATTAGATAATCCAGCATCTAGACCATGATACTGTGCTGCTACATCTGATAAATGAGAGGATTTGACCATTCGGGATATTGATAATGATTCAAATATGCCGCGACCGTATAAAAGTTGTTCTAACTCATCTTTAATAATGTCAGGCAACAATTGGCGCTTTTCTTGAGATATCTGATTAGAAATAGCCTTAGAAGGATTCTCACTAATCAATTTGCGCATTTCAGAACGTCGTGCTTTTGCAAGTTTGATACCTTCCAACAAACCCCCGCCACCGGAGATATATTTATCTGACCATTCATTAAATGATTTAATTGGTTCAGAATTCACACTTTCAATTTTATTCGGAAGTGAGAATCTTTTGGATAAAATATCAGCTTTACCGGGAACAAATTTATATTGATTAGGATTTAACTTAGCAGAACTTCTGACAATACCGCCTGAATGACTGTATTTGAGCTTAAGAGTTTTACTCGGAATTTTATAAAACACCAAAATGCTTAACAATATAATAATCATTAAGCCAAAACTGTACATTAAATTTCTTTTTTTCATTTTATATATTTATAAATAAGGAAAAGGGATAACTAATTCTAGTCATCCCTTTTTTAAAACTATTACATTTTAGAGTTATTCATCATGGACTGCTCTAAAGTATCTATTGCCATCAAACGGTCCTAATTGTATTATTTTTTTACCATTCGCAGGCATACTAAGATTAGTAAGTATATTCCAATCATGTAAATTATCAGAATAGTGAATTGAATAAACTTGATTTGGTTCGCCGTTTATTACCAATTCATATTGATCCCGTACAAATTGAATTGATAGAACAGCCGGTTGAATACTCGATAAATGATCAACAATTGCAAAATTATTATAACCCCTTTCATCAAGTTGCTTAGTAAAAGCACCACCAAAAGAACTACTCCCGCCGGGTAATTCAAATAATGAGTAAATAGTACCGTTTAGTCCTAGCATATTTAATTTATTATTATATATATCACCACTTCTATTTATTATAGTAATATTATTTTGCTCTGAATCATTGTACGTTCCAAAAGATCCTCCTATTAAGTATCGCCCGTCAATTCTTTTGTGAATTGATTTAACTGGACCATCAAACCCAGAACCAACACTAAAGGTGCGATCTAATTTTCCGTCAAAATTAAGCCTTGCTATTCTCCTAGATGATAAACCATCTACAGTTATGAAATTGCCGCCTATTAACACACCATCTTCATCGATTGAAAGTGCATTTATTGATGAATTAGGACCTTGACCGACATCAAATGATAGATCAGCAGAACCATCAGAATTTAATCTAGCGATTGAGTTCATTGTATGGCCGTTTACATTAGTGAAATTTCCAGCTATGATAATTAGACCGTTCGGCTCTCGTTCAACCGCAAACACATCACCATTAATTTCTGGTTTTACAAAATTAATTGATTCTGTCCCGTCAGAATTAAGAGACACTAAACCAAACTCCCCGCCTACTAAAATATTTCCATTGGATATATTAATGTCATAAACCGTACCCTGAATCTCATTAGCATAAAATGACTCATCAATGCTGCCATCTTCAAAAAGTCGCGCTATAAATTTACTTTCACTATTATTATATTTTGTAAATAAACCACCAATGTAAATTTGAGAATTGTTAATTTGAATATCATAAACTATGTTGTTAGGGCCAATTCCAGAATTAAAACTAGTTATTAATTGCCCATTTTCATCAACTTTGGCCAATCTAGGGGCTTCCCTTAAATTTATTTTATTAAAATCTCCACCTATTAATGTATTATTTTCATCATCAATATATACACTATATACAGTGCCATTAGCGCCTAAACCCTTTGGACCAGGTAGTGAATCTTTTAATTCATTATCTAAAATAATTATTGTTGCGAAATTAGGCGGTATCACAGATCCCCCTCCAGTCGCATTGAATATTCTCACTCTTAAAGCCTCAGCCCCTTCTTCAATAATATCATCATAGATTGGAATATCTATGTTTTTTGAAATCTCTCCATCTCCAAAAACTATTTTTCCACTAGTACTTTGATAATCGTCACCAGCTTTAGCACTTAAATCCGAAGTAGCATAGTCTAACTCAACTAATCCTGTATATCCATTGGTACGAACAACAGTAATTGTAGCAAATCCTGAAGTTTCCTCTGCCCTAAAAGTAGGTTTCTCAAAATAAAATTGCCCTGGCGCAAAATCATTATCAATTATACTAAGCTCAGATTCGCTTATCCCTAGTATAGACCTTCCTAAGACATTTGTTAAAAGCAACACAACAGTCTCTTCAGGCTCTACCAAAATATCATCAACAATCGGAACATTTACACTTTTAGTTATTTCGCCATCTAAAAACTCAATTGTATTACTAATCATCTGAAAATCTAAAACTGCTTGAGCGGTACCATTCGTTGCAGTTATGAAAGATACAGTTGAGTCTCCAATAGTAGACCCAAGTCGATTAATATTTATTCTAGCAAACCCTCCTTTTATTGATTCTGAAACGCTATAACGTGATGCTGAAAAAGAAAGAACACTATCATCGCTAATAATTTCCAAACTAGAATTCGATTGATTCCCCTGAACCCCATCGCTGAAATCTACCAATTTCAAATCTATATATTCATTGGGCTCGACCTCAGTATCATCATAAATGTCTATCTCAATTGAACGAAGATTTTCACCTGCCTTAAAATCTAACATCTCATTCAATGGTTTATAATCTAAATTTGGTAAAGCAGGATTTTGTAATTTTGATAACATAGTAACGAGTCTAACACTTATTTCATTATCAAGCCCCCCCCTCCTAACCACACGTATGGTTGCGTTAGTTCCAGTTTCAGCAACTGAATATTTTGAGAAATCAAATTCCAATTTACCTTCGCCTTCAATTATTCCGCCATGTAGCTGGGCAATATAATTCTTTTCTTTACCATCAAAGGTTGTAAACCCACCTCCAAGAATTATTTTATAGTCTTCTTGTATAGCTATGTCTAGAATTGACCCATTTGCACCTGTGCCAAAATTAATAGAATTATCAATGCTACCATCGGAATTTATTCTTACTATTCCATTTCTGATCAATCCATTAAATTCTGTAAAACTACCTCCTATTAAAATTTTATGATCTGATTGCACAGCCATTGAATAAACCGAACCATTCGCACCAGACCCAATATTAAATGTCTCATCTAAAGACCCATTAGCATTTAATCTAATAACTCTATTTATATCTTTTGAATTAAATTTAGTGAAAAATCCACCTACTAAAATTCTACCATCATCTTGCAACCGAACTAGTCTTACGGAATCGTTGAACCCATCCCCACTTTCAAATGTTGTATCAATTGATCCATCATAATTTAATCTAGCTATACCATTGCATACTTTCTCACCTATAATTTTGAAATCACCAACCACAAGTAATTTACCATTCTTTTGAAGGACAACATCATTTATTGAAAGATCAGCGCCTGAACCAACATTAAAGGTATGGTCAATAGTACCATCAATATTAAGCCTGGCTATCTTATTGCTATTTTGTCCGTTAAAAGTTGAAAAATTGCCAACAATTATAATTTTACCATCTTCCTGCAATGCAATATCAAGAATTGGATTATCAGCACCGCCACCAGGATTAAATGTAGTATCGATTGATCCATCATAATTTACTCTAGCTATGCCATTACGATTATGACCGTCAACAGACTTAAAATAACCGGCTAAAATAGTTCTCCCATCTGGTTGAATTATTGCGGAACTCACTGAGCCATCTATTCCTAGTCCTAGATCAAAAGTAGTATCTAACGTACCATCTGCATTTAGACGTGCTAACCTATCTCTGAATAATCCATTAACTTGCGTAAAATCACCGCCGATTAAGAACTTACCGTTTGGAAGTTTAGAAATTACATTTACAAAATCGTTAGCACCAGTAGATTCATTAAATTCGGTATCAATTGATCCCGCTGGCATATTTAATGTTTCATTATCCACAATTGTGATAGTAGCCATATTTGGAGTACCTAAAATTGTCTTTTCCCATCTTCCCCTTATAGGTAATGGATTTTTTAATCTAATAGAAATTGACTCATTACCCTCCACACTATCATCGTCCAATATTTGTACTGCAAAAGTCTTGCTAGTCTCACCTGGTTCGAATTTTAAAATTCCATTATTACTTATATANTCAGNTTCATTCTGNGCGCTTCCATTAAACATTTCATATTCCACACTTATAGACTCAGCTATACCTCTTTTCCTAATGACTGTAACATCAAAATTACCGCCATTTTCATTCGCATAAAAATCAGCTGAAGTGAAGGAAACCTCACCAAAGAAATCNTCATTTAGGATATTAACTTTTGCAATTCTTCGCCCAAGAACAGGATTTTTACCTGGTACGCCAATTGGATTATCTAAATGGAGATATANATTTTTATCTTCTCCGACCACCATATTATCTAGAATTTTTATATCTATATTTTTAATTCCAGCTTCTCCATCTGACCAAGTAACTGTACCTCTTGCCTCTGAAAAATCTACATTTTCAATAGCGCTACTTTCAATATTTGGTGAGTAAGTAATAGAAACTTCTCCAACACTTCCTCCTACACGTCTAAGTTGTAATGTAGCATATTTAGAAGATTCGTCAGTGAATACTTCAGTAGTAGCCCATTCAAGTTTCCCGGAAGAAAAATCATTATCAATTATTCTTACAATACTGTCTTTCGGACCAACCCCACCACCAATGACAGCACCTCCTGTTGGATTGGATAATGAAACAATAAACACCTCATCACTTTCAGTTCTTGCATCATCAATAATAGGAACTGATATTGATGCGGACTTTTGCCCTGGTGCAAAAGATATAATTCTAACGATTTCATTAAAATCTGGGGTCGAACTTGCCAATTCAGCTAATGGAAGCTGATCGGAATTAAGCCCTAAATTATTTAAAGTGTTCAAGTCAGCCTGTTTTGCACTAAATAAGACGGTAACNTCACCAGTATCGCCAATTGCTCTGACTATTTCTAAATTAAGTTCACCAGCATGTTCATCTATAGAATATTCCTTTTTATCCAAANATATNGTACCATAATTAAAATCATTATCTATAATTGAGACTTTACTTTTACTTCTCCCCATAGCTGGAGTTGTTAATATTCTTTCTCCACCCAAGTACAAATGGCCGATCGGTTTAAATAATTCTANNTTAAGCAANTCATTACCTTCTATATTCANGTCTTCTATTATATTTAGGACTAAATTATTTTCATCNGTAGTCCATAANCTTCCNGAATTATCANTAAAACCNGTACTATTTAATCCAGCNTATCCATCACTCCTCATCCATCCTCCNCCGTTGTATGAATTAGTACTACTATTCCAATATAAAGATGGCCAAAATACTTCAGTGGACAATTTATTAAAATCATCATTTTGTTTTGCAAGNCCAGCNCCNATTGTTTGGGAATTACTTGCAACCCTCACCATCGCACCACCTAACTTACCATTTATTCTTTCCATCTCAACAAAAAGCTCATTTATATTCTCATCCCCATTATACTGTTNAGAGTTAAGCTGTATGTTGCCTGGACCTTCAGTNGAACCACCTATTATCCTAGTTACATTTAATTGATTTCTAACCCAATATCTATTGTATCCGCCCCCAATTTTATCAAATGATCCGCCAATAATTAAATTACCTTTAGCATCCATCGACATATCTTTAATATGATTTATTGGATCGCTAATACCTTTAATATAAAGTCCAGCGAATTGGTTATAAGCTGTACCCATAAATGTAGTATCTAGAATTCCGCTCTGATACAACCTAGCAAGACCATATCTCCTTGTTCTATTAAACTCTGTAAATAGACCTCCAATATATAAATGCCCATCATCATCTAATAACATATTAAATACGGNACCATCAACACCNGTTCCTATATCATACGATACATCAGATGAACCATCATTATTCAATCTCGCAACTCCTCTATAAGGCAAATGATTTACNTCATCAAACGCACCTCCAATATAAATTTTATTGCTAAAACGGTGATGCAAAATTGAATATACTATATCATTTGCTGTATGATTACTTTCAAAAGTATTATCTATATCGCCATTTGGTAACAATCTCGTTAACTTCGATCTCTTATATTTTCCAACATAATTGAAGTTACCGCCAACTAAAATACTACCATTAGGCTGTATTGCTAATGAGTACACTGGTCCATCTAAANGATTTTTTATNTGAAAAGTATTATCTAATGACCCATCTCTATTTAATCTTGCTAAGTATTTACATTCCCTATTTCCAAATGATGTGAACTCTCCTCCAATAATGATTTTACCATCTGACTGGACTGATATACATCTTACAGGGCCATTAGCACCAGTTTCCGGATCAAAATCATCATCTAATGAACCGTCTGAATTTAATTTGGCAATTGAATATCTAACTGTGCCATTATATGACGTAAATCCACCTCCTATTAAAATTTTACCATCACTTTTCACTACAANACTGCTTACAAAATCATTAGCTCCTGTTCCTATATTNAAATTATTATCTATNCCACCATGAGCATTTAATTTTACTAATCTATTTCTGACCTCNGCATTATAAGATGTAAAATCACCACCAATTATAATTCCGCCATCTTTAGTTAAAGCGACAGAATGCACATCATCATTNGCACCCGGGACACTATTTAGNGGTGGTTTAGTATTAGTTTGGAAATCAGGATTAAATAATCTATCTGATGAACCNGCTGGTTGCTCTGAAGCTTCATATTCTGGATTTAATACAATNGAGTCTAANCCTGTTATAGGATTTGTAATNGTTATATATTCTTCCTGTGAATAATCCTTCAAAATNTCATCGTCACTCACAATCGTAACTTTAGCATAGTATTGACCAGCCACATTTCCGGAAATCCACTCTAACTCATCATTACCTATNAATGCCCATCCATTCTCAGCTCTTGCATTNGGNTCTGGGTCAAATAAGTAAACAAATAAATCCTCATTAAATTCAACTACATCATCATTAATAATAGGGATAGTTATTTCCGCGTATTCTTGCCCCTCTTGAAACTGAATCGTTCCAGTTACAGGTGTAAAATCGCTATCTGGAGTCGCAAAATCAGAGCCTGCTTCCAATCCAACTTTTGAGTTATTACCAANCCANAAGTTATTACTTCCAGGTTGATTNTAGCCTCCTATCCCAAGTGGGGTTGCTGGAGCATTCCATACTCTTGGATTCTGCGCACGTGGTCCTACAACATATTTTACTGACATAGGATCTAATAAAATNGGTGTTTGAGGGTCGGTACAACTNCCTCTATTTACTCTTATCCTAATAGAACCTTCGCTTTCCTTAACACTATACTTAGCTCGATAAAAATGGACACCAACATTGTCCAAAGGCCTCTTATCAGGTAGATATTGNCTATTAATGTTAATATTTGCTGTAATCTCNGANCGGCGTTCTCCATCAATATCAGATAAGTATGGTTTAATATAATTTACTTCACCATCAGCAGGTCTTACNTTAAATATTTTCAATCTCAATGAANCCGAAGGTATTGTTTCTTGGGATATTCCACCTGTTATTGGATCAAANACTAATTTGTTATAATCACCACCTTGAAGAACTGGNACTAAAATNTTTCCACTCANTTGCTGATCATTTAACACTAANGAACCCTGGGTGTGTATGTANTGCTCACCAGCTCTTGCNGTATCATCCTGCGTTGCATAATCGAATGCTATNTTNCCTCTTGATCCTTTTACTCTAGTAACAGTAATCAATGCTCCCAAATTTGCACCACCTATTCTATGCCTATTATCACTTATAACAGATATATTATCAGANCTTATTTTGTTAGTTGTTCCCCAAAACCAAGGAGCAGTTGTNTATTGNGCAATAGGATTACCAGCATCTGCATCCCATGGCATAATTCCATCATTTTCTGTTACATAGTATTGCGANTTTCTATAATTCCAGTCAACATCACCAATATTATTTGGATCAGTCATAGAGGGACCGTCCCATATCTTTTTACCTCTAGCAGATTGATCCCTCCAATTAGTTTCATCATTCCATTGACTGAAAACAATAGTGCCTGCTTCAAAATCTTTTATTTCAATTGTTGATGAACCTATTTCAGCAGTACTACCACCTACAACAGATTGCACTACTATTCCAATGGTTTCATTTCCTTCATCTAAATCATCGTCAATTAATGTAACACTTATATTTTTTTCAAANTCCCCTGGTTTAAAACTAACACTTTTTGTAGTAACACCTTCACTATTTGGAGTTAGCTNNATGTCATCACCAACTATGCCTNTNAGACTCTGCAAATCAAATTCAACATTTGTTTCNCGATTTAAATCGCCAGTCCTTAATAATTTGATAATAGCTTCACCATCAGTTTCATAATATTCATAATAATCTGTAGCAAATCCCACTTGAGTTCTTAAAGTATCCTTATCCGAGTCGACTATAACTATCTCAGCAGTATCTTCTCCAGAAATATAAGCAGAGCCCTTTGGAAATGGATCGACAAGTTTAAGATAAAACGACTCTCTTCCTTCTTGTTGCTCATCATCAAAAATAGGCAATGACAATAAATATCTGTCTTGGCCAGGTTCGAAAAGAATCATACCATTCTTAGATTGATAATCTTTATTAAAACCTGAAGAAATAGCAGTTCCATCCATAGTTTTATACGCCACTGAAATCTCCTGTTCTAATGGACCAATCCTTCTTATGACTACAACCGTCTGACTATCTACAGTGCTTTCCCTTACCTCCACCACTATTTCTTCTATTTTAATAGCTGCATCATCGCTCACAAGTGTAATAAGGGAACTAATTTGAGTTCCCGGAATGACGCCCTCAAAATCATTTAATTTTAATTCTAATAGTTGATCTTCTTCAGCTTCAGAATCGTTTACAATATATAATATTGGCAAATTTTGACTGTTATGCTTTTGCAAATTATCATTTAATTGCTCTGGTTTAATATATTCTATTGGTAACTCGCTGAATATTTGACCTGGTAAGAAACTAATTTCTTCATCAATAAGTGGAATAAATTCTTTTTCATTAGAAATACTTTCTATCAAATTCACAGAAATTTTAACCTTAGCCTCTGAATTAATTCCTCCATTTCTTCTTAATATTATTTTATCACCCTTACCATTTTCATTTACTAAATAACTGGAATTATCAAATTTAATTGTACCATCATCATAATTAAACCCTCCATAAACACGTGCGATACGCAATCTCTCTTCATCACCAAATTCAGTAAATAAACCTGAAATTAAAACTTTAAAATCATTCCGGACAACAATATCCATTATTGTATCGTTTGCTCCACGTCCATAGTTTACCGTAGTGTCAAAATTTCCATTTTCATCAAGTCTGACTATTCTATTTTGAGTTCTTCCGTGGAAAGAAGTGAAATCTCCCCCAAGAATAATAGCTCCGTCGGGTTGAACACAAATGGAATGAATTACTCCGTTTGGCCCAAAGTCATCATTTATAAGTTTAGGTGAACTCTCAATTTGAAATAATGGATCTATACTACCATTTGCTGATAATCTAATAATGCCCCTAAAATGCCTTTCCTCATTTTCAACAAGTTCATTTGCATAAAAGTAGCCAGCTGCCATAATTTTTCCATCATCGTTACTGGTTATTCTTTTAATAACAGAATTTGATGTATCGAAATCAGGCAAATTATTAATAAATTTCTTATCCAGACTACCATCATTAAATAATCTTGCTATACCAGGTGTAAGCACACCATCAAATAAAATAAAATCGCCACCAATTAAAATTTGATCATCAATATGAAGTGCAATCGAAGTAATGGCCGCATCCGCACCAAACCCTGTATTGAATGTTTTATCAACATTACCATCTGATTCTAACCTAACTATATTGACAACTGGAAAACCATTAAAAGCAGTGAATTCCCCCACTAATATAATCCTCCCTAATGTGTCAATTGCAATATCAAGAACTTTACCATTTGCACCTGAACCAATATTAAATGTCTCATCAATACTACCATCTAGATTCAATCGAATTAAATTATTATAATTCTTATTGTCAAATTTATCAAATTCACCACCTACTAAAATATGACTTCCTTGATATAACTTTACAACATTTACTGGCTTATTGGGTCCCGATCCTACATTGAACTCCATATCTATCTCACCATTAGAATTAAATTGCCCTATAAAATTATGTGATGTATTGTTTAATTTGTCGAAACCTCCGGAAACAATCAATTTATCCTCTGGAAGGAGTTCGATGTCCCTTATAGATGCATTGGCACCTACACCATCAGCTAATGAAACATCAATTGCGCCAGATGGAGCATTTGTATCTTCATCATCAATAATATAAATATTTGATTGACCAATTAAACCTATTTCTGAACCTCCATTTATATTACCCAATTCAACTGTAAAATACTCTGTTCCTTCCAAACTGCCGTCATTAATAAGTTCTATAATAAAGGACTGACTATAATCATCAGGATTAAAAGTTAATGTTCCTTCAGTATATTTGAAATCTAAAAATTCACCGCTGCCTGCTGCTGACTTAGCTACTGTTTTATAATCAATGGTTTGAATACCTGATTTACCATTTTCCCTAAGTACTGAAATTTTTAATTTCCCTCCATTTTCATTCACATAATAATTATTTCTGGCAAATCGTAACCGACCATAACTATCATCATCTTCAATTACACACTGAGATTTATCTTGCAGTCCTAATATAACACCTACTGGATCTGATAAAGAAACCTCAAATATTTCATTTTCTTCTACATCATTATCATTATTAATAACTACATTGATTATTTTCTCTCCAACTTCACCATCTTGCCATGAAATTTTTCCATTAATTGGAACAAAATCCACATCTGATGTTGCACTATTATCTACTATTAATTGAGCTACATCAAAATTAACACTGACCTTGCCCCTACTCCCTGAAGTTCTTTTCACACCTATTGACAGCAAACCAGTTGACTCATTTGCTGAAAAACTTGATTTTGTTAATTCTAGTTTTCCTGATTTTAAATCATTATCTATGATTAATAATTTTGACTTATTGTCCTCTTCATTCTCAGAAAGTAGAGCTCCTCCTTTAGGATTAGTGAGTGTAATTGTTAAATATTCATCACCTTCTTGGAATTCGTCATCCAAAAGTCTTATATTAAATGTTTTCTGTGATTGCCCAGAACCAAAAATCAGTGTGCCTCTCCGCCCTCGATAATCAGCACCATCCAGAGCTGTATTATCATTTGTAAAATAATCAACTGAAACAGTACCATTAACACCTTGTTCTCTTATTACTGTTATTTTTGCAGTCCTATCATTCTCATTTTTGACAAATTCAGATAACAAGAATTTAAATACTCCAGGCGAAAAATCATCGTCTATAATTGTAATACGAGATTTTGTTCTACCAATACCAACCCCTAAAGGAATTATTTCACCATTAAGATCTACTAGTCCTAGTGGATTCGAAACAGATACTTCAATGTTCTCATTACCTTCTATCTTTTTATCTGGAATTAAATTAATCCTTCCATAATTTAATCCTTGAATACTATCACTTTCCATCCACCCGTTACCGTCAAATCCTGTTCCTGGGGGCAATAAACTTACAATTTCATATTCACTTGCTAGACTTCTAGCCGGAAAATCCTCATAACCGAATACATATAAGTCCTTGTATGTTACACCACTTTCGCCATAATAATAAGCGTCTGTATTAATTCCAGGCCCCTGCCCTATTGATGTCCAAGAAATGTCTGTATTCTCTACATAATAATCAGCTTGGTCATTGATTTGTGTTATTTCAATACCAGTCGCCACACCGTTACTGGGTTTTGCAAAATCTGTTTGAAACTTTATTCCAGCTGTACCCAATGAACCACCTGCTCTATTAATAGGAACAGATGCAGTGCCATTACTTTCGTCAAAAGTAACTGAATCTTGGAATATTTCAATATTACCTGGCCCCCATGTTTGGCCACCTTTTACTTTTGCTAAATTACCCGCGTTAATAATTGCTTCTCTGAATCTTCCTGTAATAGAGAAACCTCCTCCGATTTCGTCAAATTGACCGCCAACTATGATACTACCATCATTGTCATTAAATATTACTTTATTTATAATCTTTTTTGGATCTGTACTATAAAACCTTGGCAATCCTGCGTAATGATTGTAAGCAGTATCCATAAAACTAGTATCGATTGTTCCATCAGGATTTATTCGTACAATTCCCCTTCGTCTAGTCTGATTAAATTCACTAAAAATTCCGCCGATTACAACCCTGTGCATTCTTCTAATACTCTCCTGTACTATCTGTCTATAATATGGAGGAATAATGCCATTTGTATCAGCCAATGAAGAGATATAATCTATTTCATTACTATCTTCTAAATTAAATAAATCAATTTTCTCATCAATTTCATCCTGAACTTCTTCAATAATATTACCTAAATTAAAAGTTGGGTCACCAACTACATTTACTGTTTTATCTATAAATAATGACGTAACTGGTCCGTCAAAGCCATTTCCGGGATTGAACGTTGTATCTAATTTGCCATTACTAGACAATTTAGCAATATTATTTCGTTTGAAACCAGAGACTTCTATAAAATCGCCACCAATTATAATCGAACCATCATAATCAACATCCAAAGTATAAACTACACCATCAACTCCACTACCTATCTCAAAATCACTATTATATTTGCCATTTGTTCCGTTTAATATCACAAGGCCTGGTGAATAAATATTGCCAAAATATAAAAAATCTCCCCCAACTACAAGACTGCCATCTGGCATTCTTGATACTGCGTACACGGGACCATCTGGACCTAACCCAATATCAAATCCTTCATCTAAAGTTCCATCTTCATTCAACCTAGCAATGCTATTTCTAGCAAAACCATCAACAGAAATAAAATCACCTACAATTATTATTTTATTATTTTGCTGAACGAAAACATCAATAACTTCTCCATCAACCCCACCACCTGGATTAAATGCTTCATCTACACTCCCGTCATAATTTAATCTTACGATACCTTTGCGGGCTTTACCGTCAAATGATGTAAAACCTCCGCCTAGGACTGGTCTAGCCAATAATCTGGTTTCACCACCCGGCAGTTCTTCATTGATATAGCTAATCCCTACGGCATTTACATAACTATTAGCACCTAAACCCGGGTTGAACTCAGGGTCTACTTGACCCAACTGGTCAAGGCGCGCTACTCGATTTAGAATAGTATTATCAATAGAGGTAAAATCCCCGACGACAATAATTTTTTCCTCCCTCAGTGATTCAGCTTGGTCTGCTGCCTTTGATTGTAATACTATGTCGTATATATCATTATTAATTTGGGGAACGAATGAACTACTTGCCTTTCCTGCAGGCTCATCATTATCAATAATTGTAACAGTTGTCCAATATTGCACCCCTAAGTCAGCACCGGGTTTATAAATCTTTTTTTCAGGTTCATCTACAGGGTCACCATCTGGGTCACCTCCATTATCTGGTGTATCTGTTTGCACATCTTCTTCCTCATCTAACGATGTATCTGTATATTCAGGCTTCAGATTGTAAAGAATTACAATTAAATCTTCGTTAAATTCAGCAACTTCATCATTAATAATATGAATAGGTATTAATTTAGGTTCTGTCTCATTTTCCTGCCATGTTAATTTTCCAGTAGTCACAAAAAAGTCTCTAGGAATATCATTCATGTAGATTGGCAAATTATGACTAGGACTGAATGATAAATTACCTGTTGGTGTGGCTAAATCTGAACCTGGATTGAGTAGTATTTGTGGCAGACTTCCTCTATCATGCCTTGGCTGACCAAATGCTGCATTATTATCTTCAAGAATAGATCCAAAACTCGTAAATGATGAAGTCAATGCATTCGGAAGAATTCGAGGCCAATCACCCCATCTTATTGGGTTTGTGGGTTCCTCAGTTCCAATAATCCATCTTTGCCTAGCATCTAAGAATGCAGGTTCTACATTTAAAATATTAACTGAAAAACCTCTATTAGGACCTACCATATAACCCACTTCCAATGCCTTATCTATTGGCGTTGATCTATAAACTGGGATTTCTAAGGTGGGATCGTTTGGATCAAATGAAGAATTTGGATCAGCGCCAAAGGCTTCGCTTACAGTGTATCTAGCCTTACCAAAACGAAATCCAAGCCGCTCATATTGATCAGGCCATGAAGGATCTCCGAATTCCTCACCCTCCCAAATAAAATCATTTTCAGCACCAGATACATCATTTATTCTCAATGTAGCTCTAGATCTAATTTCATTTATTACAGGATTTATACTCTCTGATTCATTATCCAATCTTCTAGCATTAGATAATGCGAGTTCCGCCATAGTGAACGGAAAAGCCTCTCCATCTAAATTAGGAATAAGTCTTACAAAAAAGGATGCCGATGTCTGAAAATCACGAAATGTAAGAGTCCCCTTATTTGCAACAAAATCACTCCCCTCCTGCGCAGACACGCCGGGTACAATTTTACGCTCAATTCTCCTATTATTAGGAGCATTTTCATCAGGAACACCTCGGACGAATTCTACTGAACCAATTGCACCTTCATCTAAATTGTCACCTGAAAGTACTTCGTAATCAACTGCAATTGCTCCAGTTGAACCTAGCCCACGGGTAACAACAATTTCTACTGTTGAATCAAATTCCGATGTTATATATTTACTAGTCGCAAACCCTATGTAACCGGACTCCTCTCCTGTAATGAAAACTTTGGAATTTGGAATATTTCCTATTAATAAACCTCCTGTAGGATTTGATAAAGTCAGATTAATATCCTCTATGTCTTCTACTAAAGTATCGTTTAATATATCAATATTAAAACTTTTAAGACCGCTTTCACCATCACTCCAAACCAAGGTACCTTTATCTACTGAGTCATAATCATCTGAGTTAGCACTTCCCCCTACAATCTGAAAATCAATTGATACTTCCCCCCCGGCTCCTCCATACCGATTAACAAAAATTGTTATCTGATTATCGCTTTCATTTACATCGTATGAACTTGCGGTAAATGCCACGCTGCCACTACTTTGAGCTTTTAAACTTGGAACAAGCTGAGTTATTAAAACTAAAAGTGTTAATGCTAACTTTTTTAGTAACATAGATTAATTATTTATAATTTTTCAGATCTTCAAGGCGCTAACACACGGAAAAATTCACTTTTCTTTGATGGACTAATTAAAATATCTTTGAAACCATTATTATCAATGACAAAAGATTCTTCCGTTTTCCAATTTATAAAATTATTAGATGATTGCAAAATGTACCTATGTCCAAATGCACCCCATACTTTTATATAATTTTGATTATCTCTTTTAACTATTGCTAATGAAGCATTTAACCCGATTGGTAGATCTACATTATCAAGCCATGCTGCATCTAATCCACTACTATTAGCAAAATCCTTTTGATATATCCACTCTAAGGTGTGCTTCCCATTACTAATTGAAAAATCATATTTACTCCATGAAACTTCTCCGGACCAACTTTGTATTAATCTACCATCTATATAAAAATTGAGTTTGTCCCAATTTTTCTCAGAATCTAATTTAACCGAAAAAGATCCCTCACCACTTTTAAAATATGATGTCAATTTAAGTTTACTAATTTGATTATCCCTGATCTTACCCGTTTGAATTGAATAATTACCTTCCTCTGAAATAACATTTTGAATAAACCAATTAGAATCTCCGGAAAATTCCCAAGGCAAATTATTACCACCACTCTCAAAATCGTCTGAAATTAGTTCAGGACCATATGAGCTAACTATCCTTAAATTTCCAGTTATTGTTAAACTTAATGGGTTTTCCAATGAATTAAC
The DNA here is from genome assembly GCA_002711495.1 of Gammaproteobacteria bacterium. GTDB lineage: Bacteria > Pseudomonadota > Gammaproteobacteria > Pseudomonadales > Azotimanducaceae > UBA9659. The sequence goes on from PARM01000055.1 coordinate 19,744, forward strand.
AAAACTACTCCAACCATAAAATATATTCCCTTCAGAAGGTTTAGCTAATAATTCGATATTCTCATTTTCCGAATATAAACCAAATAGACCACTATTAACATTTCCGAATGGAAGCCATGGTTTTGTAATTTCTCCTCCTATACCATTAACTACTTCCAGTTTATAAACTTGAGTTTTATTAAAAGATGTTTTGATACTGAGTTCGCCTCTGACATTTGCAAATCCATCAGCAGCAATCATTATTTTCATACCTTTTAATAAGGACTGCGAAATTTTGCTAAATCCGGGATTATCTTCTAGATCCAGTAAAGCAGAGTCGTCATCATTTGAAGTAACTAAGCGTAAATTATTCACCCTTGAACCTGTATACGCGCCAAGAACAGTATCAATCTTTGTATTAATTGTGGATACAGTAAGATTTCCATCATAGGGAGCCGTGAATTCCCACCATACCGAGCCTCCACCTTCATTGCCTGCGTGCAGAGGTTCTCCTATTTCAACTGTCGCATCTTCGGTGTTAATTGCATTTGATGTCCATTTGGGATGAAATACTTCAATTGTGGAGTTAGCCGGCGGCAGATCATCAAATATTATAATCCGGTCATTAAATTCTTGTACTCTAAATTTATCACTATCAATACCCAGCCCATCTATTGAAACAATTATATCGTTTTTATCTGATATCGGCTGTGATAAAGTATATTGTGTTGATTTGCCATCTGCCACAATGACATCTTTATTCATTTGAATTGCGTTAGCAAAATGATCATTAGGTACATCTGGTGCCTTATAATCAATTTCGATAATATGTTTCTTTGACAAATTATTTGAATAATCTCGTGCTTGAACAATTATCTTATTAATACCCTCTATTAATAATAATGGAATACTCCAAGAATCACTACCTACTGCAGTTATCGCGCTCGAATTGTTTAAATTTACTGTTACCTCTGAAATACCTGATGAATTAGGTGATGGATCTACAGCTAGTCCTTCAATCAACACCCTTCTTTCCTCTGTAAGAAACCCGTTTGGTGGACTAGTTATTTTAACATATGGAGCATTAATATCAGGTTGACCGTTAACCTCTGTCCTGAGCCTTATATAACTCAAGTCATTTTCTGTAACACCAGCTACTACAATTCTGTATGTTTTTCCTTTAAACCCTTGAAATTGAATAAAATTTTCTCTTTTCCCTTTTATTGGCGAATTATTCGAAATTTCAATTAGATTATCTACCGAAGGCCCATAATAAACCGCTAATGCTGCGTCTATTTCGCTACCAGATACATCTACATGCATCAATCCATCCGATGCCGGTGACCAATTCCACCATAGTGATGCAACGGAATTTATTGCTTTAGCATGATTTTTCTCCCCTTTTTCAATAGTAGCAAATGTATTGAATGCCTCAACTACCTCCCCTTCAGGAGATAACTTATAGGCATTGTTAAAATTGTCATTTTCTGGTATTGGGACAATATCGTATTTCAAGACTTTTACGTATTCTTGTTTGCCTGGTGCAGTGACTATTAAAGTGAGTTTCAATTTCCGAGGCTCTTCAGGTAACGGGAGATAATAAGAATAAATATTATCACTTTCTTTTACATCCGGAAAATCCCCATCATTATTGAAATATAATTCAGCCCCATCATCCATTATGCCGATAACTACAGCATCATCAACAGGTTCACCATCAATGACAGTCACAAACATTTCAGCATTACTGCCAGCAAGTAGTACATTCCCAGAACTTGGTTTTACCGATATCTCCATATTTCCATCAGGTATACCACCACTGCCGGATCCCAAGCCTTCAACAGCAGCTGCAGCATTTACCCTTCCACTAGTTGCAACCAAACCTTCCATCGAATCTAGAACATCAACAGATTCCAACAATCTCTCCCTTATCTGCAATACAGACCAATTGGGTTCTAAACCTTGCATTAATGCGATAACCCCTGCGACGTGCGGACCAGCCATGCTTGTTCCATCGTAAAACGAATATGCATCATCATCTGTTGAAACAGATGAGTAAATATCTACACCTGGCGCTGCTAAATCAACAGTAGTTTTTCCATAATTTGTAAATACTGCTGGCATATCATTCTTGTCTGATGCAGCAACAGCTATGACACATTCTAAATCAAAACCACTTGGCCAATCTGGTATAGAATCATTATCCATACCCATGTTTCCTGAAGCACATGAGAATAACATACCCTTTTCACCTCCTGCTTGGAAAGCGTCATATAAAGGTGCATTGGTTCCTGTTCCTCCCCAACTACAATTTGCTACCGTTGCCCCATTTTCAACTGAAAATTCTATGCCAGTTATTGATGCCGAAGTTATACCAGTAGAACCTCCCATATTACGAACTGCCATTAGTCTTACATCCCAAGCAACACCTACATGAGGGAAACCATTATTTGCCTCTGCCCCAATTGTGCCTGCACAATGTGTACCATGTCCTTGAAAATCATTAGGGTCACCGTCATTATCACTAGGATCAATTCCGTAAACATTGTCAACCCATCCATCATTATCATCGTCTATACCATTAGAAGGTATCTCATCTTCATTGACCCACATTTGATTTTTTAAATCATTATGCGTATAACGCACTCCTGTATCAATAACCGATACGATGATTTGCCTATTTCCAGTAGTGCTATCCCAAGCAATATCTGCATCTATATCTGCATCCTCAGTCCCTCCATTTTGCCCCGTATTTAATAAACCCCAAAGCCTACCATCGACATAAGCTTCATCCTCAGCCTGCTTATATAATGTAACTTTTTTATCAGGTTCCACATAAACAAACCATCCACTTGATTTAAGCTCATTAATGCACCTTTTCAGAACACCTCCAAAAACTGCTTGTTTTTTATTTATAATTGATGTATCTATTAGGAGCAATCCATCCACTAGTCTATATTTTCTTTTGATAAGATAATTCTTAGCATTAAGGCTTTTGATAACTAATTCTTTATCTATACCTGATTTAATTTTAGCAAGAATATGAGTAGGATGAACATCTTCACCGTTTAATTTTATAAACCCCGAATTGTCAACTTTCGTAACCTCAGCCGCAATTAGGCTATCATTAAACAAACTAAATGCGATTACTGATAAAATTAATTTTAAAATATTTTTCATTATTTAAAACTGGGTAATTGCTAAAATTACTCAATATATTTTAACCTATAAAATCCTGATTCAGATTTTTTAGAGTAACTGTCAATAAAAACTGCATTACCAACACTTATCCCTTCGTAAACAAACTCATTTAATAGTCGCCAGTCTTCCGTTATCTCGTCTTTGTATTCAACTCTATAAATACTATTGGGAAAAGCCAGCCACTGAATTTCAATTTTCTTATTACCTAATCTCTTTGTAGATACTACAGATGGCACCCCATCACCAAAAGGAGTTAAATCAAATCCATTTGCAGTTCCATCATTGTCGGTATCGATATATAAACTTTGCCTGAACACTTTATTGACAAAGTAAGTTTTATTCAATTTATTCATATAAACAGGCATAGAACTAAAATTCCCAGGAAAATTAATCCACTTCAATCGACCGCCGTACATTCCATCTAGCAATTCCGCTGGTAAATTAGATGCACTGAAATAAACCGTAATATTATCAGCTATATCAACCGTTTCGATCCTGTCTTCAAACATTAATTTTTCTTCATTAACTCCAAAATCTATATAATCAATATATATTGCTTTGCTGCCTGTTGTATCAGCACTACTAAATTTAAACTTACTATTTCGAGCATTAACTAGTGTCAATCTGCCAATAGCTGCATTGTTTTCATACCCAGAGGTATTTAAACCCTTATCATCTGCGTTCCAAATTATATGCTGAGTTGTATAATCAGATGTTTGTAAAACAATTTCTGTCCCAAGCATATCCCCAAATTTAGGCTTAGTTCTGAGTTCTATACCACCATGAGTTTCAATATAATTACCACTTTCAATATTGCCGTCAGTTACAATATTACTAATATTAAATATTATATTGCCTTTAATTATATTTGTTTGTGAAGAAAATTTAAGATTACTAGAATTTATTACTAACGATTGTTCAGTTTCTATCAACCCATCCTGTAAAACTATTGAATCAGCATTTAAAACCACGCTACCTTGTGAATTAAGTAGACCATAATTAGATATATTTTTTGATTTTACATATATATCCTGAGCAGCAATATTGCCGTTATTTACCCATGAAACATAACTGTTATTCTCAACGTTAACAAAATTTGCATGTTGCGGTACAGTCAACATAGCATTGTTCGTAAAGTACTTTAAATTAGGTGCAACATTATAATCCCAAGAATACTGCCCGAATTCAGTCGAATATTCTTCGCTTCCATGAAATTCTTTTCTCCCAAGAGTGAGATTATTGTTGATTGATAGATTTTCAGCGTAAATTTTTAATTCATCTGCCACCCACATTTTATCATATAGCTCTATAGTATTACTACGTAATATCATATCACTAACCCTAACCGGTAGTTCGGTTTGCATAAATGCATCTACAACTAGTAAATGATAATGAGCATTCACAGTCGTTTCATTTGATGGATCATCTCCCAAACCTCTTGTTTTATACTGATTAGCCCACCATGTGCTATAAGTTTTAATTCCTCCAGTAAATCTTTCTACTTTTTCTGGAACCATATTCGTTATTACCAAAAATTGTGATTCACTCCCAATATGCAAACTTAAGTTCTGAGTATCCAAAACAGCTCCTTCTGAACTAATTAAATTTTTAGTTTTAACTGAAATTCCACCTTCCGCCCTTATTCTAGCCATACTTAAATCTAATTCATCTGCACTAATATGTATTGATCCTGCTTGGAGCATTTTATTCACACCTCCAATTTCTGGAACAGGCATTTCACTTAGCTCTGCTCTAGACACTACATTTGTAATTCTGAAACCGAGCAAAGATGAATTTGCAGTAGAACTATTATTTTCACCAAATTGAAATCGAAATGGTCTTAAGTCTTGAGACATACTTTCTCCTCCCGTGAATTCAAGTGGTGTATATCTAGTTAAGACGAAGGATTCTGGTGCCAAAGTGGGCTTACTTGCTACAACCAAAGAATTAGTTAAAAGTCTGTTTTGACTTGCCTCAACATTTGGCAACTCATCTATCACATACATAGATCGATGATCTAATTTACCATTTATTACATTTGTTAATCCATTTTTAGTTTTTATTTCAACAGCTAGTCCAGAATAAAATCTTTCAGGATTCAAATCACCATTTAAATTCCATGTTCTAGGGTTCAATTTCACATCCATCTGAATATTTTCAGATCCGGTCTGCCGCAACAGAACACCTTGAATGGTATGATGGTAATCACTGTCACCTAAGACCACGAAACTTTCATCCATTTTGCCCGAAAATTTATCGGCAAAAAGTGGACCATTCCATAAAATATATTCGCCATAAGGTGCTTCTTTACGATTAGCTTTATGCCAATTTGGCGCACCTTCCCATATAGTAAATAATTGATACGGACTTGTAATTTCAGTAAAATTCAAATTATAATCGGTCGAAAAAGTCAACTCATTAGCACCAACACCAAATATAGATACAGGTGAAAAATAGGGCACAGCCGCAGTTTCTATAGCCCAATGTGTTTCTCTTATTCCCCAATCTTGGGTAACCAAACCTCCCGCATTATCTCCACCCAATAATACTCTCCTGTCCTGATATGCACCTTGCGAACCAAAAACTGAATTATTATTTATACCCCATGATAATGGAGTGCCATTTTCATCCAAGCCATCTGGATGATCAAAATCCCTACCAGTTTTAATTTCAATACCGCCTCTCTTGAGATCCACTAACTTTCCACTAATCTTAATAATTCCTGCATTGTCAGTAGTAATTAAACCTCTGTTTACAATCTTGTTAGCACCTATATTGATAATTCCACTCGTTAATGAATCTGTTTTTCTATCAAAAACACCACTAGATTTATTATAAAACACTTCAGCATTTTCAGGTGATAAATCTGCCTTAATATTTGATGACTCTTGAGTTTTGAATAACCTATAATCAAAATCCCCATGAAGATGAAGCGAACCACTGTTAGTAAAATATTTCGCGTTTAAAAAGTAATAATACGTATTACTTGGTGTTTCTATCTTTATATCACCATAATTTTCAACAACTTCAGCATCAACAAAAGGCGCCTTATCCAAATTGGATCTATTAATCCATTCGGATTGCCCAGTCATTTCTACTTGACCAACTACATATATGCAGGCGGAAAAAATAAATGCAAGAAATGAATATAATTTATTCTTCTTTATCATTTTCTCTGTAAATCTCTCGTTCTAAATTTTTTAAAGATAATGAATTAGGAAATATTATTGGCTCACTCATATTTCCATCGAAATGCCCCCATACCCAACCCGGTGACTGATTCTCTTCATTTAAGTAAAAACTCGGATCTAGTTGCCAATGAATTCCAATTTTATTGAAACTAAAATTCATATTTCCTGATGACTGAATAACACCAGGCCCATTTAATCCAGCAGTTTGTACTCCATTAATTGAATTATTATTTACTACACTTGCGCTTACAATATTAGTGGAAGTAACGGTCGATGGCGCATTCAAAGCTGAAAAAGTTAAATCTGGCTGATTAAAAAATTTAATAAATGTGCCCGTTAATTTCTTACCATTCTCAACATAATCCAAATTATATGAAAATGATGGCAATGCAGCATTTGTTAGACTTTGCACGGAATTTGGAATTAGATATGTAAATGTTTGGGATTCTAAATTTGGATAATTATAATCTTGAATAAATCTATGATTATTGTAGTTGGTAGTAACTAATGAATCACCTTGCATTCTTATAAAATTTATCTCGTCTACACCACCAAGTAATAAGGAGTTTGTTTGTAATACTATTGGATACGCCAAATAAGAATGGTTCGTACTAGCCCATACCTCATCTTCCATAGTTCCTACAAAATTTGTTAAAACAGCCCCACCAGCCCCTAACCCCTGCCCACCCACTGTATTTGGATTGGCCAAATTATTAGAACCAGATATTAAATTTGTTAGAATATTTATTTGCTCAAAGTTCATTTCTGTAAAATGATATCCAACAGCATCATTTTGACCAATTANNCCACCCCCACCTCCCCCAANACCTGCATTTTGAGAGCTGTTTCCAGTCGGAAGAATAATAATTTCACCATGAGGNTATTTATCGNNAACAAGAGAAGTAGTGTAATTTGTCGTTGTTGGAACCGACCCAACCACACTCCATANTGGAGCNTTTGGAACAACTTCCCATGATCTTTTCAGAACCTGAGCATCTCCAACATTTGCATGAATNTTNGTAATGACATTTCCNAATATATAATCGTAAGANGGCTTAAATGTTCTAAATTTATTAGTTAAATATACTAATGTTGGNGGTTGACCAACAGGAGTCCATGGAAAATTTGTNAAATATGGTGTAACATTTGTNACCCANGCCATTTTCCAGTNNATATTTGTTTTAAGAATCAACAATGGAGGTATTGTTAAATTTGTATAAACACTNCCCCACCATTGATTAGTTAAAACAAATTGTTGAAANGCCTGGGGNCTATTCGTTTTAGATTCTTTTGAAAACCATCGCAGATCAATACTATATATTGCAGGATTTGTTAANTTAGGTTGATTTGTAATAACCTGATAAGTATTAGGCGGTAAATTTTCTATATTAAAATTGTCTTTCCTGTATAAATATCTATAACCTCCTATATCATCTCTAGTTGGAGCAACAATATATTTTCCCTGATTTAACCTATTAGCCCTATGTAAAGAAACACCCGCTAGCGTGTTGACCGGTTTAGATATATCTATAGAAAAGGGTTGAGCATTGGTCCCACCCAAAACAGCCCATGATAATAAAGATCCATTAACATACTTACTAGGCGCATAACTTATTGGATCAATATTTCTTAAAACTACAGAACCAAATTCTAATTGAAATGCTGTGTCTTCAGGGGAAGCCAAACCCATAAACCCAAACAATTCTGCTAATGCATATGACTTAATATCTAGTATTCTGTCATTGTATGCTCTTGCATGAAATCTATCCGGCCTAGTAGGGTAATTCCACATATTCGATTCCCTCAAATTTTGTGGCGGAAAGTTAGTCTTAATNTTAGACGCAGGTGGTATAGCATTCAGCAATTGAATAGCTTTCTCCACAGCTACAACACCATTAGATCCAAAATAATTGAGAAAAGATTCATCATACGTNTAAGTGATTACTGGAGAATTCCATCTATATTCCTCTCCAATATTATTAGCTAATAACTTATTAGTTCCACTGGACAGCGTAAAGGCTGAAGCATCTTTACATATNAAAAGTGATAGGCAAATCGCTAAAGCTGCTATTCTGATTAAATTAATCATTTATCTAATATTTTTTAACAACTCTAAAGAAACTCTTATTTTCATTTAGCTCTATTGTGATACCAACAACTTTGTCACCAGCAAATATTNCTGGNCCAGTATCTTTCCAATTATNTTGTAAATTATNNTTTGTTTGCAATTGATATATAGCGCCTACCTTAGCATTCCACTCTATTCTCGCGCCNCTCTCTAGCACTTTATAACTTATTGATAGAACGCTATTTGGATCATTTGGATTTGTTGACGCCAGAAATTCATCCTCGTTTGTTGCCCCATCACCATCGGAATCTTCACTGATATCTGGCCACANAATTTTACTATCTCCAAAATTCACTTTTTGCCAGTCATCAGGCAAGCCGTCCTTATTAAAATCACGACCCCATGTCTTATTAGAAAAGAACTCAGATAAAATCGATTTTTTACCATCAACAGTTTCATACCTTATTCTANATGCATATTCTGTTCCCGGTTTTAAATTTGGCCAAATTACAAGATTGTCCGTAAATATCTTTGGAACCGGGTTGGCCTCAAAAAATATTTCATAATGCTTAACTTTTGAATGACTAACCTTTGGCCATGAAGTTATTATTTCAGTTTCGCTTACAGGATTTACATGCAATTGCTCCATTGGCTTTAAATCTTGATAATTCCCATCATCAATAACGAAACTTTGAGCTGCAATGTCAAAACCATTACTTCCAATATTCGGCGTAGACCATGAAACTATAAAACCGTTATCTCTAGTTGTTGATAAAANAGGATTTAACTGTGAATGGGCCGACTTTGAATTAACAATTATTTCACTTTCACCTAAGATGCCATTATTATAAACAAATCTACTAACCACTGCCTCTCTAGAATTATCCTGGCCAAGACTATTCCATACTACCATAGCTCCTTGAGAATTTGCTTGGATCTTGGGACTATATTGATCTCCCTTCATTTTAAGATTAATTAAGGCGGAATCTGATAATGGATTAAATTCCTTATCAAAAACTTTAAACCCGATATCCCATTTATTCTTTTTGTCTAGTATATCAAGTTGTTCCCAAGCCACAAAAATTGACTCTTCATTGACTGAAATCTCGGGATTTGCACAAATCCCAAGTTTATTTATTATAATTTCATCACTTAACGCATTTCCTTTATTTGAAAAAATTCTAGCTATAACATCTATCGATTTTGAAGTTTGCTGCTGATCTGAAGACCATACTACTATAAACTTACCATTACCATATGATTGAATTTGTGGGTTATACTGATTTCCGATCTTAAAATCATTGAGATTAATTACGTCCGTAACTTTTTCCCCATATTCATTTAAGATGATAGCACAAATATCTTTATGATCACCATCTATATTGTAATCTGTCCAAACAATTGCTGCGTCGCCATTCGATAGGGCTGCTACATTAGGATCTGTTTGTTCACCAGATATTTCATTATTTATATATTTATCATTGGAAATAAACTGACCCTTAGCATTTGAGATTCTATATTGTACTCTCCTAAATCCTGATTCACCACCTTCCCAAATATAATAGATTGAATTATTTAAATTTATGTCAACTTTCGGCTTTTCTTGATTACCAATAATTGTAGTGTTCACTTTAAAAGTTGAACCTAATGAATTTCCTAAAACGTCAATCCTTTGTCCCGATATTCCTAATCCATCTGAATCTGTNGAATTATCATGCCAAACAACNANACCACTGCCAAATTTGATTGATAAATCAATTTCTAACTGATCACCTATTTGCTTTTCAATTAAATCAAACTCAGTTCCNGTTTTTTTAATTCTAATATCCGCAACACNAGGGCTCAAGAATACCGAGTGCAACAATACGCAAATTGTATAATATTTAATATTTTTATAAATATTCACTTTCTTATAGTAAATTTTGTTCCAGGTAAACCTGGTCTTGATGTCTCTTAAGACTTTTATTCATTTTCTCGAAACCCCACTTATTATAGAGTTTCCTTAATTGGGCGGAGTCCTCGAAACCTTTTCTCAACGAATCCAGTTGCGGTTCTCCGGGTAAATCCAGTTTCAGCGCCACAAGCTCTTGATTCCGGCGAACGTCCTTCTTCGATGCCGCCAGTGCCTCCCGCTGTTTTTCGCGCTTCACCTCGGCCAAGCGCTCGTAAATTCCATCCACACTGCCAAACTCGTTGAGCANCGAGGCCGCNGTNTTCACACCGATGCCNGGCACNCCCGGNATNTTATCNGCNGCNTCNCCNACNAGGCTCAGCCANTCNACGATCTGGTGCGGNCGNACNCCGGTCTTGGCCTCGACNNCNTCCGCGTCCATNGGTTCNCCCGACTTNTCGGCCGGGTTCANCATTTTCACCCGNTCGTTTATCANCTGNAAAAAGTCCTTNTCCGANCTGGCGATCGCCACATCGTATCCNTCCTCCTCGGCGCGCTTGGCCAACTGCCCGATGCGGTCGTCCGCCTCGATTCCGTCATCGCANATGGATGNAATGCCGTTGGCCTCNAGGTACGTCACAATTTCGTCGAGTTGCACTTCCATGTCGTTCGGCATCGGATCACGTTGGGCTTTGTAATCTACCAACCCCTCCACCCGGTCCTCGTCGAGGCCGCCGTCCCAGACCACCACCGTGTGACTGGGCAGGAAGTTGGCCTCAAGTTTCTCGAACATCTTAATGAAACCGTAAATGGCGTTTGTCGGCTGGCCAGATGGCGACGAGAGACCACGGATGGCGAAGAACGCCCGGTAGGCGAACGCATGCCCGTCTATGATCAAAAGTCGCATCTGCTTAGCCTCTGTCAACGGTTTCCTGACGCATCAATTACCAGCCGCTGTCTCGAGTACCGGATCCTGAGTCGGGCCGGAGTTCGGGTCGTATGGCCAGTTGTCCTCAGTGTGGATCGGATTACCCGCCGGGTCGATGATCCGCGGGCTCACAAAAATCATAAGGTTCTTTTTCTCGGTGTTGGAACGTTCGCTGCGGAACAAGCGTCCGAGGAAAGGAAGGTCACCCAGCATCGGCACCTTGTCCTTCACTTTAACCACGTTCTCGGCAATCAGGCCACCGAGAACGAGTGTTTGACCATCCCATACATGAACAGATGAGGTAATGTAGCGTACACGTATACTTGGCAAAGCCAACGGCTGCTGCAAGGCTTGCGACACCGTATTACCCACACCAGCGATTACCTGATTCTGGAATGGAGCCTCCTCGTATCCGAGGAACTCGGTTATCTTCGGAATAACAGTTAAGTGGATAGTGTACCCATCGGATGCCACATAAGGAATAACGTCCAGAGTGGTACCGAACGGCATTGTCGAAGTTTGGTAGTTCTGTGCAGCTGATCCAAAGCCGGCACCACCAAGCAAACCACCTAGACTAGCGCCACCGCCCTGTCCACCGCCCAAGCCGCCACCGCCGAAGCCGCCACCGCCCATGCCACCGCCCATGCCGCCCATGCCACCGCCCATGCCGCCCATGCCGCCCATGCCGCCGCCCATGCCGCCCATGCCGCCCATGCCGCCGCCCATGCCGCCGCCACCAAAACTTCCGCCACCCATTGAACTAACAACAGAAATTTGTGGGACCTCAATAGGCGTTCCACCAGAACCTGTACCACTACTTGCAATGGACTTCAGGTCTGTAACAGTGATTTGGGTCTGGCGACCACTCAGAGTCACGGCACGTGGTGCTGATAGCAAATCAACACCGTCACGCTGCTCGATAGCTCGTATGATCATCCGAAATTGAGGGTCAGTCAAAATACCAGTTACGGTTCCCAACGTTGGAATGCTTGGGTTCTTACCCACTTGTTGACGCAATCCAGAGGTTAAAAGACCGTCTGTTTCCGCTGGGAGACTTACGGTTGGAGCATAGCCATATGTAGCATTGCCTTGACCACCGGCACCAGCACCACCGCCTAAACCACCAGCACCACCAACGGCAGAACCAGCGCCCCCTGCTCCAGATGGATCAATAGCACCCCCCTCCGGACCAACTCCAGGGAACACTCCTCCCTTGCCATCATTGAATGAAGGAGCCGAACCAGCCGAAACACCAACCTTGCCGCCACCCAGTACCCAGTTGCCCAAAATCCAATCAAAACCAATAGCCTTGGAATCATTTTGGGAAAACTCTGTAAATTTAGCCTCTATCTGAACCTGAGGAGTTTTAGCGTTAAGAATCTTTATGGCGTCCTCTACTAAGTCCAATTCAGGGCGAGTAGCTCGAACAAAAAGCAAACCCAAACGATCGTTGAAAAATAAAGCCTTATTGTTTGGCGCACCCCCCAATCCACCACCAAGAGCGTCAGCACCGCCTCCCAATCCACCCTGCCCTCCAAGTCCACCGCCGCCACCGCCACCTAGGACGCTGGTACCCAGTTCGACCAAACCACAAGCTACGAAGAATTCACGAACTAGGACTTGTATCTCAGCAGCAGAGGTTGTGCGAGTCACTCCAGCAAGACCACCTTCAGCAAATGCCGATGAAGCACTGCCCCCAATACCGGAACCTCCTCCGAGGCCACCTCCCATACCTCCGCCCATGCCGCCGCCGCCGCCCATGCCACCCATGCCGCCGCCGCCCATGCCGCCCATGCCGCCGCCGCCCATGCCGGCGTCCGCGCTAACATAGGTCACCCCAACAGACTGCAGACCCTGAATAAATGTGTCAGGATCGACGCGGTAGGTACGATTTTCCAAGCGAGGTCCTTCTACCGGTTGGTGAGAGAACATAATTCCATAATCTTTGATAGAATAGCCAATTGGAATATTGGAAAGCTCTTTCAAAATTTCCA
>PARM01000056.1 GCA_002711495.1 Gammaproteobacteria bacterium
GGGGATCAAGGAACCTCCGTCTCGTGAATCTGGATACCAAACAACTATGAAAGAATTTTTTGCTAGATGGAAATAATTGACACCCTTACAAAAATTATAAAGAAACATCAGGAGAGTTTGCCTAATGTAGAATCTCTTGATGTTGATTCTGAATTTGAAACAGTATTACATGACACTGATGATGGTAAGTTAGATATCAAAAATGAAATGTATTATTGTACTGGACTTAGGAAAGTTCACACAGAGATTGCAAAACTTGGTAGTTTAAATATAGTGCATTGTATATGGTATCCCGATCCAGAGTTTGACTTACCCATATTTGGTGTGGATATCGTTGCAGTAAAAGATATAGTTAGTGCTGCTATCACAGATATATCTCCTGTAGATGGTTTGGAAAATGATATCTTTGAAGATATAGAAGACATCAGTGATAGTTTTTATTTTCCACAAGAAAGAGTTTTGCCAGAGTGGGGAGAAGTATTCTCACCATACTGTAAGTTTGCAAGATTAACTAGTGATAAAGAAAAGAAAAATTTTTGTGATATTGTAGACCAATACCTTGACATATTTGTTGGTGCTGTATGGGGTGCAAGTAGAGATAGTTCTAGATCAGAACACAGGTATTTTGGACAGATAGATTACTGTCAGCACCAGATGAAAAATGATAAGACAAGAAACATATTGATAAATTATTTTGGTAAGGAATGGGCAGAGAGATATATGACAGAGATCTTATTTGATGAACCATAAATATTAGGAGAGTAATTATGAAAGTGTGGCAGACTACACAAACCAGTGGGTTTATAAAGGTAATGTGTTTGATTCTGATGACATCGGCAATCACTATGGGTTCGTCTATCGCATCACCAACAACACCACTGGCAAATCCTACATCGGAAGAAAGTACTTCGTGCAAAAAAGAAAACCCAAAGGAGGAAAGCGAAGAGTTACAAGCGAGTCAAATTGGAAAAAGTACTACGGAAGTTCTGAAGAGCTTAAACAGGATATTGGAAGTTATGGCAGAGATAATTTCAGAAGAGAGATCCTCTCACTCCACTCAACAATAGGAAAAACTAATTATGAGGAGACAAGACAACTTTTTCTTAATGATGTCCTGACAGAAAAGTTGACAGATGGTACTCCTGCGTACTATAATAGTAATATCTTAGGAAGATATTATAGAAAAGATTATTTTTAATTATTATGCAAATATTTCTTGACACTGCCGATTTCTCAGCAATAGAAGAACGATATGATAGTGGATTAATCGCTGGTGTTACAACTAACCCAACTCTTGTTGCTAATCAAGGAATTAATTATCTAGAGTTGATAAAAAATATTGCAGAAACATTTCCTGAGATGGAAAGTATATCTGCAGAGGTCAACGGTAATACAGCATGGGAGTTTATAGAGGATGCTGCAAAATTTCGTGACATTAGCGAAGCAGTAACAATTAAGTTACCAATGACTAAGGAAGGATTGAAAGCATGCAAGTATTTTAGTGATGTTGGTGTAAAAACTAACGTTACTCTTTGTTTTTCAGTAGCACAAGCAGCACTTGCAGGAATAGCAGGAGCAACATATATCTCACCATTTGTAGGTCGTCTCAATGACAATTCATTTAGTGGTGTAGAATTGGTGCGTGGTATTGCAGATTTATACTGTAACCAAGGAATCCAAACAAAAGTTCTCGCTGCTAGTTTGAGAGATGTACATCATGTATCACGTTGTTTTTTATACGGTGCAAAGGTATGTACTTTACCATTGAAAGTTTTTGATAAAATGTATGATCATGTTCTAACACGTGAAGGACTAGATATATTTGACAAAGATTTTAAACGCATGGTATAATGTTTGTAGTATATTCTAAAAAAGGTTGTCCTTTTTGTGAAAAATTTAAACAAGTTCTAGAAATAGAGGGGTTACCAAATCTTATTCTAGAATTAGATATAGATTTTACATACAAAGAATTTTATGATATGTTTGGAAATGGAACTACATTTCCACAAGTGATTATGGATGATATACCTTTAGGAGGTTGTCAAGAATCTTTGAGATATATGCAAAAAAACAATATATGTTGTGAGATATTATGACCTTAGAAATTACAAAAGAGGAGTTTGATTCTAATAAAGAATCATACTTAGATCGTATTGAAAATGGAGAGGTAATTATCGTTAGACATCCTAATGGAAATGCAGTTTTAGCAATACCAGAAAGATGGGATGATGACTTTATGCATTTGTGGAATCATGACGACGCATCTTGATATACAAGATAACTTTTTACCAATAGAATACTTTGAATTTTTACATAGTGAATTAGTAAATCATTATTTTCCTTGGTACTCAACTAAGATTGTTAATGATACTGAAGAAAACAAATTAAATAATTTACAATTTGTTCATATGTTTTATCATGAGCATTCACCTATTAGTGGGATGGTTCCAATTTTACGAGAATGCTTAGAAAAAATAAAACCTATATCTGTCTATAAAGTAAAGGCAAATTTAATGCCTTGTCAGAATAAAATTATTGAACACGGTATGCATATAGATGTAGAAGACGAAGAGGATCCTCAACTACCATTTACATTACCACCAACAACAACGTCTATTCTATACATGAATACTAATGATGGTTATACTAAGTTTGAGGATGGAACAATAGTGAAGTCTGTACAGAATAGATTTGTAACATTTCCAAATTATTTGAAACATACAGGAACAACAACATCTGATTCAGAATATCGTATGGTTATAAATTTTAATTATGTTTGACATTATATAATTTCTTGCTATAATAATAGTAGTCTTATAACTAACTTTAATGAAACTAGAAGTAATCCTAGAACGCTATCCGTACAGGTTTGTACAGTTTGGCAAACTAAAGAATGGTTATCCAGACTTTAGAATACAAAAAATGAATTTTATTACATGGAGATACAATGACATGTATCTGCTTGATAGTCAAGCACAACTAGACTGTTGTCTAGAAGACCATGAATATGTAAAATGGTTGGATCCTGATCCAGAGGTAGCAGCATACCCAAGAAAATCAGACACATGTAAATCACCTTATCTATCATGAGCGTTAAATCAAACATAGACAATGCCGAGTCATCAATTCGTAAGGCACTAATCAATGCTCTCGCAGAGGGAGAAGATCAACACCTTACTGAACTATTTCAGATGCTAAAGGCAATACAGGATCTAAAATCAAAAGTAAATAATACTATTCGTTTTACAGACAACATAGATTATTACAACAATAGATCAACAGAATTCAATCTAGATTATAATGTCGATACTGTCGACAATGTAATACAGTTTCCTGACCTAGCAGTTGACACTATGAACTGGAGGAATGGAGGAGATCTGGATGCATTGGATGGTTATGAATTCCACACAGATGATGAAGAGGGTTGACACCCTCTTTTTTTATGCTATACTTATATTGTTGGACGCAACATTGGGAGTGACTGAATAAACTTACTGGCATATAGCTGGTTAAGGTGATGCGTTAGAGGTGGTGCTCGCTGTCGNAAGACAGAACTACTAAACCAAGTAGAACGTAGGCAGGGAAGTTTTTCTAATCTGTAGAAATGCCCTTCTCTTGTTGGTATACAGGATTCCAACCTCCCCCTTTATTATTTTACAAAAGAGAGGTTCTTCCTCTCTTTTTTTGTGACATAAATACTTCTAGCTTAGAGAAAGTGTCTGTAGGACTAGAAGTATGTCAAAAATTCTTGCAAATGAAATTGCTAATTTCGGTGATGATTCACCAATAGATCTTAAAGAAGGTCTGAATATCCCTGTCGGCAAACCTTTACAGGCAGCAGGATCTTCTGGCACCTCTGGACAAGTATTATCTACTACTGGTTCAACTGTTGAGTGGGTAACACCATTTAGTGGCAGTTATACAGACTTATCTAATAGACCTACTATTCCTGCAGCACAAGTAAATGCTGATTGGAATGCCACAAATGGTATTGCTGTTATTTTAAATAAACCTGTTGTTCCTCCTTTATCAAGTGTAACAACAGCAACAGCAGGAACCGCATCACTATCATTTAATGCTTCTAATGGAGAATTTACATACACACCACCAGATCTTTCTGGTTATGCAACAACAACTTCTTTAACAACTGCAGTAGCAAACTCTAGTAACTGGGATACAGCATATGGATGGGGTAATCATGCGTCAGCAGGATATCTTACAGCAGAAACAGATACAGTAAGCACTGTATTTGGTAGAAGTGTAAGTCCTCAAGCTTGGCAATCTAATACTCAAGATGCTGTTTTATATACTGGAAAACTTATTACTGGATCACACATCATAACAAATGATGTATACTTTTTTGGACTTGGTGATAATATTAGCATACATGGTGAAGCAGGAGGAGTAACGTACTTAGATAGAGACAGTGCAGATGATAGTCTTCCATATGCCAGAGGAAGTAATACTGGTAAACGAGTATCTGGTGACTACTTTATTAGAATGAGTGGTGTAACAGGTAATCCATCAAGTCAATTTAAGTTTGGTAACTCCCATACTGTAGACAGTGTAATGCATCATGATGTTTTTGCAAACTCAGCTGGAAATCCAGTAACATATTCTATTGGTAATGATGATGGTATTATAAGACTTGGTAATGTACTATCAACAACAGCATATCTAGAAGCATCATCAACAGGAACTAAATTATTTCATAATGGTTCAGAAAAATTAACCACTACTGCAACTGGTCTAACTGTTAGTGGAACTCTTGATCTTGGTGCTAATGATTTAACTACTACAGGTAAACTATTATATTCTAATAACTATGCTAACTTGGGTGACCTCCCAAGTGCAACTACTTATCACGGTATGTTTGCTCATGTGCATGCAGAGGGACATGGGTATTTTGCACATGGCGGAGCATGGGCACAATTATTAGATGAAGGTTCCTCTATTGATGATTTGGCAGATGTGGATACAACTACTGTTGCTCCTCAAAATGGTCAAGTTCTTAAGTGGAATGGTGCAAACTGGGCACCAGCAAATGATTTAACTGGTGGTGGAGGAGGAGGTCTTGCATTAACAGATCTTTCTGCATCAACAGCGACAGCAGCAGGAGGAGGTGCTTTTGCATATAACAATGGAACTGGTGTATTTACATACACTCCCCCAGATCTCTCTAATTATGACACTGCATATGGTTGGGGCGATCATTCTACAGAGGGGTATATAACATCTATTGGAGATGCAATACAGGATGCTGATTTCACAAGCAATGGTTTGATGAAAAGAACTAATGCTGGAACTTACACATCTATTACTGATAATTCTAGTAACTGGGATACAGCGTTTGGATGGGGTGATCACGCACAGGCAGGATATTTAACA
Organism: Gammaproteobacteria bacterium; assembly: GCA_002711495.1. GTDB lineage: Bacteria > Pseudomonadota > Gammaproteobacteria > Pseudomonadales > Azotimanducaceae > UBA9659. Next base: position 5,389 of record PARM01000056.1, read on the forward strand.
ACAGAAACTGATAATTTAAGTAGTGTTACTTCAAGAAACCAAGTTACATTAACTCTTGGTGGAGGATACGGAACTAAAAATTGTGGATCTACTAGTAATCATATCTTATTTGGTGGTCTGGTAATATATGAAAATGACATCATGAATATTGGTGTTAATGATAGAACTCTTTTTGGACATCGTAATGGAGCAATAACTTGGTGTGGTGATGATGGAAGTGGTGAAACTGATTGGCAAAACCGTAAATTTGAATTATATCATCTAGATTCTAGTCAAAATACAAGTGCAACATATGCATTAGCAGGAGCATTGTATCTTAAAAGTGATGATGGATATCCAATTTCTATTGGTAATGATACTGGAGATATACAATTAGGAAATAAAAGTGGATCAGTAAAATATCTAACAGCATCATCAACAGCAACTAAATTATTTCACAATGGTTCGGAAGTATTAACCACTACTGCAACAGGTGTTGATCTTGGTAGTAATAATCTTGTTACCACAGGTAAACTATTATATTCTAACAACTATGCTAACTTAGCTGATCTTCCAAGTGCAACTACTTATCATGGTATGTTTGCACATGTACATGCTCAAGGTCACGGATACTTTGCACATGGTGGAGCATGGACACAACTATTGGATGAGGGTTCCTCTATTAATGAGTTATCCGATGTAACCACAGGAACTATCTCTACTGGAGATGTATTGACATGGAGTGGTAGTGTTTGGGAAGCAGCCGCTCCTACTGGTGGAGGAAACACTCAAGTAAGTATTAGTGATACTATTCCTGCAGGATCTGCTAGTGCTGGTGATCTATGGTGGGAGAGTGACACTGGTCGTTTAAAAATTTACTATCAAGATGTTGATAGTGCACAATGGGTTGATGTAAACGCACCACTTCGTCAGGATAGAATTGCATCTACTGGTGCACCATCTTCTGCTACCGATACTGGTGTTGCAGGAGACATTAGATATGATTCTAATTATGTTTACATTGCTGTTGGAACCAATACTTGGAAGAGAGCAGCACTAACAACTTGGTAAAATAAATAAAACACAAGGAGCATACTGAGCAATGGCAATTAATTTTCCTGCAACAACAGGGCAAGCAACTGATGGAACTTTTACATACACCGTAGCGGGTATTGTATATGCATGGAACGGATCTTCGTGGGCAGCTGCTGGTGCTGGTGCTAGTGCTACTGATAGGTCATTGTTTAGTGTTACTACAAACTCTGCTAACGCTACTCCAGCATTAAGTTATGACAATAACACTGGTGTGTTTACATATACTCCACCACTTCCAGAATCTGATACATTACAATCTGTAGTTGATAGAGGTAGTACTGTCACAACAGATATACAGACTAGAGGAAAATTAGATTGTAGACCTACCTCTGGTGGAGTCGCTAATAGCATATATATTGACCCGAATAGTGGTAATGGTGAACTTAAGTTGTATAATGATGTTAAAGCTTTATTTGGATTTGGTGATGATCTTCAAATATATCATTCAGACCCCGATAATTATATCAAATCAATCCAAGGAACTTTAAAAATTCAAGGTAATGCCATTACTCTTGAAAACGAAGATGGTGATGAACAGTATATTGAATGCGTTGACGATGGTTCAGTAAAAATCTACGATGATGGTACTCCTAGGTTAGAAACAAGTTCAACAGGAGTTACTATTAGTGGTGCATTGACTGCGGGTGGACTCACATACCCAACAACTAACGGGACTAGTGGAGATGTTCTTACCTCGGATGGATCAGGAAATGTTACATGGTCTGCTCCCACAGGATTACAATCTAGAGCAACAATATCAAACACATCATCTCTTGCCAATGATGCTACTGCTAATGTTTCCTTTACTACACCTAAAACATATGTACTACTAAAAGTAGAAACATCACATGGTGCATGGGTAACATTGTACAGCGATACATCTAGTAGGACTGCTGATGCATCAAGACAAATTAGTGTAGATCCCATACCTGGTTCTGGTGTTTTAGCAGAGGTTATTACAACTGGAGCACAAACACAGTTAATTACGCCAGGTGCAATTTGTTTTAACTCTTCTGGATCAGGAACAACGTACGCAAAAATAGTTAATAAATCTGGATCAACAGCGAACGTACAAGTAACACTCACATACGTTGCACTAGAGGCTTAATATGTCAGAAAAAATCTATATAGTCACTCTTCATAAGCATGAGGACTTAGAAGAATTTTATGTTGAGATGAAAGAAAAAGGTTTTCGTCTAAACATGAAACGTCCTATCAGTAGGAACACACACTATTGGATGACTGATGAACAAGCAAAAGAATTAAAAAATGATCCTAGAGTGTGGGATGTTGATTTACGACCAGAAGACAAAGGTATTTTTCCAGAAAGTTATAGAACAATAGAAGATAAATTAGTTCCATATCAAATGAATGGTGTCTTTTGGAAAGGAGATACACAGGGAGCATCGACCATAGACAGTATCAATGATAAAGATTGGGGAAAAATACATGTTGCTGGAAACTCTGCACAAAGAGATAAAAATGTTTTTGGATTAATTTCTGGTGGTGGAACTGTAGAAAAAAAACCTGATGTGGTAGATATATTCAGTGATGGTAGAAATGTTGATGTTGTTATATGTGATGATCCAGTAACAAGTAACTGTAATGAGTGGTCAAGTTATGTTAAGGAAAGTAGATTTGTTCCTTATCAATGGTTTAACGAATTGAATAGTATTGTTGGTAGTATTGATGACGATGGTGAAACATTACCAACTGGTGATGTATATTACTGGCAATCTAATGAGAATCCAGAGTATCATGGAACTCATGTCACTGGAACAATAGCATCAAAACATTATGGTTGGGCACATGAAGCAAACATATATGGTTGTCAAATTTTAGGTACATGGCCTAGTTCTCCAGCAAGTGGTATTACTGGTGGTCAAAATATGCCAGCATTATTATTGTTCGATTATCTTAGAGCATTTCATAGAAATAAAAAAGTAAATTCAGTAACTGGTTTTAAAAATCCAACAATAACTAATCATAGTTGGGGATATAATATAGGAACATCATTAGAGAATGCTTTTGAACCAGCTATTACTACTGCAGATATCATAGAAATTAATTATCGAGGCATACAATATAACTCTAGTAATCCTAATCCTAGTGGTTGGACTATGGATGGTATTGAAAAAGATTTTGGTATTGGTGCAACAAAATGGAAGATACCAAGTAATATTACCTCTGTTAACGCTGATGTATATGATGCAATACAAGATGGTATTGTTATAATATCTGCTGCGGGAAATAGTAATTTTCATGCTGTGTATCCAAGTGATATTGATTACAACAACTATGTAAGATTTAATGGTTACAATGGTAACTCAGAAATTTATTTTAATAGAGGTAGTTCTCCTGCTAGTGCTGATGATTGTATTTGTGTAGGAGCATTGGATAACAGTCATCAATTTAAAAGATCATCTTACACAAACTTCGGACCTAGAATTGATGTTTTTGCACCTGGCAATAATATAATATCTACGTGGGGAGATCCAAGTGTAATAACTGGTCAGTTAGCTGGTGCAGGAATTGTTGATGGTAAATGGTTTGGTAATGATTGGATATATCCTATACAAGGAACTAGTATGGCGTCTCCTCAAGTTGCTGGCGTAGCAGCACTTATTGCTGGTGCTAGAAGAACAGATAGGTTTAGTAACTATGACCTTCTACAATATTTTGATGATAATAGTATCTTTGGTGACATGACATTTGATACTGGTAGTGGAGGAGGTTCATCTCCCTCAACATTTAATGTAACTGTGACAACGCCAGGTTTTAACTATGAAGCAACGTCTGGAACTGATAGGAATGGATCTGTGAGTGGAATAGGTTTTGTGGTAACTTTATATGTTGGAGATACAATTAATTTTAATTTAAGTAATGTTGCATCCAACCATCCATTCTATATTAGAACAGTATCTGGATCAAATGTAAGCACACCAGCTGCGAGTGGTCAAGGTTCTATTGGTAATGGAACAGTATCGTGGACACCAAATACAGCGGGTTCATACAGATACATATGCGGTATTCATTCTAGTATGGTAGGAGTTATTGATGTACAAAGTGTACCTTCTATCACAGGGACATTTGCTGATGATACTTGCAGAAAAGATAGTCCAAACAAATATTTACATCTTAATCCTATTAGACCAGAGTCTGGATTTATATTATCTGGCAAGATAGGATGTAGAACAAGAGATGATTTTATTGGTCGAAGACAATATGTAGGTCCTGTATTTCCTAGAACAAAAAAATTATATTCTTCTCGTGGATTTCCTAGTGGAATTTTATCTGGTTCATCACCATCACAACAATTAGAAATTACAAAAGAGTGGAGAAATCCTACAGGTGATGGTGCAACTGCAGCATTACATCAATATGTCTCTGAAATATATGTACCAACAAATGAATCTCCTGCTGATGGATATCCAGTTATGATTTGTTTACATGGTAACCTTGGTAATGGAACTGTTATTAATGATCCTCCATACAATTCACTCACTGATCATATAAGAGTAGGTCCTAATGGTTCATTTGCTAGTTGGAATATTGTAGATGAGAATAGCACTGCACCTGACATACAGTATCTAAAAGAACTTATTAATCTATTGAAAACTTTTAACAATGTAGATGCAACAAAAATTAGAATTTCTGGTATATCAAATGGTGCAGCACTAGCATGTAGGGCGTTTATTGAAATTGATGACCCTGCTGTTGATATGATTATTCCAATCGTCTCTCAATTCCACATCAAACAATACGCACCTGTTCAATTCTTTATGCCAAGTGATGATTATGAAGTCTCATCTAGCAATACTTCTACTTATGGTTATGATGTTCAAAAAGTTCCTGCAACTGGTAGAAAAATATTAATGATACAAAATTCCAATGATGGAACTATACCATATACTGGTGGAACTGGTGTCGGTATTCAATTCCTATCTGCACAAGATTCTACTTATGCTATGGCATTGGCAATGGGATATAGTGGTGGTATAGATTCGAGTGGTGAAACATATCAAGGAGATTCAACTACACAAATATATCGTTATAATATAAATGGAAATCAAAATGAAGTTGTTCACGCCACATCTAGCACTGCTGGACATGGAACAAATGCTAAATTAAATGCTATATTTGATGAGTGGGTGGAGAGTGATGGCACTTCAATAACAATGGTCTCTCCTACTCAAACATTTAATATAACAACTACTAATTCTGGTTTCTCATATGTTTTAAATGGAACGGATAGAAATGGATCTGTTTCTGGCACAGAACCAACAGTTACGGTACAAGTAGGAGATACAATTAATTTTAATTTATCAAACGTTGCGAGCAATCATCCATTCCGTATTAGAGTATCAAGTTTAGGTGCAGATGTAAGCACTCCAGCAGCATCAGGACAAGGTTCTACAGGGAATGCAACAGTATCATGGACACCAAATACAGCAGGATCATATGTATATCAATGTGGTTTTCATAGTAGCATGGTAGGAACTATTATTGTCACATAAATAAACCTGAGCAGTAGTATCATTTGGTAGATAAATGGCAGATCGTTTTCCGTTGATAGTAAATGCAGTTTCTCAAAAAATTGAGGAATTGATTTCTGGCGACAATTTAGAATTAACTGGTAATAATATTGTTATTGGTGGAGACACAGGTGCAGGAAAATACCTGACGAGTGATGGTTCTGTTGTTTCGTGGGGTTCACCTGGCGATGTGTATTTGAATCAATCACAAATTCTTACTAATAAAACGTTAGAGAGTAGTGTTATATCTGGATCACTCAATACACTAACGAATATACCAAACTCTGCTTTTGTAAACTCAGCAATAACTGTAAACGGTGCTTCTATTCCTTTAGGTGGAAGTGTTATAACTCCAAATGATGATACCACTTACTCTATTAGTATGGGTGATGGCGTTTCTTCTAATGAGAAAAAAATAATTTTGACTGCTGGTGGATCTGGATCTGGAACTGATGAAATTAATATTGCTGTAGGATCTCCACAGACAATTCCTGCAGGATCTAATGCTCTTAGTCTAGCAATTGCAAGATCAGGAGATACAGTAACTATTTCTGGTACAGCACCTGATGCTGATACTGTCACAACTTTAAAATCTGCAGTTGGTGGTACATCACAAACAGGTGACATAACAATTGCTGCCACTGGATCTTCTACAGTATCTCAAGATCCATCAACCAAAACAATTACAATCAATTCTTCTTACGTCGATACGATTACAAAAATTAGAGCGACTACAGGACAGGTATTAAATCCTGGCAACTTTACATTCTTAGATGGTGGTGCTACTACTGTTGCTCAAGGCGTAGATGGTAATGGTGATACAACAATAACTTATGAATCTACCGATACAGTTACTAGAATAAAAGGTGGAGGAGCTGGAACATTAGTATCAGGAGACGTAACATTTTCTGGAGGTTCTGGTGGTAATGTAACCGTTAGTCAAAGTGGTAATACTATTAATATTGATAGTGTAGATAATGATACAGTAACTAGATTGGCATCAGGTTCATCTGCTGTTACTGCAGGAGATTTTAAATTCTTAGCAACAGGTGCTACTAGTATTTCACAAGCAACAGCTGGTGGTGTAACTACATTTACTATTACATCTACCAACACTGATACTGGTGCATCATTAACTGCATCAAAAGGAATTATATTATCAAATAATGATTTTCAATTAAAAAATGCTGACAATTTAACTGGTAATAGTTTATTAAAATGGGACTCAGGTAATAATCAAATAGGAAGCAGTCTCATAGCAGACAATGGATCTACCGTAACAATTAGTGGAGATTTAGTTGTTGATGGAACTCAGACAATTTTAAATACAAGCACTCTACAGGTAGAAGACAATATTATTGAACTTAGAAAAGGTCAAAATATTGTTGGTGCTGATGGTGGTATACAAGTAAACAGAACAACAGATAATACTGGATCAGTAACTGGATATCAGTCATTACAATGGTATGAAACTGGTGGTTACTGGAGAGGATGGGATGGATCTGTTGAAAGGAGATTTGTTACAGAAACAGAAACACAAATTCTTACAAACAAAACTCTTACTTCTCCTACACTTACTGCTCCTGTTTTAGGTGCTGCTACTGCTACATCAATCAATGGACTTGAGATTGCTTCTACTGCGTCTGCAACTTTAGATGTTGCCACTTCTAAAACATTGGATGTTAATGAGTCTATGGTGCTATCATCAGAAAACTCTACTGCATCAATTGATGTTAATTTTAGATCTGGTGGAGATGTAGCATATAGATCTGATACTCTTGCATCATTCTCATCTACAACATCCACACAGATGCGTGGTTTGATTACAGATACAACAGGATTAGATAAATTAGTATTCCAAACCAACCCTACAATTTTAACTGGTATTACTACAACCTCTAGTGGTTTCAATTTAATTAATTCTGGTGCTACTAGCATTCAGTTTGGTGGTGCAGCAAGTTCAATTACCATAGGTGATGCGACTGGTGACACAACAATAAATCATGATTTAATAGTTAGCGAAGATCTTACAGTTGGTGTTGACACAAATGACAATGCAGTATTTAATGGTAATGTCAACATTGAGAATGTAGATCTTATTATTCGTGGAACAACTTTAGATCCAATGTCAATTGGTAGAGGTGGTGGTGCTGTAAATACAAACACTCGTATGGGTGTATCTGCACTAGCTGCCAACACTTCGGGATCTCAAAATACCGCATTTGGATACCAAGCATTGCTCACAAATAATGTTGGTGCATCGAATACTGCAATTGGAAATAGAGCTTTAAGAGTAGCGGGTACAGCTAGTAACAATATTGCGATAGGAAAAGATGTAATGCTTGTTACTCTTTCGGGTGGAAAAAACGTTGCTATTGGTAACAATGCAATGGAGACCAACGAAACTGGTGAAGCAAATGTTTGCATCGGACACTACGCAGGATATGACGTAAAAGGAACTGGTAACGTTCTTATAGGTCCTGCTGATAATGAGACTTCTGCTGATGTAACATTTAGACCTCCTAATATCAGTGGTGATAGACAGTTAGTTATTGGTTCTGGAGGAGTAGCATGGATACGTGGTGATTCTAATTATGATGTTTCTCTTAGTAATGATCTTACTGTTAATGGAGATACTCTTGTTAAAGGTAACCTAACAGTCAATGGTACTACAACCACAGTTAAATCTAATATCGTAGAGATTACAGATAAAGCAATTGAACTTGCTGCTGTTGTAAGTACAACATTTACATGTACTGTGGTAAATGGATCTCCAAATATCTCATCAATTTCTCCTACATTAGGATTGATACCTGGTATGGAGGTTACATCCAACACTGCTGGTATTACAGTTCCTGCAGGAACAATTATTGTAAGTATTGCAACTAACGGAACTGCAGTGTTAAGTAATAACGTAACAGGATCTGGTACACCCACATTTAGTGCAATAGGTCCTTCTGATTCTGCTGCGGAAGATGGTGGTATTATTGTTAAAGGTACAACCGATAAAACATTCCTTTGGAGAGGAACTGATGGTGGCGTATCATATAATAGTTGGACATCATCAGAACATATAGATGTTGCTGCAAATAAAAATTACTTTGTTAATGGTATTATGTTTGCCAGTGATCAAAACAAAGTTATAGGACCTACAAATGGTAGTGGTCAAGGACAAACAACCTCTACATTTACTCTTGGTAGTGCTGTTACAGGATCATCATTAACATCTGTTGGAGTTCTTAATTCATTGTCTGTTTCAGCTGACAACAGTTCTGGTGTAATCGCATCATTTGAAAACACAAATAACGCTGGTGGATTTGGTGTAAAGATTAAGGGAGGTGGAACTACTGCTGATCGTTATGCACTAAGAGTTGATAATGCTGCTGACGAAGAAATCTTTAGAGTAAATGCAAACAAGAAGGTTGGTATTGGAACCGCTAGTCCAACAGAACTACTTTCTCTTGGTTTTGCAGATGGGTCAGGTGGTAACTCTACATCTGGAACGATAGAGTTTAGAACTACATCCTATTCTAAAGTTGCAATGATTAGAGGTGCTGATGATACAAGTAATGTAAATGATGGTAATGTTCGTGGAAGTTTGCGTTTTATAACTCGTCTTGCTGGTAATGAAAATGAGAGGATGCGAATCACATCGGATGGTAAAATCGGTGTCAATATAACTGACAACACCACCGCAGATTTACATGTGAGAACAGGAAATAATGGTGCTGGACTCTTCAGACTTGGTGGTGGCACTGGCGGTGCCACTGGACTGGATTTGGATTATACTAATGCTGGTACAACTAAAACAACAATTAAACAAAATTATAGATCTACAAACAATGGTGCAGAGTTAGCACTTGACTCTGGTATCATAACATTTAGGACTGGTACTCTTGGTGAAGAAAAAATTCGCATCGACAGTCAAGGTAGACTTGGTATTAACACGACTAATGTTGGAGGTCCTGGCAAATTCCTTCATGTGGAAAGTCAAATTGGTGACTCAAATCATTTTATTGCAGAGTTTACAGGAGAGGACACTGTCCTTAATAGTATTAGTAGAGCAGCTGCTTGTAATTTTTATTACATGCTTTGTGGTTCAGATGATAACAGAACTGGTTTGTACTGGGAGCATCAGCAAGTTACTAATATTCGTATGTGGATGGATGATAGTGGAGAATTAAGACAATCTAATTCAGATCCACAGTCAGAGAGTTCTGGAACACCTTTCGCATATTCTGGTGGTTCTGATTATAGGTTAAAAGAAAATGTTGTAGATTACACTGATGGAATAACAGAATTAAAACAATTAAAACCATATAAATTTAATTACATAGAAACTGATCAAGCAAAAGTTGATAAACCTGACGTTTTATGTAGTGGTTTTTATGCACATGAAGCGGGTACAGTAGTTCCAAGTTCATTAATAGGAGAAAAAGATAAAGTTTCTTCATCAGGAGTTCCTGTTTATCAGCATCTTAAATATGAAAAATTTGTTCCATTACTAACAGCTGCTTTACAAGAAGCGATTGCTAAGATAGAAACTCTTGAGGCAAAAGTTGCACAACTAGAGGGGAACTAAATATATCAGGTGAATAGAAATTATGACTGAGAAAAAACCAGAAGAAAAGAATGGTATTCTTGGAAACATAAAAGGACACATAGAGGATAA
>PARM01000002.1 GCA_002711495.1 Gammaproteobacteria bacterium
AGTGAGAAAGCCTGCAAGAGTGGCCGTCACTGGGGCGGCAGGACAGATAAGTTATTCATTGCTTTTCAGGATTGCGTCTGGACAGATGTTGGGGCCTGACCAACCTGTTATTCTTCAACTTTTAGAAATTCCACCTGCGATGGGAGCGCTTGAGGGCGTTGTGATGGAATTAGATGATTGCGCTTTCGACCTAGTTCAGGAAATACATACAACGGACAACCCGAGTAAGGCTTTTGAAGATGTTGATTTTGCTCTTTTAGTAGGCTCGAAACCTCGTGGTCCAGGTATGGAAAGGAAGGATCTTTTAGAAGCCAATGCAGCGATATTTTCTGTTCAAGGTGAGGCGCTAAACGAGAATTCGAGTCAAGATGTCAAGGTTTTAGTTGTTGGGAACCCAGCTAATACAAATTGTCTGATCGCGCAGAGAAATGCAGCTAGAATTCCTCCGGAACAATTCAGCGCGATGACTAGGCTTGATCACAACAGGGCAAGAGGGTTACTAGCGAGCAAGTTTAATTCCCATGTTTCTGAGGTCACAGGCCTAACTATTTGGGGCAATCATTCTTCTACTCAATATCCGGATATTTCAAATGCGTTAGTTTCGGGGAAGAGCATTTGGGACTCTGTTGATAAAAAATGGCTTGATTCGGAATTTATTCCTCGGGTTCAGCAAAGAGGTGCTGAGATTATAGAAGCCAGAGGTTCGTCAAGCGCGGCATCGGCTGCCAATGCAGCAATAGAGCATATGAAATCTTGGAATCAAGGAACAGACGGCCAAATCGTAAGTATGGCTGTTCATTCAGATGGAAGCTATGGAATTGAACCGGGTTTGATATATTCTTTTCCCTGTGTTTGTGAAGCCGGTAAATGGGAAATCGTTCAGGGTCTAGAGATAGATACCTATGGTCAGGAAAAGATGAGACTGACAGAGGCGGAGCTTATCGAAGAGCGTGACGCAGTAGCTCATTTGCTGCCCAGTTGATTTTCTCTCGCAATTAAAAAACAGCTCTCTGCCTCCGATTCGTTAATCATGACCAACGAATCGGTAGGTGGAATGAAAAAGGCCTTTTCGTTTTTTATTCTATCTGGTCCTAGCCTCGTTTCGCCGAAAATCCCCATAATTAGGCAATATCCTTTTTCGGCTATTTCAAGTTCTTTTCCCGAGGGAAGAACGGCTCGAACCACATTAAATTCTTCAAAGTCGGCGACCATGTCTTGGAATGCGTCCATTTTTTTTGGAGGCTCTATTTTAGTTTCATTGACTTTAGCTTTCATTAGAGCGGCTTTAGTGTCCCAATGATCTTGTGTGATGACTTTCTGACCGAAAGAAAGAATATAACGCTCGTAATGAGGAGTTTGAAACTCAACTACTCTGACCCCATGTTGCAGTGAGTGAGGAATGTACGGATTAACCTTTACCGCGTCTCCTATTTTAATCTCATGAAGTTTAGTGAAACTGTACATTTCTTTACGAAGCTTCTTTTCTTCATCGATAACATTTCTATCTAACGAAGCTGTCAGAGTTTGATATAGCTTTGATTCAATTATTTCGTCTTGGGAAAAACCAAGCGAAATCTTCATCTCGTCCAGTTTTGAGTCGATATAATTTCTGCACTTTTGGTATTTTTTGACTGAGGACAAGTACTTCTCAATAAAACTCTCGGGTGAGCCGTGACTTTGAATTTCTTTGCGATTGAATCCTAGTCTTATTTTGCCTTTCCCATTTGGCCAACTCTCTGTGTTTACGTCAGTTACAACATATACTTCAGTTTTTTTTTCGTGCAGCTCAAAATAAAGATCGCCTAGATTAGGTTCCGGGCTAGGCGCTAAGATTTTCAATAAAATTGGGGGCTTCGAGCAGCCCAAGAATTCGCCAAAAATCTCAAATAAAAAATTTATTGGTATTCCATTGCAGCTTGAAACTCCCCGCTTCTCAATCCCCGAAAACCAAATTTCTTCTCCCCAAGGTTTTTTCACGGTCACCGGATCTAAAAGGAGTGGCTTGTTTAAGACTATGGCGCTCATTTGGTTGCTCTCGGTAAAATTAAAGAAAGCTTCTATAGACTCCAGTTTGCAGTCTAGGGGTGGTTGGTTTCTGCCTATTGCTCCGCATATAGAGTCGCGGTTTTTAAAAATAAGGATGTCCAGCAATTCAGGAACCCCCGATTTTAGAAAAGCAGGCTTATAATCCAGTTTTAGATGCCAGCAACCTTCTCCCGAAAATCTGTGAGGGTCGACGCTTTTTATTTGGTTGAGCGTTGGTATCACTTTAAAACTTTTTCATTGGTTTGATTTGACGAATTAGTCTACGTTCCTCAAAAACAATTAAAAACCCTTTCAGCAATGACTTCCAAAAAAAGGTTATGCTCTGTTCTCGTTAAATTCCCAAATTTTAGATCAAAGCCTCAGTCTGGTGCCATTATCTTCTTCAGGTTTCCCAGGGATTTTTGTACAAAAAAGATGTTTTCCTTATCAACAGCCCAAGTCGGCAAGTTTCCTCCTGGGTCAACATATTGTTGCCAGCTTATTCGAGTTACTCCTTCTGGAGTAGGTGTAAGGAGATACTCAATGGTCGCCTTTTTTATTTCTAGCAAGCTTGATTTCTCACGTTTTTCATTTTTTGTCGATTCCATTCGAATCTTAATCGATCTGTCAGGATTTAAAGTTGTTTTTGTAGTCAGAAATACTTCTCTTGATTTGAAAGGGAAAGGAAATTTTGTGAGCTGGTAAATTACTCTGGTCTCTCGATCCATGGATCTGCGTTCCTCGCTGAAACCGCACCTGTAGACCCATTTTTCGCAGGAATTAGTGTTACTAATGAATTGGAAAACTTCGGTGATAGACGAATCTATAATCGTTTCTGCACGAATTTCCTGGTACTTGTGATTTTGAAGCTTTCGGACCTCTATTCTTATTCCATCCTTGTTTTTTTTCTCGTTCCAATCTTGTGAAGAAAAACCGTTGAAGCTTATTAGCGGGAGCCAAAGCAGACTAGAATAAAATCTTCTTATCATTTAGAGAGCGAAGCTAACGCTTTAAAATAGTTGGGGAATGTTTTTCGCGTGCAGTCTGGATCCTCAATAGTGACCGTCGCGTTCCCTAACGCCGCTAAAGAGAAAGACATAGCTATTCTGTGATCACCGTATGTTTTTATAGTCGCATCTTTTAATGTTTTCGGAGGATCGATAAATATCGAATCCTCTGACGATAATACTTTTGCTCCAAGCGCTACTAGNCCTTCCCTCATTGCNTGCATTCGGTCGGTTTCTTTGACCCGCCAGTTACCTATATTTCTTATTTTTGTNGGTCCCTGCGCAAAAAGGGCCATCGCAGCAATCGTCATAGCTGCGTCAGGAATATNGTTTAGATCTNANTCTATGCCNNTAAGATTTGATCCCNNAACCTCNGTCCAGTTTTCNCCTCTGCGAATTTTAGCACCCATTTTTTCAATGACTTCTAAAAACTTGTAATCACCTTGCACTGATTTNATCCCGAGACCATAGACCTTGACGGNGCCTTTTTTGATAGCGGCGGCNCCAANGAAATAAGAGGCGGAGGAAGCGTCACCNTCAATCAAATACCTTCCNGGAGAGCTNTAACTTTGGTTTCCAGAAATAGTAAATCTTTGGTAGCTCTCATTATGAACTTCAACGCCAAAGTTTTTCATCAGACTTAATGTGAGATCTACGTAAGGCTTCGATACAAGCTCTCCAGATACNGTAACGCTTGAANTTTTTTTTGCNANGGGNAGAGCCATNAATAGCGAAGAAAGATATTGACTGGAAATACNACCTTGNACAGAAACATTACCCCCTNTTATNNNTCCTCCTTNAATCANAAACGGGGGGTAACCGTCGTTANTCAGGTAACTCACTTTTGCGCCCAAAGACTTTAAGGCATCTACCAGATGAGCTATGGGCCGTCGCCTCATATATTTATCACCGTCAACTGTAAATTTAGAGGGCACTAGTGCTAGCATTGCGCTAAGCGGTCTTATAGCAGTACCCGCATTACCCAAGGAGAACTTTCGATTATCAGGCACGTCNAATTTCTTTCCAATCCCATAAACTTTATATTTTAAGTCCTTTTTATCCTCCTCGATTAAGATCCCCAGTTGTTTTAGTGCTTGAATCATCACGTAGGTGTCTTCGCCAAGAAGCAAATTCTCTAGCACAGTCGTCCCTGAGGCGATCGCAGATAAAAGTAGCGCTCTATTTGAAAGACTTTTTGATCCTGGTAGCGTTAAGCTGCCATTTATTTGTTTAATTGGTTTTAAGACGAGACGTTCCATATTCCTAGTATATCTCAGTTTCTCTATTGGTCGGTGCTATTCGCTCCAGGAAAGTACTGATTCCTGAATCAATTTCTCTTATTTTTTTGCTTGTTGGTTCCTCCAAGACTACTGTTCCAGTGCTGTTTTCAATAGATAGAAAGTACTCGGACCGAGGATCGGTTGTTGCGAAAAATACAGTAAAGGGTGCGCCTGATTTTTTTTTGTTCAATGAGTGACCAACTAAATTTGCGATCAGTCGATCATGATCTTGTTCGTTCCAAAGTTGTATGAGGCTTAGTGGCCCCTCCGAATAATTCGCTTCTAAGCTGCCTGACCAGAAAGTACCGTAATATTTTTTTATGTCTGGATGAATTTCGATTTCNAGTGCATTCTCCAAGCCACTGAAACTTACCGGGATCTCTTGCTTCACTGGGCTCCAGTAACTAAAATTTTTTTCTTGGTAACGTTCACACAAAGATCTCCATTCNTTATCAAAAGGCCGTCTAAATAAACGCCCCTCTTGGCTTTCCAAAGCGAGCTTTACAAATTTTTCGAGTGTATGCATATCTAGATTTCGGTTTTNATGCCATAGGGAAGATAATGTCAGCAAGTTAATGGAGTTTACGCTTGACCTTAAATAGGTTTGAATAAAACAAGGTAAAAAGTCGAGATGAGAAATACTAAAGCAAATTCACTATACAGTCTCGAAAAAAAGACGTTTTAACAAGAAGATTTTCTGTCATCCTTTTTGCGTAACCGTAGGTTTGTATCTGACAACAGGTTGGTAGTCTCACGAATCCAAGTTTTGTATGTAGCCAATTACCGCAAAAATCATAAAACTCAAGCCTAAAGACCAGAACCAATTGCCAAGGCAGCTATGGCAGCAGAAATTTTACTAAGACGTTCGCCCATGATTATTAGTCTTGGAAGCCCTCGCCCAACACTCGTCCTTCGATATAGTGCACCAGTTTTCTGGGAGAATAAAAAGATCCAGCCATCCGAGCTATCACAAAAAGGATATGAAACAGTTTTACCCAGAGAATCATATAAGATCCAAGGCACCGCCATCGACTTTTATATTTTGCCCGTTTATGAAGGAAGCAAGGGGGCTAGCTAAGAATAAAACCACATTGGCTACCTCAAGTCTTGTAGCCATTCTTCCCATCGGGTTGGGTGCATAGTTCGAGACAATAGNCTTCTCAGCCTCCTNNAAGGTAGATCCCCACTTATTTTCNGTCGCAATTTTCATGAAGTGAGCTTCGACTTCCTCAGTTCTNATAAGGCTTGGCGAGACCAGATTTACGGTGATTCCAAGTTCTCCAACCTCTTTTGCTAAGCTTGAGGTAAGATTCGCCAGGGCTGCTTTGGATGCATAGTAATGAGGCATGGATTTTCCAGGACGAGTTGAGCCAACAGTCCCGATGTTTATTATCCGTCCGCCCGAGGGAATAAAAGGAAGAAAATTATTTACCATCCTGACAGCGGACAGAGTATTTTTGTGATAAGACTTTATCCAATCATCGGCTGAGGTNTCGATCCATTTGCCCGGACTNCCCGAGCCCAGATTATTCACCAAAATCGATAGTCTTTGTGCTTTTTTTTGAAATTGAGATAAGACTTTTTCTGAACCTGAGTCACAAGAAATATCTCCCCAAAGGGGTTCTCCAACTCCTATTTCTTTAACAGTGCTCTGAGAATCTCCTTCTTTCAAGCTATGAATAAAAACTTCAGCTCCATGGGCTATAAAATTTTCCGCGATAACTCTGCCTGTTCCTCGATTTGCTCCGGTTACGATTACTGTTTTCTCAAGGAAATCCATGACTTTTAGAGACTCTCTTTTTTGCCAGAAGAATTGATCATTGCATTTTTGTAAAGTAAGGAAAACAAATTTTTTGCCTCTCCGAAAAAGCTACTTAACCTTGAAATTTTAAAACGCCCTCTACTTTTTCTGTACGTTCGCACCTTAAAAGTTAGATAATTAAAAAATAGATTGGGGATTTCCGTTGTGACCGATTTCGAAGACATAAGGCCATTTCATGACGATGAGGTAGCATACGAACTCAGAAAATTAGTTAATGATGATGGGTTTGTTGATTTTTTGGCAAGTTGGTTGACACCACGTTTGAGTCGATATGCCCCCTCTATAGTGCGATATCTTCTCAAACTCTATTTGGGTAGGCTAATAAGGCCTATCAAAGATATCGATGCTTTTCAGTCTTTGATAGCACGTTTTGCTAATAAACTCATCAGAGAGGGAACAGACGATGTCAAGTACGAGGGCTTTGAAAAACTTGAACCGAATAAGAGCTATCTTTTTATAAGTAATCACAGAGATATCGCATGTGATTCTATGTTTTTAGACTATGGACTTTACATCAATGGTTTCGATACTGTCCGTATTGCGATTGGTGACAATCTAGTGCAAACAGATTTTGCAACGTCTTTAATGCGACTCAATAAAGGGTTTTTCATTAAACGCTCTGTTCGAGGGAATAAAAAGATTTACGCAGCTCTTTTGCAAGCATCTCGCTACATTAAAGAATCCATTCAATCCGGGAACTCTGTTTGGATTGCTCAAAGTGAAGGTCGTAGCAAGGATGCAATTGATATCACTGACCCTGCGTTAATTAAAATGCTAGGCCTGGCTAAAGGCAATGCGGAGTTCAACTCTTTCATGCAGAGTTTGAATATTGTTCCGCTATCAATTTCATATGAGTTTGATCCGTGTGACGTGCTGAAAGCGAAGGAACTAACTTTGATAGAATCAGGTAAAGAATATCGAAAACCTGAAGGTGAGGATTTGATTTCTTTAGCAAAAGGACTCTACGGGAAGAAGGGNAANGTGAAATTCTCGATAGGAGATCCTCTCGATCAGAACTTTGAGGATCCTTCTCGTATTTCGAGAGAGATAGACCGTCAGATCTTATCAAATCTTGAGCTTTATCCGATAAATTACTGGGCGCTTTCCAAACTGAGCGAAGAGCCCTATAAACAGCTAAGGACCCAGCACTCAATTGATATAAGCAAAAAAGATATCCGTTACTTAAATGAAAGACTTCAAAAATGTCCTGAGAAATTTCGAGAACAGTTTCTTCGAATTTATGCGAATCCAATTTTGAATAGAGAGGGTTTAGAAATTTAGGCTGATACTTGGTCCTTCAATTGTTTCTATTTGCTCAGAAAGCTGATGGATGTGTTCCACCCAGAATTTCTCTGTGTTAAAGAAAGGGAAAGCTCTAGGAAAGGCAGGATCCTCCCATCTTCGTCCTATCCAGGCCGAATGTCGCATAATGCGCAGAGCCCGCAGACTCTCGATAAGAGCGACTTCACCGAAATTGAAATCTCTAAAATCCATATAGCCGCGAATAATATTTGTCATCTGCCGAGATTTCTCTGATAGGTTTCCAGANAAAAACATCCAAAGATCTTGAATCGCAGGGCCATTTCTTGAATCGTCAAAATCGACAAAGTGAGGCCTTTGCNCTCGCCAGAGAATATTTCCGAGGTGGCAATCCGCATGGATTCTTATATTTTTGACTTCTTGTGTAGAGAACTTTTCCTCAATTCGATTTATCAATATATTTGAAACCTTCTCATATTGTTTCTCTAGATTTATGGGGATGACCTCCGCTTCGAGCAACCATCTTCTTGACGATTTCCCATAATCATCAATATTAATTGAAGGCCGATAAGCAAAGGACTTTTCCGCACCTACATTATGAATTTGTGAAAGCGTTCGACCGAGAATTTCTAAAGAAGATTCACTTTCTATTAGTGGAGTTCGACCTCCACTTCGCTCGAATAAAGCTACTATGAATTTGCCAGCCTGAAATTGAGTCGTGCCTTCAAGTCTGATTGGTGCGACTACAGATATCTCGTTCGAAGCGAGTTCCAATAAAAAATCATGCTCCTCTTGAACTTGATCTTGATTCCATCGATNGGGCCGATAGAATTTTGCGATGATTGGCTCGCTATTTTCTATGCCGATCTGAAAAACTCGATTCTCATAGCTGTTGAGCTCTAAGATTCTCGCATCCACTTTAAATCCTTTTGATTCTATTGAGTCAAGGATGAAGTCAGGGTNGAGAGCAGAGAAAGGATGGTTTTCTGGCCTCATCTCTTTTCTCGGACCTTCAAGTTATTTATCTGGATAAAAACTGTTTCCCTTTCTTTGAGTGACAAGACCTGTAAAGCTTTTCTTGGAACTCGCGCTGATAGAGATTGGGTTTTCTTTTTTAATTCCACGATTACAAAAGGACCATTCCCGGGATCTTTTATCGAGTGAACCGTAGCAGCGAATTGATTTATTACACTCGATTTTTCTGGCCTAAGTTTACTGATGACTATATCTTGTATTTTAATCTCCGCCTTAGTTTTCTGATCTTTGACCAAGCCCTTTTGTTCAATGTAGAGACTTTCCCCTTCAAAAGTTAATCTCGTAAGCTCATTGACCGGATCATATTCACTTATTTGACAATCAATAGTTATCGTCTCGGTATTTTTTGTTTCGTTAAAATATCGAAATGCAAATTGACGAGGCGATAACGGTGATTTATTTCTCCCATTTTCAATCTCATAGACACGGTCTGAAAATAAAAGTACTTCATCCTCAGAGTGGCTAACGAATATCATAGGGACTTTCAACTTTTCGTTAATTTCCTTGAGGTAATTTAGAATACGCAACTTGCTGTCCGTATCTAACCAAGATANGGGCTCGTCTAGNAGAATTAAAGTCGGATTTGATAANAAAGAACGGGCAATAGCTAATCTTTGCTGTTCGCCTCCGGAAAGCGAGCTTGGATATTTTTTAAGGAGGTGCTTTAGATCCAAGGCCTTGATAACTTCACCCTCCTTTACAAGAGGCCTTGCCTTTGAACGTTTTGATGCAAAATTCAGGTTCTCTTCGGCTGATAGGTGTGTAAAGAGGTTCAGACTTTGAAAGACGTAGCCAATCTTTCTATGTTCTGGCTGAACGAAGGAGGTNTTGTCTTGNAGAACNNCTCCGTTGACATAGAGAAAGTTGTTTGGAAATTTTTCAAAACCCGCCACGAATCTAAGTATGCTTGACTTCCCAGANCCAGATTTTCCAAAGAGTGCCGTAATTTGATTCCCTTCGAGGTCAAGGTCAACATTGATCCCGAAATCGGGCGATCGATTAAACTTTGCAGTAATTTGGATAGCCATTACTTAAGTGAACTTTTTTCGTTCCAAACTCGGTCTGTCCGGTAAAGAAGAGCCAAGATAAGAAAAGAGAATATTAACAAGAATCCTGACAAAAAATGGGCCCTGTTATAATTTAGCGTTTCTACCTGATCAAAAATAGCGATCGAAATNACCCTAGTTTCTTCAGGTATGTTACCTCCAATCATCAAAACTATTCCAAACTCTCCGATTGTATGCGCAAAAGATAAACAAAANCCGATCAGGAAGCCTTTTTTCGATAAAGGCATTATGAGTCTGAAAAATCTATCTACTTTACCCGCGCCCAGATTCGTTGCAGTCTCGATTATCTCGCGATGAATTGCTTGAAACGAGACTTGCACTGGTTGAACATAGAAGGGTAGGGAATATATTATTGACCCAACGACCAATCCTGAAAATGAGAATGCAAGAGGAACTCCGGTCGAATTTAGCCACGCGGCCCCGAAGAAATTCTGAGGAGAGAAAGCGATCAGTAAATAGAAACCTATTACCGTAGGCGGAAGAACAATTGGGAGTGCGACAAGAGGTTGAACAATATTCTTCCAAAAAGAATTAGTTTGGGATAACCACCAAGCTAGGGGAGTTCCAATTAAAGCGAGACAAATAGAAGTAACCGAAGCCAGTTTAAGAGTTAAAAATAATGAAGCTAAATCATTTTCAGTCATCTAGCCTGATTCCNCTGTAGCCCGCGTCTATAANGATCTCCTGANCTGCCGGGCTTAAAACCCAATCGACGAATTCTTCTGCCCAATTTTTCGCATTAGAAGTAATAACAAACTGCTGCTCAATTTTTGAATGCAATGATTCAGAGATTAACAAGAAATTAATAGGAGAAAGATTTTTGTTTANTGCNTGGCTNAGAGATATGAANCCNGCGTTTACNCTNCCAGTNTCGATATAAGCGAAAACNTGNTTTACATTNACNCCGTAAGCTAAATTAATTAGNCGATGGTTAAATTTCTCTAGAATCTCTAAGGCAGCTTTCCCGTAGGGAGCGAATTCAGGTCGAGCAAGTGCAATTTTTCTATTGCTCTGAGATAGATATTGTTCCTGCGCGGGGCCATCCCTTTCCCAAAAGACTATCCGACCATAGGCATATGTGCCCCGGGCTCGCGTTAATCCTTTTGAGTCGAGCTTTTCGGGACGATCCCTATCAGCGGAAAAAAAAATGTCATAGGGCGCCCCATTNACGATCTGAGCGAAAAGGATGCCGCTGGAACCCGAGATAATATTGATCTTCAATTTCTTTTTTTTTTCGTATTGGAAAGAGATTTTCTCTANAGTAGAGTTGAAGTTTGANGCGACAGCNATNTTNAGAAAATCGTTTCCTTGAGCGGGTTTGANAAAAACAAGAATNANTAAAGNAAAAAAAAACTTCTCCATTAACTCTCAAGCTTTTTTAAGTAGTCATCGATTAGCCAGCCTGATATTGACATCATCGCTGGTTTGTTAGGCATTTCTTTATAATGGAACCACCTCGCGTCCGCTATTTCTTCTTCTTGAATTCTTATCTCTCCATGCAAGTATTCGGCGTGAAATCCTAACATCAGAGAGTTAGGGAAAGGCCATGATTGGCTTGAAAAGTACCTTAAATTTTTTATCCTTATACCCACCTCTTCAAAAACTTCTCTGTGGACTGTCTCTTCGATGGACTCACCGGGCTCAACGAATCCAGCTAGGGTGCTATAAAAATTTCCTTGCGCGTTTGCATTCTTAGCTAGCAATAATTCCTCGCCTTTAGTTACTAAAACGATTATCGATGGCGATATTCTGGGGTAGAAGGGGATATTGCAGTGCGGACATTTTTTTGAACGATCGGTTGTGGACTCCAAAGTTCTAGATCCACATGCGCCGCAATATTCATGCTGTTTACTCCACTCTACTACCTGTTTCGCCCTGCCCACAAGATAAAAAATCGGAAGGTCCGCTCCAGTCAAAAAATTCCACAGAGGGTTCAATCTATAGCCTTCCGGTTCGAGCAAGTCGACTTCAATTTCTTCTGCAAATATCGGAGTATNATTTCGAAGCGTGCCTAAAAAATGGGTCTTGTTGGANGAAATCCCTGACCANCGCCATTCTTCCATGGTTAGGGGACGCAANCCNATATTTTCTCTTGTTGTCAATATCTGGTTCCCTGAAACCGGAATGTGCCAAGAGTTTTCATGCTGTTTCGAATTATGAACGCCCGGATCGAAATCGTTAATCAAATCTACTGCTTGCCAATCCATAAGGTCAGTCCAACAAAAATTAATATTCTAGCTTTTTATGCTCACTGTGTAATCCCGTAAAAATAGCGCCTTTATATCTCGGAATTAATTCACCGGACTTGGAGCGGCAAGAATTAATTGATATCTCTTTATTTTCTCGTCTCGGGTCGTGGTTACTTGAATCTTATCCCCGGGTTTGAATTTTTCTAATTGCTCGAGAAGCGTATCTTCATCTGATACCAACGCTCCGTTGATATCTATCAGAACGTCGCCTAAGTGAATTTTACCTTGCTTATCATAACGAACTCCTACCATGCCAGCNCTTTCAGCGGGAAGCCCTTGAATAACCGAGAAAATTGCTACACCGCGCGCGCCGAGTCTTTTTGTCCAGTAATCCGATAATAATTCTACGCCCATCACTGGCCTTACTACCTTCCCATGTTTAATAAGCTGAGGCACGATATTTTTTAAAGTGTTTATCGGGATAGCGAAGCCAATACCCGCGCTGGCACCAGAGGGCGATCGGATAGCTGTGTTCACTCCTACTATTTGGCCACTTGAATTTAACAGAGGGCCTCCTGAGTTGCCTGGATTGATGGCCGCATCTGTCTGTATTACGTCTCGTATGGTCCGTTGATTTAGAGATTTTATTTCTCTGCCAAGAGCTGAGACTACGCCAACTGTTAGCGTGGAATCTAATCCAAAGGGGTTTCCAATTGCCAATACTTTTCTTCCAACAGCGAGGGCTGAAGAATCCCCCAGAGGAAGGGGTTCAAGAAGCTCTCCACTGGCGTCGATTTTTAGGAGGGCTATATCTTTCTCTGGCGCTGCTCCTATAATTTTCGCTTCATAGCTTCGGTTAGAATGGGTGGTTATAGTGATTTTGTTCGCTCGATAGACGACATGGAAGTTTGTCACTATTATTCCTGATCGGTCCCATATAAAACCTGTGCCTGTGCCTTGCGGAATTTCCGAGACGTTCAGAGAAAATCGTTGTCTTCTTAATTTAGTATTTGTAACGAAAACTACACTGGGACTGGCTTTTTCGAATATCGCAGTGTTGTTCTTTTCGTCATTTGTAAAAGGGAGCTCGATGGGGCTTAAAGATTCTTTTCCATCTTTGCTGCTGCTGGACGAAAAACTATCTTTTTTATTGTCCTCTTCCCAATTCATACCGGTCGCAAACAACCCTGCACTGCATATTAAAACGACTACTCCTAAAAACAGATTGTTTTTTAACATAAGCTCTAGCGCGTTAACTTGATTGTTCGATTTATTGTTTGCGCAGTGTCTAAGAATTCATCCAGATTATAGATGTCCTCTGGGGCCAAAACTCCAACCGTTTGCTTGAGTCTTAAGGTGTTAAGAACGTACCGATATCTTGCGCTCGCATATTGAAACTGGGAAAGAAATAAATTTCTTTGTGCGTTCAGCACGTCCACGATATTGCGGGTGCCGACCTCGTATCCTGTCAAGGTTGCTTCGAGAGCACTCTCGCTTGATTCGATCCCCCGCTTCCCTGCGGATACTCTGGCTACGTCGGTTTTGACCAATCTAAACAAACTGCGAGTGTTCTCCACGACTTGTCTTCTTGTTAAATCTAGAATCTTGCGAGCTGCCTCTAAATCGTATTTCGCTGTTCTTACTCCCGATCTCACTGCGCCTCCCTGAAAGATGGGCATAGAGAGATTAAGCGTTGCCGTTTGTTGATCAACTTCTTGCCCCAAGAAAGATGTTCCCCCAGACTCGTTATGAGAGTATGAAACTTGCGCATCGATCGTAGGAAGATGTTTTGATTTTGCTGCTTTAAGGCTTCGTTCTCCCGCAATAACTAGGGCTTCTTTCGCCTTAACCGTATAGTTGTTTTTTAGGGCTTCCGCTACCCACTCGTCTTCATTATTCGGCTCTGGGGATTTCACAGGAAATTGATCGGACAGACCATATACGAATTCGAAGGATCTCCCTGTAAGTCGAACCAGCGGCTCAAAGCTGTTTGATTGCGCTCCTTCGTCTTCGATAACACTCACCGTCGAGCTATCGAACGCAGCTTTTGATTCCAAAACGTCGGTTATAGCAACAAGTCCCACATCAAATCGCTGTTGAACTTGCTCGAGCTGACGTTTTACTGCCTCTCTTTTTGCAGCCGATGCAGAGAGCGCAGCCTCTCTCTCTAGTATCCGGAAATAGATTTCGGCAACTCTTACTATGAGAGCTTGTTGTTCTGATGAAAACTTTGCTTGAGCTTCTGAACGCAAATTCTTCGAGCGCTGTAGCTGATACCATGATTCTAGTTTAAAGACAGGCTGAGTGAGGAAACCGGACCATCCATTCTCGTTAAAATATGAGGTTGTGCTCGTGGAATTTAAAGGGAAATCCCGACGATTATCCGATGTCTGCGCTCGCAGGCCTATTTGAGGAAGTAGTTGTGAACGACTGAGCGAGACGACTTCTTTCCTTGAGAGATATCGAGCTTGCGCCGCTGCTAATTCCGGATCATTAGCCACTGATAACTCATAAATCTCCGATAAATTACCTGCGAAAGCACCCCTCGAAAGAATAATAAACAATATAAAGCAAAGGCAAAGAGGATGATTTCTGATCATTTTTTTATTGCCTGGCGTCATGAGGTTTTTCCTGCTTGTTTTTAACGATTGTCTTTTCTTTCAGCGTAAGGCTGATGATAACAGAATTAGACCCACCTTTTCTTTGAGGGTTATAAGAAACTCTTGTAATTGTAATCAAGTTCGAATTTTAACCCAATAAAAAAGTTGGACCGAGTTCAAAAGCTATTAGGAATCTTTCTCGATCGAAAAAGAAAATTCATGTTCGTCAATTTCAAAGGAAAATCTTTGTTCGGTTTCTGTGAAGTTTAATTGTGTAGTAAGAGTTTCGTTTTTGATATATTTGTCGTGTTTCTTAATCACCGAGTGAAGAGCGGTCCCGACCTTTAGATAAAGTTTGATCCTGTCGCTTACTTTAAGTCCAGAGTCTTTTCTGGACTTTTGAATTCGGTTAACCACCTCTCGAGCCTGACCCTGTGCCAATAGCTCGCTGTCTAGTTTACAGTCCATGTCAACAGATATAAATTTGTTAGATACTGTGTTAGTTCCCTCTTTTGCTTCTCTAAAAATAAGGATTTCCTCTAGATTAAATTCTTCATTCTTTATCGTTATTTTTTCTTTTACCTGTAACCTGTTAATTTCGGACGAACTGAGCTCCTCGATTGCTATTTTATATTCCTTAAAATCTTTTCCCAGTCTTTTACCTAATATTCGGGAATTTGGCTTTGCATAAAGTTCTATGAATTTCTCTTCATTCGTTGAGTATTTGACGTGTTTCGAATTGAGTTCTTGTTGTATGTAGTTTTCAAGTTTAGATATTTCCTTGAGCAGCTTTTTATCTGGATGAATGATGGTAATTTCTGACACAGGATATTTCGTTTTTAATTTCTCTTGATTACGCTTCTGTCTTCCAAGCAAGATGATATGCTGGATTCGTTGGACAGCAGACTCTAAAAGCGGCTTTATCCTCTCTTTATTTACCTCTGGGTAGGAGCAAAGGTGAACTGATTGTGGCAATTCTAAAGACGAAAAATCTTTAAGCTCCTGGTACAGGATTTCCGATAGGAAAGGGGCAAACGGAGCCATTGAGATGCTTAATTCAAAAAGTGCTTCATATAAAGTGTGATATGCCGAGAGTTTGTCTTGAGTAATCCCTTCAGCCCAAAACCTAGATCGGTTAAGTCTAATGTACCAATTCGTGAGGTCCTCGATGAACTCAAATAGGGCGGGCATTACATTATAAAGTCTATATCCTTCCATCTCATGAGCTACTGACTTTTTTAACGATTCCAGCTTCGATAAGACCCACTGATCCATAATGTTGGTAGATGGTGGGAAATCTGCCGCTGGTCGCCAATCATCGATGTCTGCGTAAGTATATAGAAATTTAAATGCGTTCAGCCAAGGAAGAAGCGCTCTCCTTACCATATCTTTTACACCTTCATCGGAGAACCGCTGTTCTTCACCCTTCACTAGTCCAGAATTGATGAGGTAGAGTCTCAATGCATCAGCGCCGAATGTCTCCATTAGTTCTTCGGGCGGAGAATAATTCTTCAGACTTTTAGACATTTTTTTTCCGTCTTCAGCCATGACAATCCCGTTCACGATAACATTTTTAAATGGGTTCTTTCGAAAAAGTGCGTTACCTAAAACTATAAGCGTGTAAAACCATCCCCGTGTCTGATCTAATCCTTCCGCTATAAATTCAGCTGGGAATCCTCGATTGAAAGTTTCTTCGTTTTCGAAAGGATAATGCAGTTGAGCGTAAGGCATAGATCCAGATTCAAACCAACAATCAAGGACCTCATCAACCCTGCGATATACGCCTTGCTCTCCGGAAATTCGAAATGTTATCGGGTCAACGTTTTCTCTATGGAGGTCGTGTAGCTCGACCCCGCTCAAAGACTTCAATTCATTTATTGAACCTACACAAATACTTTTCCCAGTTTCATCGTTAATCCAGATTGGCAGCGGTGTTCCCCAGTAGCGGTTCCTGGAAATTGCCCAGTCAATTGCCCCTTCCAACCATTTTCCCATGCGACCGCTTTTAAGGTGTCCTGGTACCCAATTTATTTCTGCATTAGCTTCTAGGAGTTGTTCTCTAAACTCTTCTACTTTTACATACCAGCTGTCAATTGTCCGATAGATAATAGGGCTATGGCTGCGAGGGCAAAAAGGGTAGTTGTGTTGAATGACTTCCTGCTTGAAAAGTAGACCTTTGTCCCGAATAGCTTTGGCTATCTCTTTATCGGCGTCTTTTACATAAATTCCCGCAAAGTCTTTAACTGCCGACGTAAACTTGCCTGACATATCAATCGGACATACCGAAGGTGCGTCTATTTCGGCTTTCTGAAATATCCGATAGTCGTCTTCACCAAAAGCGGGCGCTTGGTGAACTATTCCTGTCCCATTTTCTGGGGTTACATAATCGTCTTCTAGTACACTAAACCCGCCATATTGTCCGTGATCTTTGAAGAAATCAAAAATCGGAAGATATTTTTTCCCTACGAGATCTGACCCTTTAAACTTGCTTATTAATTCAAANTTCCCNNTGTNTTTTAGTAAATCTAGCGAATAGTGTTCCGAAACTATCAAAAATTTATCGGAACTCAGATCTTTGACCTCGACATAATTAATATTTCTTCCGACACACAGTGCTAGGTTGGAAGGAAGAGTCCAAGGAGTCGTTGTCCAAGCAGCCAAATATTTATCTTCTGACTTCAGTTTGAAGAGAACCGTAAGGGCCGGATCTTGAACGCTTTTATAATTGGAGCCCGCTTCGAAGTTCGAGAGCACTGTCCCGAGTTCGGTGGAAAACGGTACGACTTTTTCTCCTTTGTAAATCAGGCCTTGTTCCCAAAGTTGCTTGACAACCCACCACACAGACTCCATGTACCAGGGGTCCATAGTTTTGTAGTCGTTATCAAAATCTACCCATCTACCGATTCTCTCTATCGTTTTTTGCCATTGAGTTGTGTAGCGTTGAACAATTTTNCGACACTCATCGTTGTAACCTTTGACGCCGAGTTTTTCTACTGCGTCTGAAGAAGACATGCCTAATGATTTATCGATTTCATGCTCGATCGGAAGNCCATGACAATCCCATCCAAATCGTCGCTGCACAAACTTTCCTTTCATTGTCCAATATCTCGGAACTGCATCCTTAAGAATAGAACCAACTAGATGCCCGTGATGAGGAAGCCCAGTCGCGAATGGGGGTCCATCATAGAAAATGTAGGTGTTCGAGCTAGGATTTTTCTCGAGACTCTTCCTAAAGATCTTTTCTTCATTCCAAAACTTTAGCAAGCGATGCTCGGCATCAACAAAATTAAAGTTTTNATCGTTNGGCTTGATTCTATCTTTCATTAGATTTCTAACTGTTCGTGCTGATACTTCGCGGAAGCGTCATCTCATGATTCCCTAATTTATAGNTGTAAANGAAATTACTTTGAGAGAGGACGCGCAAGGCTTTTCTATCTCGCTCAGGATAGTGTATGCGACAAGTTTGTCAAGAATTAGAGCTTAATGAACTGTTATCTTGCACACTTGTAACACTCCCTCGTGAGTTTATTTTCTCCAGAACTCTCGCTATTAATTTTTCAATCCTGTAAGTTGTNTACCAAGANGGNGGATCTTTGTGATCAACAACGCTCGTTCCTGTCATACTAAAGTGCCAACCATCAGAAACCGATTTTTTATAAATCAGCTCTAGCTTTTCCCAACAATCCCCATTCATTAGAGGATGGACGCAGGCGATAGTAATATTTTTTGCCCCTTGCTTTTTAAGTTCTTGAATGGATGACACTACTGACCCGCCAGTGTCAACTATGTCGTCAACAAGAAGAACATCACGTCCCCTCACTTCTCCGATAAGATTCGACGTAAAAATTGAATTTGCTTTGGAATAGTCCCTTTCTTTAGAAAGCGCTGCAAGGTCAGCCGATAGCTCCTCTGAAAAAGCTCTCGCTCGTTCTAAGTATCCAACATCCGGAGAAACCACAACATCAAAAGCTTTGTGATTGCTTTTGATCCATTTGCTGAAATGATTTGTTAGAAAGACATTTTCAAGATGCGCTAATGAGGGGTTGAACATGCCCGCTATTGAATCATTATGGATCTCTACACTCATTACCCTATCTACCCCCGCGCTTTGAAGAAGTCTAGCGAAAAGACCTGCGCTGATACCCTCTCTGTTTCTTCCTTTTCGTTTGTCTTGTCGAGCACCGGGATAATAGGGCAAAACAGCGGTAATATATTGGGCGTCGGATAGCGCGGCGGCCTCAATGGCGTGAAGTAGCATTAAGAACCTATCATAGATACTTCGCTCATCTTGTTTNCCAACAGCGGATTGAAAGATATAAACGTCATGTCCTCTAACATTTGACTTTATTTCAAACTTGCCCTCTCCGCATGCAAACCAAGTCTCTTTTGTTGGGAGCAAATCTATTCTCATTTCGCTAGCCACCGAATGCGCAAACCTTCGGCCNGAATCACAGGCCATAACAGCTATNGGCGCGCGTCTATTTTCATTTGATTTTTTTCTCATAACGAGCCAACCCANTTTTTTTTTCAATGATTTTTTTAATTGTTTTCACAATTAGACGATGCTCTACCCGATGTGCTTTTTCAGCCAGAGATTCTGGTGTCTCGTTCTCACTTATCGGAATTGTTTTTTGCGATAAAATTTCTCCCTTATCATACTCGGAGTTTACTAGGTGCACGGTAACCCCTGAGAGGTATTCATTGTTTTTTAGGACTTCCTTATGAACCCTTGATCCATACATCCCTTTGCCTCCATATTTTGGCAATAAGGAGGGGTGGATATTGATTATCTCACCGCTGAAGGAGTTGATCACAGCGCTGCTTAGTTTCTTCATATACCCTGCTAAAACTACCAGTTCGCAATTATTTTCGCTCAATAANGAGGAGATTTTGGTGTCCCGTATTTGCTCATTAGGCTCGACCTCCTCAGAGATATGAACGAATTGAATACCAAGATTATTCGCTCTGGCAATAGCTTGCGATTTTTTATTATTCGAAATTAGAAGCGCAACCTCACCATTTATTTCGCCTGATATACAAGCCTCCGCTATTGCTTGAAAATTAGATCCGTTGTGCGAAGCAAAAACTGCAATTCTCAAAATGATCTTCCTANTTGATGAAGGGTTGAGGTTTTAGCTAAGTGTTTTCCGAAGTATATTTTTTTGAACTTTCCCCATTGCGTTCCTTGGGAGTTCATCAAGGAAAAAGACTTCCTTGGGAATTTTAAAACTCGCTATCTTATTCTTCATTTTGTTTATTAACGTAGGTTTATCAATTCGCGCANTTTCCTCNATAACAATTACAGCGACTACNTGCTCTCCAAAATCAGGGTGAGGCAACCCAATAACCGCTGATTCTTTAACCTCTGNAAAGGAGTCNATCACCAACTCAATTTCTTTCGGAAATACGTTTAATCCTCCGGAGATNATTAAATCTTTTTTACGACCGATTAGAAAAAGATAGCCATCACGGTCTAAGTACCCTAGGTCTCCAGTTCTAAAAAATCCATCCTCAGTAAAATCTCTCGATCTATATTGCTCTCGATTCCAATACCCTGCGAATACGTTTTGTCCTTTAACCTCGATTTCACCTGCTTNGCTCTCCGTCGAGATATAGCCAGACTCATTCCTAGCACGTACTTGAACTCCTTCAAGAGGTATGCCGACTGATCCAAGCTTCCTCATTCCTTTTAATGGGTTACTGGTGTTCATGCCTGTCTCGGTCATTCCATACCGTTCAACGATTTCGTGTCCGGTTTTTTTCTTAAAATCTACGAAGGTCTTTTCTAATAGTGGCGCGGACCCGCTAATGAAGACTCTCATTTTCTTGCAAGAATCTTTTGTCAGAGTAGTCTCGGAGAGCATTCGGACGTAGTAAGTTGGCACACCCATAAACACTGTTGATTTAGGTAAACTCTTGACGACCTCTTTAGACGAAAACTTATCAAGATAAATTATCGAACTTCCGTTCACTAAAGGCAGATTAAGTCCAACGAACAGACCATGCACATGGAAAACAGGCAGAGCATGTAATAGGGTCTCGTGTTTTGACCAGCTCCAAGCACTTGTCAGAGCTTGCGCATTTGCAATTAAATTTTTATGACTAATAAGTGCACCTTTTGGTTTGCCTGTAGTCCCGGAGGTATAAAGCATTGCGGCTGCAGCATCGCCGGACGATTTCTCTGGTTGGTAATTAACTTCCGGGGTTTTTATTTTTTCACTATTGGCGATTATTTCATCCAGGATCAAAATATTTGGTGTCTTAGTGAATATCTCAAAGATTTTCTTTCTCTGGTAATCAGTGATTATAATTTTTGGATTCGCATCAGCTGAAAAGAATTCTAATTCGTCTTTTAGATATTGTGTGTTCAAAGGAATGTAAACTATACCGGATCTCAGGCACGCTAGATAAAGCACTACTACATTCACACTTTTTTCAACCTGCACAAAAACTCTATCGCCAGAAACTAAACCTCGTTCGGCTAAATGTGTTGCAACCAAACTACTAAGATGATCTATATCCGCGTAGCTATATATGATTTCAGAATTAGGCGATATTAAAAAAGGCTTTGAATCTACAAATCGCTCCTTTGAATTCCCGTAAAGAGTCATACTGTGACTTCAAACTAATCAGAGTTTAAAATGGTAACAAAAAAAAGGTGCAAGGTGAGAAAACTCTCGTTCTCCAAAAATCAGATCTTTTTAGTCCTTGTTTTTTGCCTGAGTCATTACGTTCCTGCTTACAGCCAGCCAATTTTTGAGGGTTGGTCTCGGGCGTCACCCTTGGGGGCGAGAAATGCGGCAGTCTATGGAAGCTTTTACAATCCAACAAAAGAAAAAATTGAACTCTCAGATGTGGTATTCGAACATTCTGAGAGTGCATCCTTGCACCAGATAGTTTGGGAAAAGGGGGTTGCCAAAATGAGATCGGCCAGTCTGTCGCTTGGCCCAAGACAAAAGTTTTATTTAGAACCCGGAGGTGCCCATATCATGCTAGTAAACCTTGCGCTCCCGCTGGATTCGGGATGTGTCTATTCGCTCGACCTCAAATGGAAAAATGGACGAATCACCACTGCACAGTTTTTTGTTGGCGAAATAAATCAGAACTCTAAATCGCTTCCTGAATCCATAACCGTTTGTCCGAGGTAAATTAGTATCATCCTGATCGTTTTTTTCCATAAAAGCATGTTATCTTATTTTAAAAGCTACAAATTTAAGGATTTTCGTGGGTTTTTCATCTTGGAAAAAGCTAGAAGAAGAGAATCCAGCACTTGCGGAATTCGGTTCAGTGCGATTAGATGGGAAAGTCGCGTATCTAGCAACGACGCGATCTGACGGAAGACCCAGGGCTCATCCAGTTACCCCCGTGATTGGTGGTGGATTTATTTTCGTTTTCTTGAACGCGGAGTCCCCGCGGACCACTGACTTGTTAGTAAAGCCGGACTTTTCTTTGCACTGTTTTATGAATGATAGCTCTGGAAGCAGCGGAGAGTTCCAGGTTAATGGGTGGGCGAAGAAAATTGAAGATACGGCTCTAAGGTCGCTAGCAGAGTCTTTCTCAAACTTCAGGCCAGCGACAAGCTCAAATTTGTTTGAGCTTCTGATAACGGATGCTCTCTCTACAATTTATCGAGGTGGTCGACCCTTGAGAGACCGTTGGACCGCTGATACAGAAAGATAAATAAAAAAATAAAAAGCTAAATGAAAAAAAGCGCCAAATCTAAGGAGACTGTTTCGGTTGTTAATCTCATTGATTACAACGCTCCTACCATTGGTGTGGGCTTTATGTTTTTTCTCGTAAGCTTATATTTGATGAAATTTTCAACCGATATTTTGCTCATTTCTCCAGTAATGATGGGTTTCATATTCGGTTTGTCTAGGGTTTGGGACGCAATTACTGATCCTCTTGCGGGTTACCTCAGTGATAGAACAAATTCTTCCATGGGTAGACGCCGTCCTTGGATGATAGTTTCCGCTCCATTTATTTGCTTCTCTTTTTTTATGATTTGGTACCAGCCTGTTGAGCTTAGCGTTGAATTTGCTGCTCTTTGGATCGCAGTTGCCGTGCTTTTTTTTTACTCTGCTATGACTGCTTTTAATGTTCCCCATCATTCGCTGGGTGCAGAATTATCTTCGAATTATCACGAGCGAACAAAAGTCTTCGGGGTTCGTCATATGGTTTGGAACTGTGGTTCCTTGTTGGCCCTTTTGGCTATGCATCAGTTAATCGTGGGAACTAATCCAAAAAAAGATGCACTCTACATCGCACTAATCGCTGGCCTTATAACTTTTGCCTTGATTATCTGGACCGTCTTTCGTACTAAGGAGAGAGAGGAATATCAAGGAAGGGGCGAAAAAAATCCAATTACCGCTTTTTTAGACGTCCTGAAGAATAAACATGCGGTTCTGCTTCTTGTTATTTTTTTCATAGAGAATTTAGGTTTTGCAACAATCGGAATCTTGACCCCTTACGTTGCGGAATACATTGTTTTAAAGCCCGACCGAACAGCAATCTATATTTTAACGTACTTAATGCCGTGTATTTTGTCAGTTCCCCTCTGGATAGCCGTATCCAAGCGTATCGGAAAGAAAAATACTTGGCTGATATCGATGGTGCTAACTGGCTTTGGATTTGGTGGGATGTTTTTTCTCCACGCGGGTGCAGACACCTTGATCTTGACACTTGCTTTTGTTTGTGGGGTCGGAGCAGGGAGCGGTGCTGCGATGGCTCCTTCAATTCAATCTGATGTCATTGATTATGATGAATACTTGACTGGGAAACGTAAAGAAGGGACATACTTTGCTAGTTGGAATCTCGTATTNAAAACCGCAACTGGAATNACATTNATGATCACAGGATTTGTTTTAGNAGCCTCGGGATTCGTGCCTAATCAGGATCAAACNGAGAGCGCAAAATTTGCGATATTAGTTTTATANGCTCTTTTTCCTTTTTTCTGTTATCTGATNGGNGGGCTANTATTAACAANATTTTCTTTAAACGAATCAGCACACGAGAAAATTCGCCNNGCNCTTTCCTNAGTTGNTTATNGACGCAGGNTTTANGAAAATCTTTCGATCAAAAAGTTTTTAAGGTATGGAAGCGGTGTCGGGCCTTGATCAACTATTAATTGATTAAAGGCTTTCCCGCAGAAATCCGATGAGCGCTTTTTGACGCATACTCTTTTCATTTCATTGAAAAAGATTTTTCCCAAGTTTATGGATAGAAAGAGACCAGGTCTCGCTCGCAACTGTTCTAGGAGAAGGTGTGCTCTGTTGGTCGAATAATGGGAGTTTTTTTCGAGAAATTCTCGCCCCTCGTGACTCGTCCATCTCCCTGTGTGTACATTAAGATCTGTTAACCCTAGAACCACTAATAGCTTACTGAAACGAAGATATGCTCTCGAGTGTTCTGGATCTGATTTAACAAGCTCGTTTAGGGAATACGCAGCCCAACCTAAATTATAAGAAGGAAGATAAAGAAATTTCGATAATGATATTGTATTTTCTTCTCGGATTGCTCCAGCACCTGGCAGACCGAAAAAAGCGGCAAGAGCGATGGTTTCGTCTTTCGGCAAGGTTTCTGGGTTGTCGATATTAATCCGAAGCACTCTATCGCGATAATAGAAAGAAAAATTCACGTCTCTTTCGCCAATTACCTTCAGGTTTGATTTTGGATAATTTCTAAGTACTAAAAGAGCCAATTTCTCTGTGTTGTTTAACTTATATGCTAGAAGGTCTAAATATTTTTGACGACCATCATCATTAAATTCAAAGAAAAATGATTTGGGAACCTCAGTTTGACCAAGAATAAGGGGGTCTAAAGATCTGGGTCCCCTCTCATTCAAGTTTTTCTCAATCTTTGCTTTCTCTGTCATAAGCATCGCTAAACAGCGTTCCAGAGGGTAAGTCAAGCTAGATAAATACCTGACTCGAGTAGAAAAGCTTGTATCTTTTTTGAGATTAGATTCTTTGTTTTCGAGGAATTCTAAGATCGCAATTTCTTTTCTATTTCTCCTACTCAAATAACGGAGTGCTACTCTTCCCTCAATTTCCTTGAGTTTTTTTCTTAAATANCCTGCTTTTCTTTTGGGCNCTTGNGATNGGTATTCATANAAGATTTCTTTNATTAGGNTNCTNGTCTGNGTNTTTTCGAGTTCNTCTAACAGAGTGCTTTTNTTNGATTCGCCAGTNGCAGTAATCGAGAAAACGANAAGAANTAATAACCCGCATAAATTAGGATATTGCATCTTCTACTTCTAAGCAGAGTGATTCTAATTCCTTGAGCGCTTTNTCGGCNAGANGCTCAGCANGCAGAATATCNTCNGGAATACTCNCAATNCTTTTTGTGTTAATTTTNATGTTTANCAAGCTAGATNTTATNGNNGNAATNAANAGCAATGCNGATATTCCGATATCAGATACGAGGTTNAANTTTCCTGACTTTAANAGNACCTTTAAACTTGNTACTTGAAGCACGCTTGTTNTTAAAACCTCGACAGGTACNCTCGCCGCCTCTATTAAAAGCTNTTCGTAATTNTCAGATTTTTTTCCCGCATTNATNAGTGCAAGGAACGCNTTTGAGTCTTTNTCGGCTAGGTCTAGCANTTTTCTCTGAGTTTTTTTACTGNTCTCAACAATGGGAGTGATCTCTGAATTNNTNCTGAAGACAGCCACTTTCGTTTGAAGNGCGCAAGCTTCTGCNCCGACTATTGCTGCNACNGCGCCTCCNCCTGGCACAGGNTGCNTCTNAGCTACTGAGCTTAAATAATTTGAAATTGAGAGTTCAGTTAGCAGCGGCATGGTCGTTGAAATAATTTTCGTAAAGTCTGATGGCGTTCCGCATGCACATCATGACTGTCATCGGCCCAACTCTGGGAATAAAATCTAAAGCAAATCCTTCAACGTTCGTATCAAAGTTCTGATTTGTCGAAAAATTTATACAGATCACATCTNTCTTTAATTCTTCTGTAGAAACTTTTTTAAAATCTTTGTNTGGCACTCCCGTTATAACTATATCACTCAACTTTAACGCATCTGCACGCTTATATTCAGTTTCCTCGGGAATTCCATTCTTGAATAATAAGGGNCCATGCTCATCAAATGAAAAAACGCTTGCTCCGTCGTTTGACATCAAAACAGCTAGAGGACGTCCTATAACCTCGCTTCTATTGAAAATTGTTACTATTTTATCATTCAACGGCCTGCTTTCATTCCCGTAGGATTTTATCTCGGCAAGAATCTTAATAATTGCTAGGGGTGTGCACGGAATTAAGGCCTTTTTTTCTTGGGCATTTTCGAAAGCATATCTCTCATTNTTTGATAACTTTCTTGTCCAGAAGAAGCTCCCCGCTTCTATATCTTTCTCAGGGACAACTAAATTTCTTAGGTATTTGTCCTCCTCATTTCCGAACACCGGGAAATAAATAAAAATGCCATGCGTGTCCTTTTCCTCATTTGCAACAAGTATGGCTGATTCCAGAGACAGCCTAGGCACTTTTTGCAATTCATATTGAAAGCCCATTTCTTCGAAAGCTACTTTTGTAGCATTGGCGTAGCTGAGAGATGGTTGATCATCTGTAGCGATAAACCCTTTGACCTTTAGCGGAGTCTTAAAATCGGCGATCCTTCTCTTTATTTCATTGCGATACTTTTCCGCAATCTTAGCGGGGTCAATTATCCCCATATTACCTTATTCCTTTCCCTCATAAAGGGGTCTTGGACGGGTTACTGAACCTAAATACCCTCTATGGTGCCTAGCATGATATTCAGCGACTGAGAAGTTCTTCAACTCCATAAGGGTTAGAGCGATTGAATCGCTTATTGCAAGCATGATGGCGATAGTTGAACTTGGTGTTATCTTCAAAGGACAAGCTTCTTCGATGCTTTCTCCCATGTCCAACACAATATCGCTCANATTTCTAATTGGTCCGTCAACATGGGAGGTAATCCCNATAACNTTCGATATGCCCAAGGCCCTCGACATCTCAAGCATTTCGATTACTTCGTTAGATTTGCCGCTCGTAGAAAAAGCGATGATACAATCGTCTTTAGAAAGCATACCGAGATCACCGTGACCCGCTTCCGCAGGGTGAACAAAGAAAGCTGGAGTTCCAGTTGAGGACATTGTCGCTGCAAATTTTTGTGCTATGTAACCGGCTTTCCCAATCCCAGTAGTAACAACTTTGCCTNGACTTTCTAGCAATAATTGAAGAGCCTCNTCAAAAGCCTCAGTAATTTTTATGCCAGCAATTGCGNTCGCTTCCATATCGATNATGCGCTGCATTTTCTCTTTTATGTTCAAGAAAGATTCCTTATTTATCGCCCTCNAACATTATACGTAAAGTTTNAGTCTTTGTGATAAATGTTTCGATTAACGTNATCNTAATTGATGAGAAGTAAAAAAATCNAAAACCTCAATCAANGCGACATTATGATTAAAGTCATTTCTGCAGTTCGGCCAGGNAAGCCACTGGCAAGCTANAATATCTGCCTCTGAAATCACCTTCGCTGGTCTTTNTGAGNCCAAGCTTCCCTTGAACCAGTGAGTTCTGCAATTATAAGTTTGGCCATTCCAGAAAAANTCGTATTCATTTGTGAAGCTTTCCANNTTAGATACGACTGAATAACCTGTCTCTTCTCGAGTTTCTCTGATGGCTGCTTCGCGAGCAGACTCAGTCGGCTCTATTCCTCCCCCCGGGAGTGACCAAAACTCGACTCCTGACTTAGGGTCTCGTTGTTTTATAGATAAAATTTTCTGATCGTGTATGCAGACCATCCCAGCTCTTATTCGACTAATCAATAGAACTCCTAGCGAGATATTTTCTTTGATTCTTATTTAAGATCTTACTTCGACGATTACTCAGATCTAATTCTTCCTGCGGGGTGAATTACAGGTATCGAGGAAATAAGTTTTTGAGTGTAAGGATGGCCCGCCTCGTTATAAATTTTATCACTGCTGTTTTCTTCAACTATTTTCCCTGATTTCATTACTGCTACTTTATCTGACATATGCTTTACAACCGCTAGGTTGTGTGAAATGAAGAGGTAGGTGAGGCCAAACTCATTCTGTAAATCTAAAAGTAAATTTAAGACCTGTGCTTGAGTCGATACATCTAAAGCTGACACGGCTTCGTCACAGACCACGAGCCTTGGTCTTAATGCGAGAGCTCTAGCAATTCCAATGCGTTGCTTTTGTCCGCCTGAAAATTCAAATGGGTACTTTTTCAAGGACTCTTTAGGGAGCCCTACAATGTCTAATAACTCAAGGACACGTTTCTTTCGATAAATTTTGCTGAAGTTGTTAATCAGAAGGGGTTCTTCAATTATCTCACTCGCGGTGTGCCTTGGATTAAGTGAGTCCATAGGGTCTTGAAAAATCATCTGAAGGTCGTTTCGAATAAGTTTCAGTTGGTTGGCCTTTAACTTACTTATATCTTCTCCATCGAAAATGATGTTGCCTGAGGTTGGTGAATAAAGTCTTAAAACACAACGAGCAATAGTTGACTTGCCGCAGCCTGACTCTCCTACTAAGCCAAGTGTTTGGCCTTTACTAATAGAAAAGGACACTTCGTCCACAGCTCGGTTGTAACTTTTTATTCTNCCNAGCACACCTTCTCTGATGGGGAAATACATTGCTAATTTTTCTACCTTTAAAATACCGTGAGGCTCGGTTTGGCCCATTTCCGCCGTGTCAGCGTCTCGGATATTCCCCCCGTAATTTAAGCTCTCTAAATTTG
Organism: Gammaproteobacteria bacterium; assembly: GCA_002711495.1. Lineage (GTDB taxonomy): Bacteria > Pseudomonadota > Gammaproteobacteria > Pseudomonadales > Azotimanducaceae > UBA9659. Next base: position 28,021 of record PARM01000002.1, read on the forward strand.
CATCGCTTTCTTTTCTTCTTTTTGTGATGCTGGTCAAAACTGGAAGGATCGATTTTGGTTGAGAATCGAGACGCGGTATTGATGCNAGCAAAGACTTCGTGTAGNNGTGATTTGGTCTATCAAAGATATCNAATACGTTTGCAGTTTCACAAATTGTNCCACCGTGCATTACNACTACGTCGTCGCANGTTTCGGCGACGACTCCAAGATCATGTGTAATTATAAGAACAGACATCCCCATTTCTTTCTGTAAGTCTTGGATTAGTTGGAGTATCTGAGCTTGCACTGTTACGTCGAGGGCTGTTGTGGGTTCGTCAGCGATAAGCAAGTCGGGTTTGCAAGCAATAGCCATGGCAATCATTACTCTTTGACGCATACCTCCAGAGAGTTGATGCGGGTATTCAAGCATTCTTAAATCGGGGGATGAGAGTCCGACTCGGTGAAGCATATCTGCGGCTGATCTTAAAGCCGCATCGTCTGTAATGTCGGTATGCAGCCGATATGCCTCAACCATTTGTTTTCCAACAGTTAGAACGGGATTTAAAGCCGTCATCGGCTCTTGAAAAATCATTCCTATTCGATTCCCGCGAATTTTTTCCATTTCTCTTGGTTGAATTTTTAGAAGGTTTTTTCCTTTGAAAATAATCGATCCCGCGAAAATTTTTCCTGCTGGTTTCGGGAGAAGTCTCATAATGGACAACGCTGTCACGCTTTTTCCACACCCTGATTCGCCAACAATACCCGTAGTCCTTCCCTTTTCAAGGGAAAAGGAGATGTCATGCACTGCTTTAAAAACCTCAGATTCCGATAAGAAGCCGGTGCTAAGGTTATTAACCTCCAGTAATTTCACGGGTTTCCTGCGAATTGATTGAATACCCGCACCCGAGCTGGAAAAGATCTATTTTCTTTTTTAGCGTCTAAGGTTTCTTCTTTCATCTCTTCGTCAATCCAGTGGACAAAAAGTTGGGTGCTACTTCGGCTATGTTTGTAGTTGAAGTGGTCTGGAAACCTTAGCCAACGCCAGTGCCCGAGACGGTAACTTGGTTGAATAAAACCTGGAACAAATGAGGCNTGATCATGGTGAAGCTGTGTCATTTTATGGGCTAAATCGATCATCTCATCTTTATCGCTAGATTCCCGATAAGAATCGATCATTCGATCCATCTCAGGGATAGCCAACAATTCGAGATTATTCGTTTGCGTCTTCACTTTTCGGTCGGGGTTGAGGTTCCCATCACTCAGAAANGCTTNATCGAAGGCGTTTTCNGAATGATAGGTTTCCCAAAATCTTGGATACATTTCCAACCCNACNGCGANCGCAAGAAAATGAATNTCATGTTTNTTTTCTTGGACTTTCTTCNANCCNGCTGTGCTATCAAGTGTTTCGATTATAAACTCNAGACCTGCTTTNNCAGCTTCCTCTTTCANAATCGNNAGNACATCTNTGAATCGNTCGTAACCNGTNGAGACGGTGAATGAGAGCCTATNTCCCTCTTCATTGACCAATATTCCNTCNNAGCCCCTTTTTTTGAANCCTGCATCAGAGAAAGCAGCTTGGGCNTTATCTAGATTGAATTCTCNCGATCTGATGTTTTTGTTGGAAAATTCGCCATAGCCGTCTGAAGAGGTCTGCATCCTTTGATAATCGCCTCGAAAAAAATTTTCTATNACTAGTTNCCAATTCGACGCGTGTTGNATTCCTATTCGTATGCTTTTATTNTCCAGAAANTTTTGATTTGTGTTTATCCATAAGCCGTATGTTGGGCGGGGATGTNGATTATAAAAAACNGTTTTTTGAATATAGCCGTTAAGCACTTCCGGTGCATCATTTGGTAATTTTTCGTACCAATCCTCAGATAAAGTTAAATCGAATAGATCAATTNCCCCTNGTCTNAATGTTTCAAAATANTTNGAGCTGTCCCTNATGACANTGAAANTTATCGTGTCCGCGTTGAAGCGATATCGAAAGTGTTTTTTATCTTTTGCCCACCAGTCTTNGTTTCTTTTTANNTTNATCGATCTGCNTTTTTNCAGATCTTTNTCTGTGTCTANTGTNTANGCCGCNGTAGTNGGTGCAAATTTCCACTGATAGTTTTCNGTGAANTTATCCGCTAAGTCAAAGTAGTAATGTCTTGGNACTGGACNAAGGCCCAGAACTCTTGATGCCATATNTGGTTTAGNAGNTGGAACNGAAATAGAAAANATNTGNTCATCATACNTCGTGATNTTGGAGTACTGTGTNCCGTACCAGTTATTATACCAAGGAGCGACNATATACTTNGATTGGTAAAAGAAAAACATGAAGAAAAAGTCTTCCGNNGTTACAGGATGCCCGTCTGACCAATAGGCGTTNGGATCTAATCTCACAAAAACTGTNTTNGAATCTCTGTCGATTGCCCAAGAATTTGCCAGGCCTGGATAAAAATCGAACTCGTCAGGATGGGTTCCAGCCAGAGGGATTGTGACGTAGTCATTTAGAAGAGGACGAAATGAGCCGTTAGAATCTGGACCCACAGTCCTCAAAGTACGGGGGAAATCTTGAAGCCGACGGTATTCCGTCCCGCCTTTTTTTGCTTTTTCTGAGCCTATTTCAGATAAATCGTCACCGCTCATCCATTCTAGATCTGCCGGAAGGTCTTCTAACGTTTTAAAGCTAAAGAATTCTGGCCTCTCTAGATAATAATTATTTACCTCATCAGTATTATCGATCGCTTCTGACTTAAAGTTTTCGTCCTCTGAGTTCGAACATCCAGTGATTGCTAGAAATATTGCAAAAGCAAAGCAAATTATCTTAGTCATAACTTCATTATTTCTCATTCGTAAATAGTAAACTTTTTTGGATCAAATGACTCCCTTATGGCTTCGCCCACAAAAGTGATCAGTGTAAGTATTATCACCAAAGTTCCAAAAGCGGATATAACGATCCAGGGCGCTGTTCGGAGGGAGCCAGTGCCTTGCTTTAATAGTTCTCCCAAACTCGGGGTAGGTGGTGGTAGTCCGAACCCGAGAAAATCCAGCGCAGTGATTGCAGTGATCGCAGCGATTACAGTAAAAGGAACAAAGGTAATCAGGGTTGACATCGCGTTAGGCAGAATGTGCCTAAATATAATTCTCCCGGTTGACGCTCCCATTATTCGCGCGGCTGAAACATAATCTCGTGATTTTTCTCGATATGTCTCTGTGCGCATGTAATAAGTCATAGAAGTCCATGAGAATAAAACCATAACCGAAAGAAGTATAATAATCCGAGCAGAAGTGGGTAAACCTGAGGGAACGACACTAAAAACAATAATCACCATATATAAAAAGGGAATGTTGGACCATATCTCGATGAACCGCTGAAAAAGAAGGTCGAATATCCCGCCAAAATAGCCCATAGCACATCCAATGATGATTCCGATTAAGTAAACTGAAAGTGTGAAAGTTAGAGCAAACCAAAGCGCAATTCTTGTGCCGTATATAAGCCTGGAGAGTATATCTCTGCTTATTGTATCTGTTCCCAAAAAGTGCCCGTTTTCTGCGGAAGGCGCGCTGGGCCGAAAAATATTATCCTGGGCGCTATTTTCGTAAGGGTTAAAGGCAACTGGAGGCATTAGAACCCAGTTGCCCGCGCCTTCCTCTTGAAATTTCTGTTTTAGCTCTCGGTAGTTTGTTTCATATGGATAATCTAAACCAAAGTCAGTTCCAGGATGAAATGCTGAATAAGTAGGGAAGTAGAGATTGCCCTCGTAGCTAACCAATAAAGCTCTGCTATTTGATATCAGCTCACAAAATGTGGTCAGAATTAGAATTGCTACTAAGATAAGGAAGCTGTAGTAGCCTCTTTTTATCTCTTTGAATCTACCTATTTTCCTTCTGGTTTCAGGGTTCGAGATAAACATACTTATCCGAACTGCACTCTTGGATCAACGAGCGCGACGAGTATGTCACTAATGATATTACCGATCAAAAGCAGTCCGCTCGCTATTAGAACGACACCCATAACAACAGGGTAGTCTCGATCTAAAATTGCTGACAGTCCCAGTAAGCCAAAGCCATCGATATCAAATATTGACTCAATCAAGAATGAACCTGAGACAATTAAGACAATGTTTTGTCCAAAAGTGGTTGCAATTGGAATCAATGAGTTCCTCATTGCATGTTTTATGACNGCCTGTTTGAATGACACCCCTTTNGCGATTGCNGTGCGAATNTAGTCGGACGCAAGATTATCCATGAGATGATTTTTCAGTAGCAGAGTGACNAATGCGAAGCTTCCGATTAGATAGCAAATAAGTGGGAGGACNGAATGACTNACCAAATCTGAAATCTTTCCAATAAAATTNTTNTCATCGAANGACATACTTACNAAGCCTCCCATNGGGAACCATTCTAAATAAACNGAGAAATATAAAAGCAAGAGCGATCCGAGCGCATATCCTGGTATCGCGTATCCGGTAAAAATCAATAAAGATGAAACGTTGTCAATCATCGTTTTGTGCTTTATNGCTTTGANGATAGCGAGTGGGATACAAATTAAATAGGTAAANGTCAATGTGACGAGACCGTANTAAAGAGATATNGGAAATCTATCTTTGATAACGTCCCAAACTGGTTCGTTNTATCGNTATGAGGTGCCTAGATCTCCCCGCAGTATCTTACCCAACCAATTGAAGTAACTTTCTATCAGAGGCTTGTCAAAACCGTAATACTCTTTTAGCCTCTGCAGTTGATCCTCGGAGATCGCCATATCTTGTCCAGGCAATGACGTTTGGTAACTGCCACCTAATTGCTGTGACTCCATGATTGCTCTCTCAAGCGGTCCGCCCGGAACGATCCGGGTGATGGCAAAGACGATAATAGTTACCCCAATTAATGTGGGCGGAATGAGTAGTAGTCGTCGAATGAAATAGTCACGCATTGGTTTTGCTTAAAATCTTAGATCTGACCGAGTTCAAGCATTATAAAGCTATTATTCCTTGCTAAAAAGGAATTGAATGATTATCAATGCGACTGTTGCTCCTGCAAACTGCGCTAGGATGGACATCGGCGCAAAGATGATATCAATCCCGCTAAATGTGCCAGTAAAGCTCCGAGCAATTGTAACTGCTGGATTCGCAAAAGAGGTTTATGCTTTAAACCAACAAGCAGCGCTGATGTAAAGACCCACCGCTGCGGGGACTGTCTTGGGACTGGTTCTAAGGCAGCCTAAAATAGTCAGTAGCAGTCCCATCGTCGCAATTGACTCTGATATCCATTGATTAAAACCGCCTCGCTCGATAGTGCCGACTCTAAAAATATCCAACTCGAACATTAAATGTGCAGTTATGATAAACCAAATAATATCTGAACAGCGATATACACTAGAGTTTCTAATGCTTTTTTCTCTAAACATGTCTTCGATTAAAGAATGTTGCTTTAATGCGGAACTAAGAGCCCTCTGAGTGATAACATTGACCCACAGAAAAATGAAGATGGGAGATTCTCATGCCTAGATTAAGAGAGGTTTCTCGAAAGGAGGCAGACCCCAGTTGCTTGCCTCTTTTCGATGCATTATTTGGAAAAGAGAGGGACCCGGTATCGGATCCGGGAACCGCCACCGGTACTCCCGGTAATTGGTGGACTGTCTTTGCATTGGTGCCGGATTGTTTTCATCATGCAGTTAACGGGTTTCAATTTTACCGATCGAAAAAGAGGAAACTTAAGGCTAATTATCGAGAGCTAGGACAGGCGCGAGCGGGGTACTCGCGTGGGAGTCAGTTTGTTTTTTCTCAACATTGCAAGGCACTGCGAGCTTGTGGCTTCAGCGAAGATCAAATTGCGTCTATCCCATCATGGGCGACTAGCGCGTGTTTCAATGAAATAGAGGCAGCTGTTCTAGCTTATACTGACGACCTCGTGCTCGGAGGTGGGCGAGTTTCCGATGGGACTTTCAAGGTTTTGAAAGAGTATTTTTCCGACGAGGAGATTCTTGAGTTGACCTACATCACTTGTACATATGATATGCACGCAACAATTTGTAAGGCGTTACGTCTAGAATACGATGATGTAGAAGAACGAGTAAAAGAAGTACCCATTCCAGACTCTGGATTAGGTGACATAGATTTCATGAAAGCGGTGGATAAGAAAAAGTGATGTTGGAGCTAGAGTTAAAACGAGTGAAACAACTATGTGAATCGACTCGCGAATTAAGGTTCGAAACAT
>PARM01000003.1 GCA_002711495.1 Gammaproteobacteria bacterium
TCACATGCACTCAGTTTAGAAGGAGAAAGTAACGATCTTACTATGATAAAAAGCGGAATTCTTGCATCCTCTCTCGAGCTTTTTGGAGAAGCCACAAAATCGAGTCAGGCCATCAACGAGTTAAATTCACCCGAAACAAACTTAAATTTAGAATTACAGGGAATATTTATTGCTGAAAAACCTCAAAGATCGTCAGCAATAATTGGAGAAAATAAAAAAAAGGGACAACTATTTCTTATCGGAGACAATATATTTGGCAAAGGCAAGATAATAGCAATAAACGAAGGCTATGTTCTTATAAGCAGAAACGGTCGAAAAGAGAGAATTGTCTTCGCCGACCATCGATTTCGAACAAAGGAGAATAATACTTCGCTGTTAAATTCAGGCGTGAACGAAAATCAAATTAGGAGAACGGAGAACACCCCAAAAGCTATTGTTTCTAAATCAGATCAAAAAATTGTAAAAACAGCATTAGAAAATAATTTTACTTATCAGGCCAACATAAAAGAGAAAATTCTGAATAAGCCCTCAGAGGCACTGAGCGATTTGGGTGTGACACGAGTTAGCGGAGGGGAAATAGGCTATAAGATAGATAGGAACGCTGACAAGAGAATTCTGCAGGCCGGTCTTCAAGAGGGTGATCGTATTCTTTCAATAAATGGGCAGATGCTTGACAACGGCGTAGCTGAGCAGGATATTGCGAGACAAGCGATGTCTGCCGGTAGGCTTCGTGTTGAGGTTGCTCGAGGGGAGAGGAGATTTTTTCTTACTGTCCCCGTTCCTAGAAAAAATGATTAACATAAAAAAACAGACAATGATGAAAAAATGTACAAACAAAAAAAAGTATTTTTTTTAAGCCTCCTTATATCTTTGTCATTTGGAGTTAAGGGCGAGACAGGAACTTGGAGAATAAACCTAAAAAACGCAGACATCCGTGAATTCGTTACTCAAGTTTCAACGATTACAGGAAAAAGTTTCATCATCGACCCAAGAGTTAAAGGCAACGTTACCGTTATTTCATCTGCTTCCATGACCGCGCCCGGGGTCTATGAGCTTTTCTTGTCTGTTTTAAGAGTTCATGGGTATGCGGCGGTTCCTAATGGGGATGTTATAAAAATAGTGCAACAGGTTTTGGCAAAACAAAGCAGTAACCCAAGGGACTTCTTTAACAATCAGTCTTCAGAAGAGCTAATCACATCAGTATTGCCAGTGAGAAATTCGCCCGCTGCTGACTTAGTAAAGATACTGAGGCCCTTAATTCCCCAATATGGCCACATAGCGGGTATAGACTCGCCAAATGCTCTCATCATAAGCGATCACGCTGAGAACGTGGCTCGTATGGCAAAGATGATTGAACGCATTGATATTTCGGAAAATCAGGCTATCGAGATTATCTCTCTGAATGAAGCCTGGGTTGAAGACATGGTCGAGCTTTTAAAAGAGATTGCTCCAGATCAAATCGGTTCTAACGCAAAGGGTCCAAACAAGATTTCGATTGTGGGAAGTACCAGAACTAATTCACTAATAGTCAAAGGCGAAAAAGAAACCGTTAGCAAGATCCTCGATCTTATTAAGCGTTTGGACGTTCCTGCCAATAGGTCCGGCTCGACTCAGGTTGTTCGCCTCGCTCACTCTGATGCTATTGAACTAGCCGAATTACTTAAGAATATAATAAACACCGAAAAAGCAATGGAAAACGAGAACGCTGTAAAAGCTAGCATTCAAGCCGATGAAGCTCTAAACGCGCTCGTAATTAGAGCAGCGCCTTCAACAATGCTTGAAATCAGAGATATAATTGAAAAGCTCGACGTGCGCCGATTGCAAGTACTTATCGAAGCAGCTATCGTTGAAGTAACGGCGGATTTTACGCGCCAATTGGGAACAGAGCTTTTTGTTGCTAATACCTCTCCAAGCAACAAAACTATACCTATTGGATTGACAGCACCGTCTGGAACACTTGCTCAAATCCTTCAAGGCATTGCTCTGGGGACACAACAGCCAGTAGATCTAGGCGCAGCGCCTCTCATTGCGGCAGGAAGAGAGAATTCTAACGGCACTAGCTTTGGGATCATCATCAGAGCTCTTTCCGGCAACGGAGATGTAAACCTGTTATCTACCCCCAGCATAACTACGATGGATAATAAAGAAGCCAAGATTGTCGTGGGTCAGAACGTTCCATTCCGCACTGGATCAACCGTTACTGGNAGTGAGGGCGCCTCGAATCCNTTCACNACTATACAGAGAGAGGACGTTGGCTTAACTTTAGANGTTACGCCCCACGTGCATGATGGGAACCTTGTAAGACTAGAGGTCCATCAAGTCGTTTCGGAGGTAGATCCTGCTTCGCTTAATGCAATCGGATCGGCNGGTAGCGCAGACTTAATTACCAATAAAAGGGAGATAAACACCACCATATTGGTTGATAACCAAGAGGTGATTATTCTTGGAGGATTAATTCGAGACAAGGAAACTATCAGTAACTCTAGAGTACCTATTTTAGGGAGTATACCCGGCTTAGGTTTATTGTTTAAAAGTAGCGCTAAGTCAATCGAGAAGCAAAACCTTCTAGTATTTCTAAGGCCCACAGTGCTTGATAGCAGGCCTTCAATTTCTAGAGTCGCACATAGGAAGATTGGCGCTGTTTACGAGATAGAGATTGAAGGTACCAATTCATCTGATATCGTCTATGATCTTTTCAATGGAAAAGCTCCCCAAAAATAGAGATCGTCGGGATCTCNGCTTAAANATTGTTTTTTCTGTAGCTAAAAAAATAATGCTTTTTTGGATTGAACCCAAAGTGAAGGGGTTAGAGAGCTTTAAATCCGATCTCGGACTGAATACCAAAATTTATTATGCGCTTTTGTACGAATCCAATACCGATTTAGCTTTACTAGAAATAGCTTGCAAAGCTCATAAACTTCCCAAACCCTATGAAAATAATTCTGCATCTTTTTTTTTCATTAGAAGGTCGGAGGGTTTATTNGGGAGGAAAACAGTTTTAAGAGTTCCACCTCAAATCTTTCAAATAACAAACACAACGAGCGAGACGACGCAGGAAAAAATTATAATTGTGCCGGTCTCTTTTTTTTGGGGACATCAACCAGATAGAGAAAATTCGTTAGGAAAACTTATCTTCTCAGAGGATTGGAAAAGAACCAGCCAAGCAAAAAAAGTCGTTGCAGCATTATTCTATCGAAAGCATATTTACCTCGAGTTTGGAGAATTTCTGGATTTCTCTGGGATCGTTGCTGATAAAATAAGTGTTCCGAGAAAGACCAGGAAAATTCTCCGAATTCTTCGAACCAATTTTAAAAATCAAAAACGAGCAGTTCTTGGTCCGGATCTATCTAACCGAGATAAGCTTATCAAAACTGTTCTGGGCTCGAAGCGCGTAGAAGAGGCGATTTTAAGAGAGAGCTCCTATCTTGGCATCAAAAATGTAAAAGCTAGAAAAAAAGCTGGTAAATACGCTCGCGAAATCTTTGCCGACCAGTCTTACAGAACAGTGAGATTTTTTGACACTCTTTTGAACTGGCTTTGGAACAATTTATATAGCGGCTTGCAAGTTCACAATATCGAAAAAGTAAAAAAAATTGCGGAGACCCATGCCCTAATTTATGTGCCATGTCACCGAAGTCACATAGATTACCTTTTATTATCCTACGTTCTTTATCACAACGGATTAACACCTCCCCATATCGCGGCTGGTAAAAATCTAAACCTGCCAATTATAGGAACTTTGTTGAGGAAAGGTGGGGCCTTCTTTATGAGACGAAGTTTTCAAAACGACACTTTATACAAAGCTGTCTTCGAGGAGTACCTCGGCCAACTTTTCTCAAAAGGGTTTAGTGTGGAATATTTCATTGAGGGGACAAGAAGCAGGACGGGACGGATTCTAAACCCGAAAACTGGGTTATTAAGGATGACCATTCAGAATTTCTTAAAAGACCCGACGAAGAAAATAGCTTTTGTTCCTGTCTATTTCGGCTACGAGCGTATACTAGAGGCACATACCTTTGAAGCCGAAATTGGAGGGAAGGCCAAGAAACCAGAGAATCTTTTAGATGTAATTAAGATTTTTCGATCATTCAAAAACGATTTCGGAACCGTACGGGTAAATTTTTCTTCTCCTATAAAGCTAAGCGATTGCGTTGAAGCAAAAACCATAAAATCAAGTATTACTCGGTATCAGAACTCGGATCAAAGAGCCAAGTTTCAGAGTTCTGAGCTAGCAATACATCTTGCCTGTAAAATTAACGAATCTTTAGTGGTTGGACCTGTTAATATTTTCGCTTCTGCCTGCGCAGTTTCAAAAGAAAAAAAAATAGACAGAAACCTCTTGCTTGAACGAATAGATCTTTTCAAGCTGTTAGCAGCGGGGTGCGCACCAAGAAACTCCTTTCTTGGGGGAAAGTCGAGTCTGGAAATTTTAGAGTACGCTAGCACTATTCTTGGAGTTAAGGCAGATCACGAGGAGACAGTGGATAACCTCCAAAAATCAGAAAGTCAAATAGACCCATTTTTTTATTACGCTAACAACTCACTACCGATTTTTATCTTGCCCGCCTTAGCTCTAAATTTTATAAAAAATAGAAGAAGCTTTTCACAAAAGGAGCTCGATCGATTTATCAGCGCTTTATTTTATATTACAAAGATGGAATATTTCTTGCCTTGGGATATGAAAGACGTTGATGAGATCTCTAAAAAGATCCTTTCGGTATTTGAGAAGAAAAATCTCGTTCGAGCGGAAAATTCTTTGTTCCAGAGCAACTATGAAGGATCAAAAGAAGAGATAATTAGCGGCGAACTCGCAACTTTAGGAACGGATTTCATTAAGTGCTTGTATGTTATAGGGAGCTTTCTAAAGTCCAGAAAAGATACGTCCGCTGGACAATTCAAAAAGTTTATTGAAACTCTTCATCTAAGCGAAAAACTGTCTAAAGAAATCGATCTTTCGCTATTGAGCGACCGAGGTTTGAAGATCTTTGATCTAGTCCACGAACTAGAAGCAGAAAATGCTTACAAGGAATATCTGCAATTCGAACCACGATTGAATGATCTATTCTTGGCCACAAAAGCGGCTACAGACAAAAAATTCCAGATGATTATCGANNAANAAGTCAAAGAGATTNAAATGCCCAAGTAAACATCGAAACGGATTTTATCGTTTTGGATTTGAAGATCAGGCTTTTTNATGTCGTCATAAANTNTTGTCAAAGATCTNTTGACTACCAANCTTTTAAAGTTGCAACGAAATGCCTGCTTCAATAAAGACCCATCATCTNGNTGNTTAGATAAAAATCTCTGCAGGTATTGCATGTCCCCCTTTGGNAANCTAGTTTTCTTTTTCTNAGGAAACATAGGATCTAAGTAGATCACATCCCAGGANGGATGCTGAGAGAGAAAATCTCGNGAGTCGCTTTGATGCAAAGAAATNCNGNTCACCGCTCTTTTCAAATNNGAATCAAANCTCGCAGAATCAAGTGCATCTAGGAGCAAAGTATAAATCACTTGGGATCTTTCAACCAATGTAACATCGCATCCCAGATACGCGAGCAAAAAAGCTTCTCTCCCCAAACCTGCAGTGCAATCGATTACCTTTAAACCATGACGGATTCCTACAGCTCTTGCTATAAGCTCAGTAGTTTTTGACGCGGCTTTGACTCTACGCAAAAATTTGGGAGAAGAAAAAGACAACGATAGTGGCTTTTGAGAAGAAAAAGAATCCCGTAAACAGTATCTTCCGTTAGCTAGAGAAAGTCGATATCTAGACATCTAACGTTCTATCCAACGACCACTTCTTTTAAATATTTCGGGATCGCAGAGGTTGGTTCTAAAAATTTTCCCGCTTCTATTTTAGTCTGTCCGATTTTCAAAATAGACGACGCGGAGTAATATTCTCTGACAATAAAAGATTTAAGGTCGACTCCTTTAACCGACTTTATGCGATCTCGGAATTTACTTGTATCTCCTGTGCCAAACCAGACACCTTTAGGCAGGAGAAACAAATCGCCGGCGCCAACTAGCCTTTCTTTGAGAATAGGTTCAACAGAGCCATTTTTCCACTCGTACCCTCCAAGAAAATACTCATCCGGCCTCGCCAAAATGGAAGCGAAAATCTTATCTCCTTCTTTGATAGAGAGAAAATTTTCTTCTACCAACGAATATGCGATCGCTTCGAGGGAAGACACAGAGACTAAAGGAATCTCTAATCCATATGAAAGCCCTTGTACCACCCCTGCTGTAATCCTGATCCCGGTGTATGATCCCGGTCCACAACCGAATATAATGCAATCTACTTCTGACAAATCTAAACCCGCCTCTAAAACAATATTTTGCAGTCGCCACAAGATATCACGACTATGCGTGCTGTTTCTGGTTTCGCTTCGATCTAAAAAATTTTCTCCAGTTTTAAGGGCAAGNACACTTCTCGGAGANGATGTATCAATAACCAATAAATTTTNCATAATTTTTATTCCATCCCNTTAAGCCAAGAGCTGGCCTCATCAAAGGATTCGATCCANATTCGGAAAGGCAAATTTTTTTTGATGTAACTTCGGTAGGACTTTGTTGCCATCCTAGGATCACCCAGCACAAAGAGCCCTCTATCGTTTTCTGATCTTATCAATCTGCCAAAACCCTGTTTCAACGATAATAAAGCTNTTGGTAAAAAAATCTCCAAGAACGGATTGCCGCCTCGCTCAGTTAATATTCTACTTTTGTTCTTCAATATTGGGTCATTAGGAACAGGAAAAGGAAGCTTATCAATAATCAAGAGCTTAAGATCAAGACCGCTTAAATCGATACCCTCCCAAAAACTATCAGTTCCCATCAGGATACTCCCTTTATTTTCTTTGAAACCCTTAATTAAACTAAATTTCGAGGCCTCGCCTTGAACAAATAGGGGCTTCTTCTGACCTCTAAGTATTTNNGCAGCAACTCNCATAGCNCGATGACTTGTGAAAAGAAAAAACGTCCGACCAGAGTTAGATGTTAAAATTTTCATACAAGCGTATGCTAGAGCAATAGTGTGTTCATCGTTTCCTGGCCAGGGCACGTTTGACACAACGAACCCTCGNACGGCAGATTCGAAATCGAAGGGACTAGGGTAAATCCTTTCTATATCAGCTTGAATTCCTGTCTCTTCAAGGAAATATTCAAAGCTCTGTTCAATAGTAAGTGTAGCTGACGTAAAAACCCAAGGTGACTTTGATTCATTAATTACCGAATTAAGTCTATTGTCGAGAAAAACGGGCGCACGGTGAAAAGAAAAACCCCTGGCTTTAGATTCTATCCAATACGCATATTCCTCAATTTCGTTATCTTCATCTAAAAATAGGGCTGAAGTCTCAGCGGCAGATTGCACTCTTTTTTGAAGTTGGCGGAGNGCGTCACTGCGNTCGCANAACAACTTTAATCGAGTTTCTAACTGAGATAAGGCCTTTTCAAGGCGAAGAAGGAAGGGTTTAAAAGTTACAAAAGGCTCTAAATTTTTTTCAGGTTTTTTGGAATGGAACTCAGACTCTATAGACAAAATAGTCTGGTCTAACGAGTCAATGAGATTTATCAGTACCCGGTCGTCATTTCCCAAAAAGGCTTGCTCTTTAGAAATGTCANTTACCAATTCGTATAATTTTTGACTAGANATAACATCACCGATAAATTTTCGAGCGATCCCTGGTATTTTATGGGCCTCGTCAATTATGTAAGCACTCACATTGGGCAGAATATTCCGAACATGCTCTTCGTTCATAAAAAGATGAGAGAACAAAAGATAGTGATTTACGATCACGATATCTGATTTGGAAGCGATCTCTCGAGCCCTGAAAAGATAGCACTCGTTATAAAAGCCGCAATCACTTCCAAGACAATTTTCAGCGGTACTTGAAACAAGGGGTTCTAGGTTTCTGAGAGTCTCAGCGTCCATTATTTCCGTCAAATCTCCTGATACGGTTCTATGACGCCAAATTTCGATTTCTTGAGCTTTAGACGGACTAACCTGATCAATAGAACCGAGTTCAGAATTCAGCTTAAATCTCTGAATACAAAGGTAATTAGACCTTCCTTTCAATAAGGAGATTCTTTTTTTGGGGAAAAGGCTAGCTAGAAGAGGAATATCTTTAAAAAACAGCTGGTCTTGGAGATTCTTGGTTCCAGTTGACAAAAGAACCTGACTTTTGTGCAAAAAAGCAGGAACTAAATAGCTCAATGTTTTTCCTGTCCCGGTTCCTGCTTCAAATACGCCGACTCCTTTATCTCGAAGCACGTTGTTTATATCTAACGACAAATTTTTTTGTGCGTCTCGACTGCAATAATCCTCTAGCAAGCCGGCCAAGGATTCATCAAAAATATTTGAAACCGTGGTATCTTCCGAGCTGATTATTCCGTTTCCATTTCCAAGATCTTTCATTATCCTTCAACTATGAAAGTTACAGGCATCATTCTCGCGGGTGGAAAGAGTTCACGAATGAACTACCAAGATAAGGCTTGGATACTTTACAAAGGAGAACCCTTAATTCGCCACGCAATAGATAGATTATCGCTACAGGTATCCCAAATACTGATTTCTAGGAATAGTACAGACCAAAGATATGACAAACTCCCATACACCTGTATCCCCGACTTAAATGCTGCCTTCGATGGTCCTCTAGCTGGCATGCTTGCTTGTAGCAGTCACATCGCAAATCCGTTAGCTTTGGTGATCCCATGCGACACACCTAACGTCCCCAAGAATCTGAAGTCGCTCCTTTTACCGCANCTNGGCANNGCTGATGCAGCTATTCCCAGCTTCGGTGGAGTCTGCCAGCCTCTCTTCATACTCGCAAAAACTTCTACACTGGGTTCTATTGCCCCGTATCTGTCTGCAGGCCNCCGTTCAGTCAAGGGATGGCTTCAAAATTTGACCATNGCTCATGTCGACTTNNTTTCTCAAGAGCCTTTTGAAAATATAAATACCCCTGAACAACTGAAATGACCTTTCGGCCAGGCTTTCCTGGCCTTGAGATCTGCCTAGAGAAACTATTTTTGCCAGAAACAACTTCTAAAAATGTCTACTGTACGATCCAGCAGCTATTTTTTTCTCGCTGGCTTCTTTTTAGCAGCTGGTTTCTTCTTAGCAGCTACCTTCTTCTTCTTAGCGGCTGGCTTCTTCTTAGCGGCTACCTTCTTCTTAGCAGCTGGCTTCTTCTTAGCAGCTGGCTTCTTCTTAGCAGCTACCTTCTTCTTAGCAGCTACCTTCTTCTTAGCAGCTACCTTCTTCTTAGCAGCTGGCTTCTTCTTAGCAGCCACCTTCTTCTTAGCAGCAGGTTTTTTTTTCGCAGGCTTTTTCTTTACAACCACGTTCATCACTCCTGTTATTTGCTGGAACATCTTTGATCTGTTTCTAAGGAATCAGATTCTTTTCAGACGAATAACTAAAACACTCATATTTATCTGAACGAAGCAAAGTTTAGAAAAAAAAAATTACATTTGCACACTTTTTTCTTTCTTATTTAGTTCTTTGCCAAGCTAGCATGGGTTAAGTCCTGATTCATAGCTTTTCCAAATAAATCAAGATCTCCTTAAATAGATTATCGTACGTTTTATCGCCATCAACCGATTGGTAAGATAGCACCCCCTCTTTTTGCTTTTCCTGATAAAAATCGACAAGAGGTTCTGTCTGATTTCGGTAAACCTTTAAACGCTGCTTAATTGTGTCTTCTTTATCATCTTCCCTTTGAATCAAGGGCTCACCAGTCAAATCATCTTGATTTTTTTGCTTTGGAGGGTTGTTAATCATGTGATAAACACGCCCGGAGGAAAGATGGACTCTCCTACCCGCTAACCTAGAAATTATCTCAGCCTCCTCGACCCTTATTTCTATAACTGAATCGATTTGTATGTTTTGCTGCGCTAGAGCTTCCGCTTGGGGTATCGTGCGAGGAAAACCATCGAAGAGATATCCTTTTTTACAGTCATCTTTCTTAATTCGCTCTTTTACCAAGTCTATGATTATTTCATCTGTTACTAGCGCGCCTGTATCCATAACTGTTTTTACTTTTTTCCCCAGATTACTTCCATCTCTAACAGACTCTCTTAGCATATCGCCCGTAGAAATTTGCGGTATTGAGAAACGGTTGCAGATAAATTTTGCCTGAGTACCCTTGCCCACGCCTGGCGCACCTAAAAGTATTATCCTCAAGAGAAAAACTCCTTTTCATTTTTTTGGCCTGCTTACTTAAAGTGAATTCGAATTAGGTAAGCTCCGAGTTTGATTATCTACCTTTGTGCCAAAATTATTTATGCGATTCTATGTTTTTCCTCACTTAAAAATAACTTTTTTTAGAGCAAGCAAACTAAGTTAGTAAAAAAACCTCATCCGTCCTGATTTTCTCTAGTTTCCCCTCCGAGATAAAAGAGCTATCGATTCAACATGTTTAGTATGAGGAAACATATTCACTAAACCCGCAACTTTAAAATCGAANCCTTTTTCCACTAGGATTCTCAAATCTTTTACAAACGTGACTGGATTGCACGAAACATACACGATTCTCTCAATATTTTGAATGGGTAGGCCGCTAATAAATTGCGAGGCACCGCTTCTCGGCGGATCAAGCACAATTTTATTTACATCATTTAATGCCCCAATCGTTCGNTCACTTAACGCTAGATCNCAAGCTTGGAAATAACAATTATGAATGTTGTTCAAATCGGCGTTGATTCGCGCNCGTTTTACGCTACTNTCAGAGTATTCAACGCCATAGACAANAGNGGCAGACCTAGCAATTGGAAGCGAAAAATTCCCAATTCCACAGAAAGCGTCTAACACCCTATCGTCTTTTTTTAGATCGAGAAGAGATACGACAGAGTTAACAAGATGCCGATTCGCCTCAAGATTTATTTGCGTAAAGTCTCCCAACGAAAAACTTAATCTCAGGCTAAAGTCAGGCAATTCATAAAAAAAATCTTGTCTCAAATCTTTCGGAAAAAGCTTCTTTATTGTTCTGGGGCCACCAGACTGCAAAAAAACGTCTATATCAAACTGTGCAGAGAACGAAGCCAGAGCTTTCTCATCATCGTTTGTCAGAGGCTCTAAGTGACGAAAGATTAAAGCTATTTCACTATCTCCCGCTACTAATTCAATTTGNGGGAGAGANTTTCGAATACTNAGTTTTTGGACAGTCTTTGAAAGCGGAGCGAGCATCTTTGATGCTCGCTCAATCATAATCGGACAATACTCCATGTCAGTGATGTATGGTTTGAGCTTCTCTCTNAAGCCTATGAGAACCCTCGCTTTCTTCTCCACATATTTAACTCCAAGGCGCGCCCTCGTTCTGTAAAAATAACTATTCACATTGATCGGTTTTGCCCATTTATTTGGCTGCAATGGTCCCAGTAGACTTAAAAGGTATTCCTCTTTTAATTTGAGTTGATAGTCAGAATTGGCGTGTTGAAAGCTACAGCCGCCGCAAAGATTGGCGACACTACACTGAGGCTCTACTCTTTCAGAGGAAGTCTTAATAATCTCTTTTATCCTAAAAAACTTCTTTCCTTTTCTCTTCGAAAAAAACTTCCCAAGTATCTGCTCTCCTTCAAGAGCGCCAAGTGCTGCTATCTTCGTATCTGCCGCATAGCCACAACCGTCAATATTCGTAGCAACAATATCTAATTTATCTAGGGCTTCTTCAATTTCCAAAAAAACTCGCCTTTTTATTCAGGAAGACAACATCTTGAGCTAACTTGGCAAAGAAAATCAAAATTATCTAACCTCCTTCGTCAAAAAGACAATCCCATCGCAAAAGCCATTGCATATTCTTTTTCGTCAGAAATAGATATCAATATGCGATTGATTCCTTTTTCAGATGCTTGCTGTTTTGCACGGCCCCTCAATTGAACTAGCGGTTGCCCTGTCTCAAGGTCTGACAAAATTAAAATATCTCTAAATCTAACGCCAAGCCGCATACCCGAACCTAAAGCTTTTGAAATAGCTTCCTTTGCTGCGAAACGTTTAGCCAAGTACTCTATCTCGCGACTCAACGGCATTTTTTCAATTTCTTCGGCCGCTAAAATTTTTTGCATGAACTTTTCCGGCCTAAGTGAGAAAGCCCTTCCGATTCTATCTATCTGAACAATGTCAGTTCCAATGCCAATTATCATTCAATTAGACCAGAGAAGATTGTTCTTGAGGTCAAAGGGATATTATCTAAAAGGCTAGCGAGGGATTGACGAGTTAAGGAAAGAACTTTTTTTGGTCGAACCTCATCTAGTTTTCCAAGTGCCATCGATTGAATTTCATCACCGCGNAAGCTCATCTCNTCAGGNTTAAGAGTTTTACGAAANCCCTCNTTTACAAAGAAATTATAATGAGCNTCNGGGGAAAAAAAGTCCCCCGANGCCGAATCCGTCTGGAAATTTATACCGTATCCCAATTCTTTTAGNAGATTTAGCTCAAATTCTCGGAGCGAGGAGATCGGATTNTTCAATTTTTCAAATTTTTTTAATAAACCCTCATAACTATCGAAGACNGGTTCTAACGGATCAAATTTTTCCAATAATCTGTACAACAGCTCGTTAACATACATTCCCAAAATAAGGTTCTTGCCTGAAATAGCAAACGGCCTTTCAGGGAACTCCAAATTAGCAACTGTTTTCAGATCCGATCTTCCAAACAAAGACAATGACATTGGCACAAACGGCTGTACCATCACTGAATATCGAGATTTTCTAGATCGAATTCCTTTGAATATAACCGAAAGTCTTCCACTTCTCCTCGAATACACCTCTGCAATTAAGCTCGTCTCTCGGTATGTCCTTAAGTGAAGAACATATACTCTCTCCAAAATGTCTCTACTAGCTTTCATCAAAGCCCAAACTTTTAAGGATTTCCCCGCTGTTAGACCAACCTTTTTTAACTCTTACCCAGGTTCTCAACATAACTTTTTGTTGTAGTAACGCTTCTATGTCTATGCGCGCATCTATAGAAACACGTTTAATTCGTTCTCCATCTCTTCCAATAACTATTTTTTTTTGACTATTCTTTGCTACAAGAATTGAGGCATCGATTTTTACATAATTAGATTGAGTCGACATACCATCCAGAACCACTGCGGTTTGATAGGGGATCTCTTTACCNAATTGGCGCATTATCTTTTCTCTAATNATCTCNGTTATCAAGAAATGCTCAGGCCGATCAGTTATCTGATCCTCGGGATAATAAAACGGGGAGTCNGGCAACCNGATTTTAATNTCTTTTTTAAGNGCCTCTANNTTTTTTTCTCNNTTGGCAGATAAAGGAATCATAGTTGCCTCTGGAAAGNGATCTTGTGATTCCTTTAAAATCGGAAAAATCTCGTTGGAATTACTTAGCANATCAATTTTATTTATAACAACNACCTTGTGAGNAGTCACATGCTTGAAGNAATCAGCAACAANCTGGTCCTCTCTTTTNTATTTGCCTCTATCCAAAACAAGGACCACAANATCGACATCAACCAATGCNGATTTNGCNTCTCTATTCATAAATCGGTTAAGTGCNTCTCNCTTTTCTANATGAATCCCTGGCGTGTCTACAAAAAGAANTTGGCATTCGTCNTCAGTTAAAATGCCAGTCACTTTNTGTCTAGTTGTCTGAGGCTTTCTNGAAGTTANACTNATTTTTTGCCCNATCAATGCATTTAGTAAAGTCGATTTACCTACATTAGGCCTACCTAAAATAGCTANATAACCAGATTTCATAACCACGGCTATGCTTCCATCTCTTCCAANACATTTTTTGCTGCGTTTTGTTCTGCCTGGCGTTTTGAGGAGCCTCTTCCAGTTATTGCGTGCTTGATTCCTTTGGCAAAGCAAGCAACCTCGAAAATCTCATTGGGGGATCTCCCCATAACTGACACAACAACATAATCGGGTGGAGGATCTCCAAACCGCTGTAATTTTTCCTGCAGACGGGTTTTAGCATCCTTCAGCATATTTGCTTCATCGAGGTCATTAAGCTTAGTATTAAAAAGATCGATAACAACTTGGGCAGCAATATCAGAACTGGAATCTAACAAAATCGCGCCTATGAGGCCCTCCAAGGCATCNGCTATAGTCGAATCACGGTTTCTCGCTCCACTTTTCTTTTCGCCTTCACCAAAACTTATGAATGAACCTAAATCAAGTCCTCGCCCTATGAAGGCCAACGTTTCTTTTCTTACTAAGCTAGAGCGCATCCTGGACAAGTCTCCTTCTGATGCAGAAGAAAATCTTGANAATAGAAAAGCAGCAATAACATGATTTAAAAAAGAGTCACCAAGAAACTCAAGCCGTTCGTTATTATTTTTACTAAAACTTCGGTGGGTGAGGGCCCTGCGTAACAGGGCATCGTCATCGAATCGATAATTTATAGAGTCTTCTAATAGGGCGTATTTGGACAAGATAAGTAAGTCTCTCAAGTCATGAATGGCTCTTTTGCAAGATATGGATTAGGCACAATTTGCCTGAGGTGCCTTCCTTTCACTAAGTTTAAAAAAAACTACTGTATAAATCTATTTTCAAAAAAAGTCGGGAGGCTTATTCCAGGATCTTTATGCATCCACACCAAGATAGCTTTACCCACAATGTCTTTCTCGGAGACTAGGCCCCAATAACGACTATCACTGCTTTGATCTCTGTTATCTCCCATTACAAAATAAAAGCCNTCCGGAACGCCCCACTCATCAATCCTAGTCTGTTTAAACGTATCTCTTTGGATCATATGCTCGATCTCACCCAGTTTTTCTCTGTACATGAGAGCTTCGGGAAATTCCGCGGGCACTTTTGCCACAAAAGTTTGCGTCTGCTTTTTCCCGTTAATGTAAATAATCTTATCTTGATACCTTACTCTGTCTCCAGGTATNCCAACGACTCTCTTTATGAAATAGTCATCTCTGTGAGGNGGAACAAAGACCATCACTTCACCATTTTTTGGTTTTTCAAGATCAAAGAGCTTAGTTCCGAGAACTGGCAACCTCACTCCATAGTGGTGCTTATTTACTAGAATAAAATCTCCAACTTTGAGAGTAGGAATCATAGAGCCGGAGGGAATTTGGAAGGGCTCGAACAAGAACGATCTGAAAACTAATACGATTGCTAAAACCGGGAAAAAAGAAATTGAGTACTCTACTAAAACTGGCTGCTTACCCTCTGCTATTCGTCTTGAGCGCAAGTAGAGAACTTCGAGCAGCCAAATAAAACCGGTAAAGGCTGTCGCAACGACAAGTATGAGCGGAAAATTTATGCTCATTTTTCTACCTTCAATACAGCTAAGAATGCGTCTTGAGGAATTTCTACACTTCCAACCTGTTTCATTCTTTTTTTACCTGCCTTTTGCTTCTCTAANAGCTTTTTCTTCCGNGTTATGTCTCCTCCGTAGCACTTAGCNGTAACATTTTTCCTNAGAGCCTTNACGGTCTGGCGAGCTATAACTTGCCCTCCGATAGCTGCTTGTATTGCAACGTCGAACATTTGCCGAGGTATTAANTCTTTCATCTTNTTTGTNAGNGCGAAGCCAATCGATCNAGAGTTTTCTCTATGNACNATNAGGGCTAANGCATCAACCGCGTCGCCATTTATTAAAATCTCTAATTTAACTAAATTNGAAGNTTGGAAGCACTCAAAAGAATAATCTAANGAAGCATAACCTCTTGACNCAGATTTGAGTCTATCAAAAAAATCAAGCACAACTTCGCTCATCGGCAAGTCNTAAATTAANGAAACCTGATTACCTACAAATTGCATATCTTTTTGCNCACCTCTNCGTTCAACACAGAGTGCGATTACATTACCTAAGTATTCTGAGGGGACCAAGATATTNGCTCTTGCNATAGGTTCCTTCATAGCAGCAACCATNGATGCNTCGGGCAGCTGCGAAGGATTATCAATTTTGATATCTTCTCCCGATTTCATTTGTATCTCGTATACTACCGTCGGCGCCGAGGTTATCAAATCTAATCCATATTCTCTTTCTAGGCGCTCTTGAACTATTTCCATATGAAGCATCCCCAGAAAACCGCATCTGAAACCAAATCCCAAAGCATCCGAGCTTTCCGGCTGATAAACCAATGCCGCATCATTGAGAGTGAGCTTTGCTAATGCGTCTCGAAAACTCTCATAATCGTCTGCGCTTACTGTAAACATTCCCGCGTAAACCTGGGGCTTAATTTTCTTAAATCCGGGCATACTGGCAACTTCTGGGTTCGAGGCACTAACCATCGTATCTCCTACTGGAGCTCCCTTGACATCCTTTATACCCGCTACAACAAAACCAACTTCACCTGTTCCTAATACATCTTTTTCTTTTCGCCTCGGAGTAAATATACCTACGGAATCAACCTGGTGAATCTTACCCAACGACTTTAGTAAAATTCTCTCTTTAATTCTTATCTCTCCCTGCACAACTCGAACTAAGGAGACCACCCCTAGATAGTTATCAAACCATGAGTCGATAATTAGGGCGCGCATTGGGGAATCACGACGGTCCTCGGGAGCGGGAATAAAAGTTACGATTTCCTCTAACAACGACTCGATACCAAAACCGTTTTTAGCGCTTACTTGAACTGCATTCTTTGCATCTATACCGATTATTTCTTCGATCTCCTGACCGACTCGCTGGGGATCTGACTGGGGCAGATCAATCTTATTAAGCACTGGGAGAACTTCAAGATCCTGCTCAACGGCCGTATAGCAGTTTGCTACCGATTGTGCCTCAACTCCTTGAGATGCATCTACAACCAATATTGCTCCCTCGCACGCTGCCATTGATCTGGANACCTCATANGAAAAATCAACATGTCCAGGTGTGTCGATAATATTTAACTGGTACGAATTTCCGTCTTTTGCTAAATACTCGAGGGTGACACTCTGAGCTTTAATAGTGATTCCTCTTTCTCGCTCGATATCCATAGAATCAAGAACTTGTTCGGCCATTTCTCGTTCTGACAAACCACCACAAAGCTGTATAAAACGATCAGCCAAGGTTGATTTGCCATGATCTATATGGGCTATTATCGAGAAGTTTCTTATCAATGAGGGATTAGTCAAATTAAGCTCAACAGTTCTAAAGAGAAAATGGGGGCCGAGAAAATTCTCTGAGTTTATAATAAGAAGGAATGGGTGCCAAGAAATCCTGAGATTAGGTTTGATTCAGGGAACGTCGATAGTGATATAGCGGGATCTGTTCTCTCTAACAACCAACATGTTGATTTTTTGGTTTTCTGGCAAGTCAGCTATCAATTTTTCGAACTGAGCCCTGCTTGTTATTCGCTTATTATTCGCCGCTCTGATCACATCTCCAGTTTTGATGCCTTTTTCTTGGGCTGCTCCAGAGAAGACTTTGGATACCAAAACCCCCTCTAAACCTATTTCATATTGGGGGCTGCCAGGCTCGATATCTTCAACAACAAGCCCAAGACGATTCCTTTTTGATGTAGGACTATTAGCTCTGTTTGCTAGCCTCTCTTCCTCGAGCGCACCGATCGTTACGGCCAAAGTCTTCTTTTTTCCGTCTCTTACGACCACCAACTGCGTTGTTGTGCTAGGTTTCACTCGACCCACAAGCTGCGGTAGGTCATCTGACAAATCCACCTTTTTCCCATTAAAGGAGGNGATTATATCNCCCGCCAAAACGCCAGCTTGCTCTGCNGCGCTCCCTGGAAANACCTCAGTNACGAGAGCCCCTGAAGGGCGATCTAAACCNAAAGANTTTGCGAGATCCATATCAACTTTTTGAATACCTACACCCAACCAACCCCTNACAACCTCNCCGTTTTCCTTTANTTGCTCTACGACCTCCATNGCAACGTCTATCGGAATNGCAAAAGANAGTCCCATAAANCCGCCTGACCGNGTAAAAATCTGGGAATTTATCCCNACAACATTTCCATTTAANTCAATTAGGGGGCCACCNGAATTGCCCGGATTTATGGCCACATCAGTCTGGATGAAAGGNACATATCTTCCGTTTCCTTCAGGAAGACTCCGNCCGGTGGCNCTTATTATTCCAGCTGTNACGCTTTGNTGAAATCCNAACGGCGAGCCAATNGCAANNACCCATGATCCAGCNCTCAAATCCAACGATTTTNCTAANTTGGCAGCGGGCAGATTTGATTCANTNATTTTCAGNAGTGCCAGNTCAGAAAGNGGATCGTANCCTACGACTTCTGCNNNTCTTTCCCTTCTGTCACTNAGAGCNACAATAATTTCATCNGCTCCNTCCACAACGTGGTTGTTGGTNAAAATATAACCTTGTTTGTCAATGATAAAGCCNGANCCAGCTGACGGTCTCGGACTTCGCCTNTAGGGCTCCCTCAAAAATCGCTTAAGCGCGTCCGGGATATCTTGGTCATGATAGCCTGACTCTTTCTTGCTCCTGTTTGCTTCTCGGGTCGCGCGAATATTCACTACCGATGGCTTTATCTCATCCACTAACTTAGTGAAGTTTGGGAAGTTCCCGATAGCCTGCACGGTAAATGAAAAAAGGCAAACGGTAACGACCNCTTTTAACATTTTAATACCTTCCCTCGACATGTAAGATTCTTCACTCCCCCGATAGTCCTCAGACCGTCTGGTTTTAATGCCTATGCGNATTGCATTCTTAAGATCAATTATACGTTACTAATAAACAACTGGCTCAATAGATTCTGCGACTTTTCTTGCGGTCTTCATGGGGACATTACCGACAACAGTTATCTGCTGCTTAGGATGTTTGAGCTTCCTTGTCAACAAAACTGTTCCACCCGAGCTTGTCGCCAAATCAGGCAATAGATCAGAGTTGCGGGAATTTACAAAAATCGAGACATTTGCAAGACCATCAGTGAAATGAAGTCGATTGCCCTGACGCTTAACCGATCTGAATCCGCTNGGTAACCAATTAACGGTAACACTTGGCTNTCCTTTTTTTTCTCTCGNTTCGGAATAAAGGCGTCTTACGAACGNATCTCCCNGAATTTTTGANTTTAGCNCNGCTTCATCGACCTGATCTCCCAATTTAAGCCTAACTATCTGGAAAACCTCTTTTGCTCGACCTCTGTCTTTGAGGACAGATTTCAGAAGCAGTCCCGATTTTTTATCAATCCAAACGATGTAGCCATACCTATCGTTAAATTTGGGGGATATTGATATTTGAATCGCCGTCCTCTCGATGATTCTGCTAGTTGGTAGAAATGAAAAGTGATAAAGGTCTTTCGCTTTTATTATCCTTTCAGGGAAGGCTGAAGAAAATGGTCCCAAACTAATACAACCCTCGAGCTTGGTGTTTTTTTTTGTTTGGAACCCAGCGTGAATACAATTCATGGTCTTCCCCGCTCTGTATAGTTCTCGATTCTCTCCGCTTAAATTAAAACGCCGTTCCCTCTCCTCGCCATTAACCTTCATATGAACCGTACGTACAGTGTGCATTGAAACTCCCTTCAGATAGGCGTAGGTCGCGTCAAAGTCTGATTCTACATAAGCATGGCTCATGTCTTTTATCCAAGTAATCGGAGTTTTCTCCGACTTTGCTTCTGCTTCAAGTTGTAGCGAAACGAGCAGGAAAAATATCGAGAGCAAATCTTTTTTACAACTGAAGTTCAATTTCTTTCCGCCTCCTTAAAATTTGCGAGTTTGCTCTCGCTCTCCATTTCGACCATTCGATCATGCTCGTTTAGATAAGACCTTAAGCGATCTCGTTTTTGTGGGTCTAGCTCAAATAATTCAGGCACGTCAAGAAGAAGATNAGATTGCTCAGCAATCTGTTCACGAACAATTTTAGACTCTCGGTAATCCTTCCTAGCATCGACATCGAGGTCAACCATAGATTCGTCTTCCTGAGGAAGCAAAAAAATTCCTAGAGCAAGTACTAGAGACGCAGCAACCCCGTATCTTGCATACNNGAATCTTTTTTCTTCTGCCCTTTTCGAACTCTTCAGGTGCGTTTTCTCGGCTTGGATCGAATTGCTAATTTCTTCATAAAGTGTGCGATGATCCTCTGAATTAAGGGGATCTTTTACGCCAGTGACGCTGCGTATTTTCAAATAAGAAATCCAAGAATCAATTAAATTATCTCCCTTAGATAGGGATCGGGACAGTGAGAGTTCTTCTAATTCACTCGCCTCTCCATCTATGAAGGCTGAAAATTGTTCCTTTGTTGTGTTTTTCACTAAGTTTTTCCTTTAATCATAAAGCCATCTCACATAATGTTTTTTATTTCTTTCTCAATCGCTTCCCTTGCCCGAAATATTCTACTACGCACGGTACCAATAGGACATTCCATGATTGAGGAAATATCCTCATAACTCATTCCCTCGTACTCCCTCATTATAATCGCAACCTTAAGCTCTTGAGGAAGTTTTGAAATAGCCATTTCGACGACTTCGTTGAGTCTTTCACCCGCAAATTCGCTTTCTGGCCCACTCGCAATTTGAAGAGCAGATGCAATTTCGGAAACATCAATGTCGACATCCGGCGGCCGCCGGGACTTAGCTATCAAATGATTCTTAGCCGTGTTTATAGCTATTCTGTATAGCCAGGTGTAAAACTTACTGTCTCCTCGAAACTTATCTATCGACCTATAAGCCCTAATGAATGTTTCCTGAGTTATGTCCATTAACTCTTCGGGGCTAAGGTTGTATCGGCCTAGAACAGCGGCCACTCTTTGCTGATACCTGAGAACAAGCAAATCAAAAGACTTCTTATCGCCCTTTAGAACACGTTGAACAAGCTTTTGGTCATTTATCTCTGTTTTAATCAAAAATTTCCTATGTTGAGTTCTTTTAGATCCCGAATAACTGAATTAGTTCCCAACTTCCCCTAAATTTAAGGAATTTGTCTAAACGAGATGCTCTGTAAAATTAAAAAAATCCATGTAACCATAGAGATCATAAAACACAGCCATCATGGATAGATTTATGAACGAAAGCGATGTCTTGGTTATCGGCAGTGGTGCCGCCGGAATGACGCTTGCCCTGCACCTAAACAAAAAGTTTAGCGTCTCCATACTTTGTAAAGATAAACCAATGGAAGGCTCTACATATTACGCTCAAGGAGGAGTCGCAGCGGTTTTAGGTGAGTATGATTCAGTATCTTCCCACGTAGCGGATACGTTAGACGTCGGAGCAGGACTTTGCAATCCCGAAATAGTTTCATTCACTGTGAAGCAAAGCGCTCACATCATTAGCTGGCTTGTCGAACTTGGCGTGAACTTCGACACCAAAATCAAGAAAGATGGCTCTACCGCATTTCACCTTACCAAAGAAGGGGGACACTCTCACCGAAGAGTAATTCATGCAGCAGATGCAACCGGAAAAGAAATTGCACGAACTTTGAGTGAGCACCTAAAGTCAAAAAGCAATGTAANATTNTTCCCNAGGTATGTAGCGGTTGATCTTATAACCAAAGACTCACTNGGATTGANNGGGAAAGATTGCATTGGGGNTTATGCGCTTAACTTGANCACGANAAAAGTNGAAATATTCAAAGCCAAGCACGTCGTAATCGCGTCGGGCGGAGCGTCGAAGGTATACCAGTACACTAGNAACCCGGACACAGCNTCGGGTGACGGTATAGCGATGTGTTGGCGNGCNGGCTGCAGAGTAGGNAATTTAGAATTCAATCAGTTCCACCCGACATGTCTTTTCCATCCTAANGCCAAATCNTTTCTCATCTCTGAATCCTTAAGGGGAGANGGAGCACAACTNCTGTTGCCGAACGGAGAGAGNTTTATGCATAAATACGATGANCGCGAAGANCTTGCTCCAAGAGATATCGTGGCNAGAGCGATTGACCATGAGATGAAGAAACTAGGTTGTAATTTCGTGCTTNTAGATATTAGTCANAAGGGCGANAAATTTGTAAGNAAACATTTTCCGAACATATTTTCCCGCTGTTTAGAGCTTGGTATTGACATCACAAAAGAACCAATGCCGATAGTGCCNGCAGCTCATTACACGTGCGGTGGCGTTGTAATAGATAAGTATGGAAAAACTGATCTTCCGGGCCTCTATGCTATTGGCGAGTCTAGCTTTTCGGGACTGCATGGTGCGAATCGAATGGCCAGCAATTCCCTTCTCGAGTGTATGGTCTTTGCAAAGTCTGCTGCGGAGTGCATCGAAAATAGCCCCGAAAGTCTTCCTGAGCAAGTCCGAATACCAGCATGGGACGATACTCAGGTAGTAAGCTCAGACGAGGAAATTACTGTTAGTCATAATTGGAAAGAACTCCGTGCTCTGATGTGGGACTATGTAGGCATTGTTAGAACCGACAAAAGGCTCCAGCGAGCTCGACGAAGAATCAGGCTGCTCCAACAAGAAATAGAGGACCACTATTCGAACTATCAAATATCTAGTGACTTCTTGGAGTTACGAAATTTGGCCTGCGTTGCGGATCTTATGGTTCGATGCGCTCTTCAGCGGCAGGAAAGCCGGGGCCTGCATTTCACACTTGACTATCCGAATCAATCTGAGGAATTAAATAATTCAATTTTAACACCCTCCTCTTTTAATTGACACTTTTTAGATCTCGTTTCCATTTTAATATATCTAATACCAGGTTTTTCAGCTCTTCATCGTCAGGCGAACTCTCCAAAGAAAACCAATTCAAAAGGTCGGCATCCTCCTCTCGCAAAAGCCTTGCAAACGACTCCTGCGCGCTCGCGGAGAGGCCTCGAACCGCGCTTTCACAATAGGGAACCAGTAATTGGTCGAGTTCCCACATTCCTCTCCTAGCCCTCCAGAGCAATTTCCGATAATCTAGATCGTTCATTTTGAAACTCTCTTTTAAAATAATCTAGTATACTTGATCGTGAAAAAAATTTAGAAAAGGTAAAAGGAAGTTATCAGTGTCCAAATCTCTTACGCTTGATCATTTCGGTTTCTTAGAACTTTCAGGTAAGGATGCAAAAAAATTTTTGCAAGGNTATACAACCTGTAACTTAGAGAATCTGACACCTGAAACAGCTCAAATCGGAGCGATCTGCGATATCCAAGGTAAGGTGATCACGAGTTTCTTGCTTGTAGACACAGAAGAAAAACTCCTACTACGNATGTCAAAGGATCTTTTAGACAAAACTTTAAGTTTTCTATCAAAATATATTGTGTTTTCAAAGGCAGAAATCAAAGATATATCGAATGAGTTGTTTTGTTATGGAAACGATTCAGCACAGAACAAACATATGAGTGTTCAGGCAATTGACAACGGTCTTGAAATACATTTAGGAAATCGGAAAGAACTTTGGCTCAATAAAAAGGAGTCAAAAAAAGAAATGGACATAAAAGATTGGACTGACCTAGAAATCGAACTTTTGCATTCGTGGATTAGCTCTGAGAATAGTCAATTGTTCTTGCCCCAATCACTTAATTATCATGAGATTGATGCATTAGATTTTGAGAAAGGGTGTTATTTAGGCCAAGAGATAATTGCCAGAATGCATTTTCGAGGAAAACTCAAAAAGAAGTTGCACCTGATTAACAATCCGATAGTTGAGCTTACAGATGGGGTTTTGGTAAGCCAAGGGAGGAAGAAAACTTTAGCTATCTTGCGAAATACCACGGATCAGCCAATAGAAGTCGTGAGCAAGGAGAATACAAGGGTCCTCGCTCAGCCAATATAATTTACCGAGTGCATTTTTTCCAAATTCTTTAGAGGATGAGAATCATTCCAAGGTGATTCAAAAAATTTCCTAATATATTCTTTCGGCACCTCAGAGGAAGAGGAAAATTTCCAGCAAGGATTGCGATCTTTATCAACCAATAATGCCCTTACTCCTTCAACAAAGTCAGATTCGCGCGAACAGTGATAAGCAATAATTAGTTCCATTCGGAATAGATTTGCCAGATTTTCATTTTTTCCTCTCAACATTTGTTCTTGGAAAATCCGTGCAGTGGTGGGAGAACCTCGGAGGAAATTATCTCGAGCGACTGACGTCCAATCATCGGAACTCAAAATGGGTAAACGTTTTTCGAATTCTTGCAAGAAATCTTCAGCATGCAGGCACTTTTTGACTAAATTTGAAATTTCGACTCGATGGTTTGATAATCCATCAAGCGTCCCAACCCTGGCTTCATATTCTTTGAGAACCGATGAAACCTTATCCAGATTTTCAAAACTATCACTTGCCCATTCAATGTCACACACACTCTCAAAAATCTCTTCCTTCTGGCTTTCTTCAACTATGATATCTAAAAGACCTAAGGCTAAACCATCGTTGGGTGTTAAATGACATCCAGTCAAACCGAGGAACCAACCCAATTGGTCGGGTAAATCTGCTAAAAATTTTGTGCCACCCGCATCAGGGAAAAGACCGATAGTTATTTCTGGCATGGCCAATTTGGTAGAGGGGGTTCCAACACGATGGGAACAACCAGAAAGCAAACCCAAACCTCCTCCCATGACAATTCCACTGCCCCAACAAATTATTGGTTTTTTTATGACGTGAATAAGATAATCGAGCTTGTATTCANGANAAAAAAAGGCATCCGCATAGTCTCGATTATTGCCCCTCGATTGAAGAATTTCGCGTTGCAGCGTAACTACNTCTGCNCCCGCGCAAAACGCTCGAGACGAACTACTATCNAGAATNATGCACTTAACCGAGTCATCCTGAGCCCAAGCATTTATTTTTTTGTAAAGACTATCTATGGTTTCCAACAAGAGACTATTTAAGGTTTTCTCCCGAACAAGCCTCGCAATCTTCACTGATCCTGATTCTCCTCTCGATTCAAAATCCACTAGCGATTCTTTATCTTCTATTATCATGTCTTTCACATTAACTCCCAACAAATAGGCTCTTCTCCTTGCGACTCTATAAAGTTGTTGCATTGAGAAAAATGCTTGCATCCAAAAAAACCGCGGTGCGCTGATAAAGGTGATGGATGAGGTGCTTCTAGCAAAAGATTTTTTCCTTTATCAACAAGGTCTCCTTTTTTTTGTGCGTAACTACCCCAAAGTAAAAATACGATTTTTCTNTCCGATTCGCCCAGGAGATCAATAACTCGATCAGTAAATATCTCCCAACCCTTGTTTTGATGAGAGCCGGGTCTATTTTGCTCCACGGTTAAAACACTATTTAGCAATAAGACTCCTTGATCACCCCACGAATCGAGGCAACCATGACGAAAATCTGAAGCAGGTAAGCCAAGATCATCCTGTATTTCTTTAAATATATTTTTAAGTGACGGNGGGAGCGAAACTTTTCTNGACACCGAAAACGCAAGCCCGTTGGCTTGCCCTGGACCATGGTATGGATCTTGACCAATGATTACTACTCTCACAGCCTCGAATGGTGTTTTTTTAAACGCCCTGAAAAAATTGTCTCCCGATGGGAANATTTTCTTTCCTTTCGCTTTTCTCTCTAAAAGAAATTTTCTTAGTTCGATCATGTACGGTTTTTCGAATTCGGAGGATAGTCGACTAAACCAACTTTGCTCTAATGCTATCTTTCGCTGGTGCACGGTTTAGTTCTTATTTTTCATCTGCGGGAATAAAAGTACATCACGAATAGAAGATGAATCCGTCAACAACATCACCAATCTATCTATCCCTATGCCTTCCCCTGCTGTCGGTGGAAGGCCGTGCTCAAGCGCAGCGATGTAATCATGATCAAAATGCATTGCCTCTTTATCTCCCATCTTCTTGGCTCTAACCTGATCTTGAAACCTCTCAGTCTGATCCTCAGGATCATTGAGTTCGGAGAAACCGTTTGCTATCTCTTTACCCATAATAAATAGCTCAAATCTTTCTGTTAAATCGGGTTCCTGAGGCTTACGCCGAGCCAGGGGAGAAACCTCGGCCGGATGATCAATCACAAAAGTAGGTTGTTGAATTTTGTTCTCCACCAAAGCCTCAAAGAGCTCCATAACAATCTTACCCTTACCCCAGTTTTGATTAACTGAAATATTGGTCCTTTCCGCAATACCTCTAAGACTTTGAAGATCATCGAGCTGCCTTTCATTTATATCAGGACTGCTCTCACAAATCATTTCCCGCATGGTTTTTCTCGCGAATGGTTTGCCAAATTCTAATTCGACTCCATCAAAGTTAATAATAGTAGATCCTTTCACTGCAAACGCTAATTCCTTAAAAAGGATCTCGGTTAAGCCCATTGCATCGTTGTAATCAGCATACGCCCAATAAAACTCAAGCATTGTGAATTCGGGGTTGTGCTTGGTTGAAACACCCTCATTTCGGAAGTTTCGATTCAGTTCGAAAATCTTATCGAAACCACCTACAATCAGACGTTTAAGGTTCAGCTCAGGTGCAACTCTCAAGTACATTGACGCATCTAAAGCATTATACCGCGTGGTAAAAGGAAGTGCCGTCGCACCCCCCGGCTGATTGAGTAACATAGGTGTCTCTACTTCCAAAAAGCCCTCAGCAGAAAAAAACTGGCGAATTTTACTGATAATAAGAGATCGAAGTTGGAAAATATTTCTAGTCTTTTCGTTCACCATCAGATCGAGATATCGCTGGCGATACCGCTTCTCTAGATTCGCTAATCCTTTGTGTTTTTCAGGCATAGGTCTCAAAGATTTCGTCAATAATCGAATCTCTGCGATGTCAACCGTCAACTCACCTTTATTAGTTTTCATTAAATTACCAACAGCACCGACAATATCTCCAAGGTCCCATTTCTTAAATTCTTCATATCCGTCCAGCCCAATTTTATCTTGACGGACATAAATTTGAATGCGGCCACCAGAGTCTTGAAGTGTAATGAAGCTAGCCTTTCCCATAATGCGACGAAGAACGACTCTCCCCGCCACCGAAACACTTATCTTTTCTTCCTCTAACTCAAACTTATCTTTTGNTTCGTGCAAGTCGCGAATTTCGTCCGATAAGTTACTCCTTCTAAAATCGTTTGGATAAGCATCGCCTGATTTCCTCCACTCATCCAAACGTTTTCTTCGAAGTTCTAGCACATCAATTTCACTGGGTTTCTGAGCTTGGTTTTTCTCATTCATTTCTTCACAACCCCATCTTCAGGCTGGCCTCGATAAAACTGTCGAGATCTCCATTCAGAACCGCCTGCGTATTACTGGTCTCAATTCCTGTGCGCAAATCTTTCACTCGTCCTGAATCTAAAACATAAGAACGAATTTGACTGCCCCATGTAATATCTGACTTTTTATCCTCTATCCCTTGCATCTCGGCTTTTTGTTTTTGCTCTTCGATCTCATATAACTTCGCTTTCAGTTGCTTTATCGCTTGGTCCTTATTCTTGTGCTGAGACCGCTCCTTCTGACATTGAACCGCTATGCCAGAAGGAAGGTGCGTTAATCGCACNGCTGAATCAGTTTTATTAACATGCTGCCCGCCTGCNCCGCTTGCNCGATAAGTATCTATGCGAACTTCAGACATTTCGAGTTTTATCTCGATCTCATCATCGAGCTCAGGCGAGACAAATATTGAGGCAAAAGACGTGTGTCTTCTGTTACCCGAGTCGAAGGGAGATTTTCGCACTAACCTATGAACACCAGTCTCTGTCCTTAACCAACCATAAGCGAACTCACCCTGAAAAAGGATTGTNGCGCCTTTGATTCCTGCNACATCGCCACCGGATACNTCGATAACTTCTGCATTGAACCCTCTCGANTCGCCCCATCTNAGATACATCCGCATCAACATTTCAGCCCAATCTTGCGCTTCAGTACCACCCGATCCTGCCTGAATATCGACATAGGCTGAACTGTTGTCGACTTTTCCGGAAAACATTTTCCTAAACTCTAACGATTCCAAGGCGCGCANGATGTCTTTAATTTCAAGATGCACTTCATCTACGATATTGGAATCATTTTCTGCTTTTGCTAAGTCAAGCAGTTCCGAGGCGTCTTCAGTATCTTTAAGTACTTTCTCTACATTCCCGATTACAATTTCTAAAGAAGCTCTTTCCTTACCTAATTTCTGAGCGTAATNCGGNTCATTCCAAACCGATGAATCAGCTAANTCCATNTCAATTTCTTTTAATCGTTCTATTTTCGTTCCCAAGTCAAAGGTGCCNCCTAAGAACGCNNACGCGCTCTCTNAGATCACTGATCTGANTCAAAAGTCCGGAAATTTCCAANGGCNNNGGTCTTNGNTTANTTNTGCTAATTGTAGCNGAATGCATGTTTTGTAGCCACTCCAGAGAGNAGGNATTTATGATCCAANCGAGTTTTAATTCTTGAATATTCGAATATTTATTGGGNCCANANTGACCGNTGGCAATGCGCTCAACTGCTNTAACGATTCGTTCAAAGTTTTCTCATTGACNATGCTNGTGATAATTGCAATNCGCGCAATCGATTCACTTACTTCTCTCTGGATAATTGATTCGATCCCAATGCGTTTTTTTTCAAGCACAGAGGTAATTGATGCCATAACGCCGGTTATATTTTGAACATCCAGTCTTATATATGAGCCCGTTTCAATNGAGGATTCTCCAATAATCGGGGTTTNCTCTAGCTCCAGAAACCCTTCATTGGGNATCNNAGTCGNTCTTGATAACTGAACTAGATCAGAGATCACAGAGGAGGCTGTNGCGTCNCCACCTGCACCTGGACCCACAAACAGAGTCTCACCTACCGCACTTCCCTCCACTAACACCGCATTTGTTACACCATCTACTTTTGAGAAAACTTTTTCTTTCTCTATCAANCCCGGAAAAACCTGAAGACTTATTCCATCCGCACAGCGAGAAGCAACAGCTAATGGCTTTAAAGAAAATCCGAGTTCATCAATTAGAATTATGTCTCCTGTATTTATCTCAGAGATGCCCTCAATTCGAACAGACTCAAATTCGACCACAACCCCAAAGCCAATCATAGCGAGGATAGCGATTTTGTGTGCCGCATCAGAGCCGTTCACATCGAAAGATGGATCTGCTTCCGCATAACCTTTTTTTTGAGCTTCCTGCAGCACTTCATCAAATTCTCTAGGTTGTTTTTTAGATGCCATTTCGCTCAATATAAAATTGCTCGTCCCATTCAAAATACCTGCGATTCTGGTAATGACGTTTCCAACTAAACCTTCTCGAATAGATTTGATTATTGGAATTCCACCCGCTACCGCCGCCTCAAAAAGTACGCTTACTCCCATCTCTCGGGCTGCCGAAAATATCTCCGGTCCATGCATTGCAATAAGAGCTTTATTAGCAGTGACAACATGCTTTTTATTTTTCACTGCCAGCAAAATAAGGTCTTTTGCGTCTTCAACGCCACCGATCAATTCTACAAGGACGTCGATATTGGGGTTGTTTGCAACTTCAAAAATGTCATGCGTAGTATTTATTCCACTCAGATCGCATTGCGGGTTCTCCCGTCGGGATGCCACTTGATAAATAGAAATGTCATCCGCTATTTTTCTGCCAATTTCACCCTTATTTTTTTTAATAAGACTTATTAAGCTTGCGCCCACCGTGCCTACTCCGCAAACGCCGATTCTCATTTCCGGATTCCTGTAGGATGCGTTCTGAACATTTTTTTAAGCCCCCGAATAGCCTGCCGAGTTCTGTGCTCATTTTCGATCAAAGCGAATCGCACATGGTCGTCTCCATACTGACCAAAGCCAATTCCTGGAGAAACCGCCACTTTTGCTTCCCGCAAAAGCAATTTTGAGAATTCGAGGGAACCCATGGGCTTATATTGCTCAGGAATTTGGGCCCAAACAAACATAGTTGCCTGGGGTCGAGAAACAGTCCAGCCAATCGAATTCAAGCCATCGCATAGGACATTCCTGCGAAGCATATAAGTGTTGCGAATCTCTTCTACACATTCTTGATCTTCCTCCAGTGCAGCAATAGCGGCTACTTGGATTGGAGTAAAGGTTCCGTAATCTAGGTANGACTTTATTCTCGCTAGGGCTCCTACNAGAGCCCTATTACCNACACAAAANCCNACNCGCCATCCTGGCATGTTGTAACTTTTAGACATAGTGTAAAACTCAACGGCGACATCTTTAGCCCCAGGGACTTGAAGGATACTGGGAACTTCATAACCGTCATAAACTAAATCCGCGTAGGCCAAATCCTGAACTACCCAAATCTTATGTTCTTTTGCTACCCTAATTAATTTTTCAAAAAAGAACAAATCAACGCATTTAGTCGTAGGATTTCCGGGGAAATTTACGACTATTACTTTTGGTTTTGGCCAACTATTACTTATAGCTAATTCTAGCTCGTTGAAAAAGTCCCCATCCTTAGTCAGCGGAACGTGTCGCACGTCGGCATCTGCAATTACAAATCCGTAGGGATGAACTGGATAGGAGGGATTTGGGACGAGAACTGCGTCNCCCGGACCTAATATCGCCATCGCTAAATGGGCTATNCCCTCNTTCGAACCAAGGGTAACAATAGCTTCAGAGTTTGGATCAAGATCAACATCAAANTTTTTTTTATACCAATCGCAAATCGCTTTCCTTAATCTCGGAATGCCTTTGGATTGAGAATATCGATGTGTGTCAGGCCTCTTCACTGTCTCCACTAATTTATTGACGATATGCTCGGGTGTAGGCTGATCAGGATTTCCCATCCCAAAATCTATGATGTCCTCTCCATTTGCTCTAGCCTCACGTTTCAATTCGTCAGTTATACTGAAAATATAAGGTGGAAGCCTTTTTATTCTTGGAAAATCATCCATCGCACGTCCATCTATTTATNTAAAGTCNGCTNACGCTTTTTTCNTGAGGCAAAGCTCCCGCCAACGGGTCTTAATTNTNGGGAAGTTTACTTTTANTTANTTCTCAGGGTAGAGCTCGAAAATTTCAATTGAAGAAGTCTACCTAACTCGAGTTTCCAAGTCATCAAACCTTTTTCTTGGCTCAGAAACGAAAATAATCACCATAAGTGCGGCCATAAACAAAAAACAGATCCCCACAAAAAACACAGCTTGATATCCCAGCCAAGAGGCAACAAATCCACCAAAAAGAGGCCCGAGCGCTCCAGCAAGTTGGGCAGCGGTGTTTGAGGTAGCAATGAGGTTGGGCCTTTCTTTCAGTGTGCCGAACTCCAAAACAATCGCCCTGGAGGAGCTCTCAAAACCTGAGATTGATGCTCCTACAAGTGAAAAGACTACGATTGAACTGACAAAAGATACAGAGAAAAAATAAACTGAGGTTGAGAGAATCCAAAGTATAATAGAGCTTAAGAACACCACTCTAAAACCTCGAAAATCTGCAATTGCTCCCCACAC
The DNA here is from genome assembly GCA_002711495.1 of Gammaproteobacteria bacterium. Taxonomy (GTDB): domain Bacteria; phylum Pseudomonadota; class Gammaproteobacteria; order Pseudomonadales; family Azotimanducaceae; genus UBA9659. The sequence continues at coordinate 31,131 of PARM01000003.1, forward strand.
TAAATTTGAAAAAGTATTGGATAGCGTAAAAACGAAGGTCAGAGCACCTAGAAAATAGCCCGAAAAACCCACCTCTTGGCCNGCATATAAAACGTAAAANGGNAAGGTCATCTTNCCCAACGTCGCGACTGCTCNNGCCCAAAAAAAGAATCGNAAGTCCGCGTCCTTTCTTAAAAGGCTCTTGATGACTTTTAATTGTCTCGAAAACGATTGTTTTTTACCGATCTCTGGGGGTACCGGTTCGCGAATTAGACCTAGGGCGAACAACCCGAAAACACTTATAAAAAAAGCGATTATGAAACTGTAAGAATAACCCTCTAATTGATCTTGATTACCAACGAGATAATCTCCAACAAAGAAAGCAAACATTGATGCGGNNAGTCCNCCAACAAAATTTCTCAGNCCCATNAGACTCCCTCGCCTCCCAANNGGAAGAATTTTCGACGTAAGATAATTAAAAACGACCCCTTGCACNCCCTCAGCTAGNCCAAATANACCTAAGAGGCANATCACGAANGNCAAAGTAATTTGNTTAGGCAAGTAAAGTCCTGCTAGGCCGATAAAAAGAATATTGATTCTCATAATNAAGCCTATTTTTATCGCAATCGGCACCACTGTTTTCCGATTCGAAATCAAGCTCGCTCCCCAAAGAGGTGTAACCGCTTGGCCAAGCCCNTGAAAAAAAAGTGCTAGTCCNACCAAAAGGTTNGAACCCCCCGATAGAACAAGNAGATATGCTGGAACNAAAGTGGGTGCATTGACGAGNCGAAATCCTATTTGACTCANAATCCCNTGGGCCAAANAGGANANNAAGTTTACGTTAAGATTGCGTAATACCGTTGTTTCATAACGCCGTATCGTGTTTTTTTTTTTACTCAACGGACTACACCTTATAAAAATATCGGATTTATCTTATTCCTAGCAGTTTTGCCATCTTGCCTGCTTCGAGATAGCCGGGTTGCAGTGTTCCATCTTCAAAAAAAACTGCGGGAGTGCCAGAGACGCCCATCTTTTTTCCTAATTGAAGATGGTTCTTAACAGGATTATCGCAGTGACGAGCCCCGATCTCTTCTCCTAACTTCGCCCGAGTTAAGGCATCCATAGGATCTTCAGAGCACCAAGCAGATACGATTTTATCATACGAATCTGAACCAACACCTGCTCTTGGAAAAGCTAGGTACCTCACCGTAACGCCTAACTGATTCAACATTCCTACTTCCCTATGCAGTTTCCTACAGTAGCCACAGTCAATATCGGTAAACACAGTTATAGTAGCCAAAGGCGAGGGAGTTTTCGAAGGAAATATAATCATCTCACCTTCCGGATATGACGAAAGTAAATCGACGCGATTATTTTTTTTTGATTTCTCTGTTAGATTGTGGAAGCGACCTGCTCGTAGCTCAAAGACTTGGCCCGCAAAGAGAAAATCCCCATTTTTGTCTGCATATAAAATACTGCCGTCTTTCAACGAGATTCGAAAAAGCCATGGAACGTCTGATGCACTAACAGATTCAATCGGCATTTGCGGAGAGATAGCCAATAATTTTTCTTTGACACTTCTTGAAACCTTCTCATCATCAGCTGTGACACATACGGAAATAAAAGAACAAAAACTTAAGAACAAAAGAGTTCTTCTCACAAAAAATGCGGACATTATCAAAGTACCGACGTTTGTAAACGAAGGACTTTGCCCTATGTAAAAAAAGTAAGCAAATAAATTATTANTTTTTTAACCGCGGGGATGGTGAGTCTCGTGGAATTTTTTTAATCTCTCGGTCGCCACATGCGTGTATATTTGAGTTGTGGACAAATCCGAGTGTCCTAAAAGTAATTGGACCACCCTGAGATCAGCCCCTCGATTTACTAAGTGGGTCGCAAACGCGTGTCTTAAGGTGTGTGGGGAGAGCTTCTGTTTGATGCCAGCTTTAGTNGCGTAGAGCTTTACCCTGTGCCAGAAAGTCTGACGAGTCATNGGTAGCCCGTTCCTGCTNGGGAAAAGNATATCTTCCCGCAGATTGTGTTTCAANAGTTTGGNTCTNGCTTCGTCCAAATAATTATTAAGCCAAGATAAAGCAATGTCTCCTATCGGTATCATGCGCTCTTTCGAACCTTTTCCCATCGTTATCANAGCTCCTTGGCGCAGGTTTACTTGATAAACAGAAACACCGATGANCTCACTTACACGCAAACCGCANGCGTATATNAGCTCAAGCATGGTTTTGTCACGCANTCCAAGTGCNGTGCNNGTNTCTGGCGAGAGCAGCAAGGCCTCCACATCTTTCTCCGATANNATATTGGGTAATGATCTCCCNAGTTTTGGGTTCTCNACTTTTTCTGCGGGATCTNTATCAATCAAGTGTTCATCGAAGAGAAATTTATAGAAAGATTTTACGCAGGACAGGCGGCGAGAGGCTGAGCGAGAAGAAATCCCCTTTTCTAATAGGTAAGAGAGGTAACCCAGAATTATCTTTTTATCCACTAGATCAAGGCCTTGAGTCTTCTGCGAGCGCAGCCAATTGCTCAAGTTTCTAAGGTCATACTCGTAAGATCGAATGGTGTTCTTGCTTAGCCCTTTTTCAAGCCAAAGCTGCCGCAGGAATCTTGAAATCAGGGTAGCGTCTCTCTCGGAACGCAATTTTTGTCGAGTAGTTGTGCTTATAAAGAGCTCCTACCTTAATCCAATGTTAAACGGCTTCCTGTGAATTTCTAGTACCGAACTATTACCCTAGTTTCTCTTTTATTCTGGCAGAACGACCGCTCCTATCTCGAAGGTAATAGAGCTTAGACTTCCTTACATCGCCTCGACGTTTNAGGACAATACTATCTATTAGAGGACTATATGTTTGAAAAGTCCTCTCCACTCCTACGCCGTGAGATATTTTCCTGACAGTAAAAGCAGAATTTACTCCTCGATTTCTTTTAGCTATGACTACTCCTTCGTATGCTTGGAGCCGNTCTCGGCTTCCCTCTCTTACCCTNACCTGCACAAGAACAGTGTCTCCNGCGCTAAANTCGGGATGGTCATGTTTAATCTGATTCGCCTCAATGTTTTCTATAATTTTATTTTTTCTCATTAATCTATCCTTCATTCATTTGAAACTTCTAAATTTTTGTTCACGATCTCTTGTTCTTTCTCGGTGAGTATCCTGCTTCCGAAAAGGTCAGGGCGCCTCTTTGAGGTTCTCTCGATCGCCTGGGATTTCCTCCAATCAGCAATNTTTTTATGATTGCCGCTAAGCAATATTCCCGGGACCGAACGTCCTGCCCAAATCGAGGGTCTCGTGTACTGGGGATACTCTAACAAACCGTCTGAGAAAGAGTCATTCTGCACTGAGGCTTCTCCGCCGAGAAGACCGGGCACGAACCTAGACAATCCATCAGTGACGACCATTGCCGCTATCTCTCCACCGCTCAAGACATAATCTCCNATAGAGATTTGCTCATCAACCACACTCTCTATTAATCTTTCGTCTACCCCCTCGTACCGACCACAAACCAGTAAAATATTTTTTTTCTNTANAAACCTTTTTAGTATGGTCTGATTTAAAAGTTTTCCCTGGGGCGATAGATATACTACATACAAATCTGTTTCCTGCTCCTTTTTAGCTGCTTCAATAGCGTTGAAGATAGGCTGGGCCTTCATAACCATACCTGGGCCGCCACCGTAGGGCTTATCATCAACGGCTTTGTTCGGATCATCGGAGTAATCTCTTGGATTCCAAAAGTCAATCTTCATTAGTCCCTTGTTTATCCCCCTGCCTAAAACTCCGGATTTAAGAAAAGGCCCNAAAATTTCAGGAAATAAAGATATAATGCCTATCCACATNGACNNTGTTTCCCACCNNCCCTCAANAGTTGGATTGCCANTTGACCGTTATTTGATTGGAACTTTGGTCAACNTTCACAATTATTTCGCCCTCCACATAAGGAATAAGCCTCTCCTGATCATCCCAACTCCCTTTAGAAGGGCTTACTACTAAAACGTCATTAGCTCCAGTCTCGATCAACGTATCCACGTACCCAAAGAAGACCCCTTCTGTAGATTTTACATGCATACCCACCAGGTCATTCCAATAAAAGTCTCCGCCTTCGAGCTTGTAATATGCTCAATAGCCTTCTCGGCGACGAGCATTCTTCCTGTCAGTGTGCGAAGC
>PARM01000004.1 GCA_002711495.1 Gammaproteobacteria bacterium
TAGATGGAAATAAATACTTATCTCCTGGGTCAATATATAATAATGACGATGCGCCTTCTAAGTGTGAACCTATAACTCCTGAAGGATATGTTTGGACAAAACAATGGCGTACAGTTGGTTATTATAAGCATGGTAAATTTATAAGCTCTGTTTGTGAGTATAAAAAAGCCTTTATAACTGTGGCTTTAACCAGAAGTGTGAAATAAAATAGTGGTNGCTANGGGTGGACTTGAACCACCGACCCCAGCATTATGAATGCTGTGCTCTAACCTGCTGAGCTACGTAGCCACAAAGTGCTTAAACATATAGGCGAAATTTTCTAAGTAAGTACTGATATAGTCAAGGATAAATCGATTAACTAACTCGCTACCCTNACCTTNCANATATACTNAAGGCGGNGNTCTATATAGCGATNGCNAGGNAAACTTGANAGNGTGTTTAAGGGANTGTCNTAGATATTNCGATTTATCGANTNATTTGGGCCTAAATCCTCATAAACCTCAGAAAAATCAATAAAAAAGCGACCCAAGCTATAGAACCTAAAATCCTGTTGAGATAAGATTCGCGCCGCGGCTTTCGCAACTGAAGGCANCGCGTTTAATCTGAAAAACCCAAGAGAGTAGATTAGCCACCANAAACGAAAAGAGCGCAAANGATGAGTGACCTTAGTACGTATAGAAATATTGGAATTTTTGCCCATGTGGACGCAGGGAAAACGACCACAACCGAACGAATTCTCAAATTAACTGGCAAGATACATAANCTGGGCGAAGTTCACGACGGCGCCGCGACGACAGATTTCATGGAACAAGAGCAGGANAGAGGCATCACCATTCAGTCAGCGGCAACGACTGCNTTCTGGNATGAACATCGNCTNAATATAATAGATACTCCAGGACACGTTGATTTCACGATCGAGGTATACCGCTCACTTAAAGTCCTAGATGGAGGAATTGGTGTTTTTTGCGGATCCGGAGGCGTAGAGCCTCAATCTGAAACTAATTGGCGGTANGCAAACGATTCTGAGGTTTCTCGACTCATATTCGTNAATAAACTCGANCGNTTGGGTGCTGATTTCTACAAGGTNGTTGANCAAATCGAAAATGTACTTGGAGCTAACCCTTTNGTNATGACCCTGCCNATAGGAGAGGAGGACNANTTTATTGGAATCGTTGACNTACTGACGAAAAAGGCCTGGATCTGGGACGACTCTGGTAACCCNGAGANTTACAAGTTCGAAGAAGTTCCCAGCCATTTGATGNCAAANGTAGAAGAATANAGAGAAAAGCTNATNGAGACNGCCCTGGAACANGATGATGAGGCCATGATGGCTTACCTAGAGGAGGGAGAAGAGCCCTCGATTGATGTTCTAAAGGCTTGCATAAGAAAAGGGACCATTAANTTAGATTTTTTCCCGACGTTCTGNGGAAGTGCTTTCAAAAATAANGGAATCCAACCNGTCTTAAATGCGGTCGTTGACTTCCTCCCGAATCCAACAGAGGTTAAACCTCAACCAGAAATAGACCTTGAAGGAAATGAGACTGGAGATTTCGCAACCGTCGATCCAGAAAAGCCTCTCAGAGCTCTCGCTTTTAAGATAATGGATGACCGTTTTGGGGCTTTAACCTTTACACGCATTTATTCTGGGAATTTGAAGAAAGGGGATAACGTCCTGAATACTTATACAGGGAAAACTGAACGAATCGGTCGAATTGTTGAGATGCATGCTGACGAGAGAATAGAGAGGGATTCAGCGCAGGCTGGAGATATAGTAGCTCTCATTGGGATGAAAAACACCCAAACCGGACACACCCTTTGTGATACCAACAGGCCGGCGACTTTGGAACCAATGGTTTTTCCTGATCCTGTGATCTCTATAGCTATCCACCCAGTAGATAAAGCTGCCTCAGAGAAAATGGGGGTAGCTCTTGGAAAAATGATTCAAGAGGACCCATCTTTTCGAGTAGAAACCGATGAGGAATCCGGTGAGACCATAATAAAAGGAATGGGAGAATTACACTTAGATATTAAAGTAGACATCTTAAAAAGAACTCACGGTGTAGAGGTCGACATGGGCGCTCCCCAAGTTGCCTATAGAGAATCAATTACTCAGAGGATTGAAGACAGCTATACCCACAAAAAGCAATCCGGTGGTGCAGGACAATTCGCAAAGATTGATTATATTGTAGAACCCGCTGAAACTGGCTCTGGGTTTGAGTTCGAATCCAAAGTAACAGGAGGAAATGTTCCAAGAGAATTTTGGCCCGCTGTTCAAAAAGGGTTCCAGCTCAGTATGGAAGAAGGTCCCTTGGCAGGCTATCCGTTGCTTGATGTAAAAATAACCTTGATGGATGGCGCGTTCCATGCTGTCGATTCTTCTGCGATCGCATACGAACTTGCTTCAAAAGCCGCTTATCGCCAAACGATGCCGAAGGCGGGTCCGCAGTTAATGGAACCAATTATGAAAGTTGATGTTTTCACACCAGATGAGCACGTAGGGGATGTAATAGGAGACCTGAACCGACGTCGAGGAATGATTCAAGGACAAGATTCAGCCTCTTCAGGTGTAAGAATTAAATCCACAGCACCACTCGCAGAAATGTTTGGTTATATCGGTGACTTACGAACTATGACTTCGGGAAGAGGCCAATTTTCAATGGAGTTCAGTCATTATGCTGCTTGCCCAAACAGCGTCGCCGAAGAAGTAATAAAGAAGGCCAACCAAGCAGCGTAATTAATTGATCGAAAGCTACACGTTGAATCGAAAGTGGATTACGTCGCCGTCCTGGACGACGTAGTCCCTTCCCTCTAACCTCCACCTTCCTGCCTCTCTGGCACCAACTTCACCAGCAAATAAAACGTAGTCATCAAAAGAAACAACCTCGGCTCTGATGAACCCTTTTTCAAAATCGGTATGGATAATACCAGCGGCTGCCGGAGCACTGGTGCCTTCTTTGAAAGTCCAGGCCCTTGTTTCATTCGGCCCGGCGGTAAAGTAAGTTCGCAAACTTAGCAACTCGTAGCCAGCCCTAATGAATCTATCAAGGCCGGGTTCATCCAACTCTAGTTCAACAAGGAATTCTTTTTTTTCCTCTTCCTCAAGTTCAGATATTTCTGCTTCGAGCTTATTGCAAATAACAAGAAATTCAGCACCTTCCTCATTGGCTAATCTTTCCACAAGCGCTGTATATTTATTGCCGTTTAGACCAGAATCATCGACATTGGCAATATACAAGGTAGGCTTCCGGCTAATAAGTTGTAGGGAGTCAATCAATTTGTTCCCTTCATCGTCTAAAACCGCGCTTCTCGCTGGATTTCCTCGACTCAGATGCTCCTGGACGCTTTCCAAAACTGAAAGCTTTGAAATTTCTTCTTTATCCCCACTTCTTACGTTCTTTGAAATTCTTAAAATAGCCTTTTCTATAGTTTCTAGGTCCGCAAGTTGTAGTTCCGTATTGATTATCTCGATATCNGCGACTGGATCTATTTTATTGGCAATGTGGACCACGTTCTCATTCTCGAAACATCGGACTACGTGAGCTATCGCATGAGTTTCTCTTATGTTAGCAAGAAACTGGTTTCCAAGGCCCTCCCCCTTNGAAGCACCTTTAACAAGGCCCGCTATGTCAACGAACTCTACCACTGTAGGAATCACTTTCTTGGTTTCGACCATTTCAGCTAATTGCTGCAATCTCGAATCAGGGAGAGGGACTACGCCAGAGTTAGGTTCGATCGTGCAGAACGGGAAGTTCTCTGCTCCGATACCAGCGTTGGTTAGCGCATTGAAAAGCGTAGATTTCCCCACATTGGGCAGACCAACTATCCCGCATTTAAATCCCATCTGAACCCTCCATGTGAATCTAGCACTCGGTGTGCAACTTATTCATCACCTTTTGCCAATCTCCACTAACTAGTTCTGGCAATAACGAATGTGTAAGCAAGAGAGAGTCCTCAATCAATTTTCTCTCCGACAACGGGGTTTTTCCGAGCACATGTCCAATCAAATCCACTTCTAAATTCGGCCGGCCCACCCCGATCCTGAGACGCTTGAAGTCAAGGGAAGAGGATAGGTGACGTGACACATCTCTCAAACCATTGTGACCGGCTAGCCCGCCCCCCTCTTTCAATCTAAGCCTTCCCACGGGTAAATCTACCTCATCATGGGCCACCAAAATCTGGGAAGCGTTCATTTGGTAATAATTCGCTATCGACGCTACGCTTCGTCCAGACTCATTCATATAAGTTTGAGGAATAAAAAGCATCACGTCCAAACCAGAAATCCTGGCCGTCGCTACTTTGCCGAAAAACTTTTTTTCCTCTTTAAAAGTGCTTTCTAAAAATCTTGCCACACTTTGGAGAAACCAGACTCCAGCGTTGTGTCGGGTGTTCGAATACTTTTCGCCAGGATTGCCAAGCCCAACCATAAGTCTAATANATTCTTGATCGCTATGCTGTGCCACGCAAATCTAGCGTTTATCCATCATTCGAGGAATCGCTTTCATCAGNGCTAGAGGAATCGTCAGATTCAAAAGAATCTGTTCCCGAAGTCTGATCGGAATCTTCCTCGGCCCGTTTTGGAGCATTAACGGATACTACAACCTGATCGTAGTCGCTGCCTTGCTGCAAGGCGGGAACAACGAGAGTATCAGGCAAAACTAATTCGCTCATATGAATCGATTCGCCAACCCCGACTGACTCAATGTCTACCTCTATGTACTCAGGCAGATCACCAGGCAAACACGAGACCTCGAGCGAGGCCATGTTTCTTGAAATATTTCCGCCTCCTTGCTTGACCCCTACGCAGCTATCCTCGTTAATGAACCGGAGCGGAACTTCAACCGTGATCACCTGATCCATTTCCACTCTCATAAAGTCTGCATGAAGGATTAGACTTTTTGAGGGGTGTCTCTGCAAATCTTTCAGTATGGCTTTCTGGCTTTTACCCTCCAGGGTTATATCGAGAATGTGAGAGAAAAACGCTTCATTTTCGCAAGCCTTGAAAAGATCTTTATGCGCAATAGAGATTGCTACGGGTTTTTTACCAGCTCCGTACAAAATGCTCGGAACCATCCCACTCTCACGACGAAGGCGGCGGCTTGCTCCCTTCCCTTTGTCACTCCGAGATTCTGCAGTTAAATCAAAATCTGACATAATTTACTCCTTTCTAATCTATACGACTGCAACCAGCGAATAGGATAGTCTAGTAGCCAACGCGTCAAAAAAGAGTTGGCTGGACACGTTTATTGAAGAGAGCACTTAATGACTCTTCGTTGCTAATTCTGCGAATCGATTCGGCTAACGCATCAGCTACGCTGAGCTGCCTTATCTTTACCGACTCCTGCGCCTTTTTAGCTAAAGGAATTGTATCCGTAACAACAACTTCATCCAGAGTCGATTTATCTATATTGTCTATCGCAGTCCCAGACAACACGGGATGGGTACAGTAAGCCGCAACTCTATTTGCTCCATTCTTTTTTAAAACTTCCGCAGCGGCACATAAAGTTCCAGCAGTATCGACTATATCATCCACTAGAAGGCAAGTCCTGCCTCGAACATCACCGACAATATTCATTACTTCCGCCTCATTCNCTTTTGGTCTTCTCTTGTCGATTATTGCTAAGTCCGCGTCATCTAGCTGTTTTGCCATAGCTCTAGCTCGCACAACCCCCCCCACATCTGGGGACACAATTATAAGATCTTGATAATTCTGTCTTTCGATATCAGATAAGAGAACCGGCGTCCCATAAATGTTATCAACGGGGATCTCAAAAAAACCTTGAATCTGGTCTGCATGAAGATCTACCGTTAAAACTCTGTTTATNCCGGCACTACCCAACATATCGGCCACAACCTTTGCTGTTATGGGAACCCTTGCCGATCTTACTCTTCGGTCCTGCCGAGCATAACCAAAATAAGGTATTACTGCGGTCACTCTAGCCGCTGAAGCTCGCTGAAGACAATCCGCGATAATAACTAATTCCATCAAATTGTCGTTAGAGGGGGCACACGTCGGCTGGATAATAAAAACGTCCTTTCCTCGGACATTCTCGTGGATTTCTACCGAGATTTCACCATCACTAAACTGACTTACATCTGCTACTCCGAGATCCATACGCAGGCGGTCAACAATTCTGTCTGCAAGAACCTTATGTGCGTTTCCCGAAAATATCTTTAATTCTGCCACTACGANTTCCCGACGCATTAAAAGATGGTTTGGCTGGGGTGGCAGGACTCGAACCTGCGCATGCAAGGATCAAAACCTTGTGCCTTACCAACTTGGCGACACCCCAATCCCTTTCTTTTCTTCTATGAAGTTGGGAACAAATCCCGNGGNTGAATTCTAACAACAGACAAACTTGATNGCTACGATTTTCAACTTTAAAAANTNNTATTNTGATGTNNCANCAATCCACTGTCAAATGAGATTTTNGAAATCAGAGATCTTTATCTTGACGCGAATATCGCGTTTGTTGAGAATAATTACTCTAGGTCTGATTCCATTAAATTCGGAGAGCTCAATACTCCACCCACCCTCTTCCGAAACCATTTGCAATGGTTGACCACGTTTGTCCCGGCCTGCGACCCAATGTGGCAGCCAACGCCAAATGAACTTAAGATTCTTCTGAAGAGTATTATCTNGAGNTTTGGATTGACCTAAAAAACTCTCAAAGTGCGAATCTTCAACCGAAACACCGTTAAGCAGGAAGGTGATTCTGTAGAGTTCTATCCCGAAAGGGGAAGAAACAACTATTTCGTTAGCCTCGCTTTTTTTAAAACCGGCGAAGTTATAGACTCCTTTGAACTCTGCGGCAGAGACAGAGATTTTCCCACGTATGCTCCATTCAAGATTTGGATCAAACCCANCGTATTCTTTATTCACGCAACCAACCAAGAGAAAGGAAAAAATGATAAAAAGACGACTCCTCAACGTCATTCTCTCTGGAATTTCTTTTTAACCTTACTCAAGAAGGGACTACTAGGTTCAATTTCAAGCCCATTTTCCCAGACTTCAAGGGCTTCACTCTCTCGTCCTGCCATCCAAAGGGCCTCTCCAAGGTGAGCCGCGATTTCATCNTCTTTAAGCAGACTTAAAGCTTTTGATAAATACAAAATTGCTTTTTCTAAATTATTTAGGCGATAATAAACCCAGCCCATACTGTCAATAAATGCGGGGTCATTAGGCCTTATTGAAAGGGCTTTCTCGACTAGTTTGAAAGCCTCCTGGTATCGATTAGTTTTATCTGCCAAGGTGTAACCTAACGAATTTAAAGCATCAGCGTTATCCGGATCGATCTCGAGTATNCGACCNAAAGCCCNTTCTAAAATATCGATTTTTCCAGCTTCACCTCCGANCATCGCTTTTCTATAGAGCAGCTCTATATCATCAGGCTTTGAGTCTAGCTCGCTATCTAAAACTTCGATAGCCTCGTTAAAAAGCCTGCGTTCTGACAGAACCTGGGCCTCTAGCAGACTAAAATTTCGAGAGAGTGAGGGATAAGCCGACCGTTGCATACTGAGATGCGTTCTGGANCTNTCAAATCCCTCTAAGATTTCTATCAACNATACAATTCGCATCTGGGAGGGCATAAACCCATAGCCTCCAGTTACNCTTTTGTAATATTCCAAACTCTGATAAAGATCTTTTTTTCGCTCCATTATGCCCGCTAAATGGTAATATGCGTCATCGATCCTTAAACCCCAGCGAATCATTCTTGCGAAGATTTTCTCAGCAGCTTCGTCATTTTCTTGTTGTAAATATACGATCGCCAACGCTAGGAGTAANGACCCATCATTAGGTCTTAGGTCTAGAGCTTTTTGATACTGACCCTTTGCTTTTTCGAAATCCTTTTGATCGAAAAGTAATTGCGCTAGNAGGACCCGCAATCCTAATTCTTTNTCATTTTCTGAGAGATATGAACNCAATAAATTCTTTGCTTTTTCAATTTCGCCTTTTGCGATCAAAATCCTTGCCTTTAACGACAGCCTTTTTGGATNCATACTTTCTTCAAGCAAAACATTTATCACCTTTAATGCTTTATCGAACGATGAAACTTGAAAATAGAAGTTAGCAACGGTGATAAGAAGTCCGGAGTCATNAGGNAAAGATGCAACNAGNCCTTCAAGAAGATCTAAAACCTTTTTTTTGTCATCAACNGAACTTTTAGCCAGCGCGATTAGGAGGATCTCAAAATTAGGAGATCCNCCCAANTNTTTNAGTTCTTTCATGCTTGAAANAGCNACTTCGTATGAGCCGANNANAAGGCTGTTCTCGATTATCTTTGAGTGAGCATCTANGCTGCTTGGNTCCTCTNCNACCCACATCTTNGCGAGCCNCANAGCNGCTTGATTCTCTCTTAAATAAATNGCGATGTTTAAAGCTCTCTTCAAAACTCCTATATCCCTCGTCAAAGCAGCGACGCTCTCGTAGTTCTTGAGAGCTTTTCGAAAATCTCCGCGATGACCAGCAATTTCAGCCTCTAGAAGATCCAAAAATGTAGTGCCCTTGAATGATTTTGTTTGATTAACTTCAAGAATCCTCCGCTGTTTTTCGTTAGAGACAGGTTCTTTGGTTGCTTTATCTTGAGATGAGTTTGACCCTAATTCGTTCCCTGGAAGACTCGGAGTTACTGAGCAGCTAGCTAGAAAAAGAAGCAAAATCGAGAGAGGGAATTTCCTGCAAATTAAAACAGCATTTGAATGAAAAAGTGTTTGAATCAACCTGATCTCATTCTGTTGAGGTAGACCTCGAGGTGAAAAATTAGCTATCTTTTTCGATGTATTCCAAACCATTGCAAAGTACAATTAACCTTTAAACTTTTGACTTCTGAGACTAAGTCTTATTGCTGCCAAGNCCAAGAACTGAATAATAAACGCCAAACGCAGATAAAACTACATTATGCAACTTCTCCTAGTAGGGATTAACCATAACACAGCCTCTGTGGACATCAGAGAAAAGATAGCTTTCTCAGAAGAAGAGCTANTACCTGCTCTTAAAAGNCTAAAAGACAGTTTAGCCCTAGAGGAAATAGCNATATTATCNACTTGCAATAGAACTGAAATCTACGTTGTGTCGCAAGTCTCGGAAAGTGAGCGTATTAAAGATCAGCTAGTAAGTATCAAAAAGATTGAATCCGAAGAAGTAAATGAGAGTTTTTACGTCAAGACCTCAAAAGAAGCCGTAAATCACGCGCTAAAGGTTGCTAGTGGATTAGATTCCCTTATTTTAGGTGAATCTCAAATTTTGGGCCAATTCAAAAANTGTTTTCACATAGCNGGTTTAGCNGGAACNNTTGGNAAAGAGCTCACGCACTTTTCTCAAACTATCTTTANNGGAGCGAAAGCNATTAGATCCCAGACANAAATAGGAGAAAATTCGATTTCCTTGGGAAGCCTTACCGTNACCATAGCTGAAAAACTATTCGCTCAACTATCAGCATGNANGGTTATGTTACTTGGTGCTGGAGAGATTGCTCATTTGGTAGGCAAACACCTCAGATCAGCGGGTATCAGTCAATTTACGATTGCAAACAGATCAAAAACCAGAGGAGAAAAATTAGCTAAGCTCCTCGGCGGAAAAAGTATAGGCATAGACACAGCAAATTCTGAGCTATGGAGAACAGATATCTTGGTTGCTTCAACATCGTCTTCGTTACCAATTATAGGAAAAGGATCGGTTGAAAGCGCTCTTAGAAATCAAAAACACAAGCCCATCTTAATGGTTGACTTGGCCATACCAAGGAATATCGAACCAGAGACTGGCGAGCTTAGCGACATTTATCTTTACGGACTCGATGATTTTCAAGAAATCATAGACAAGAACTTAAATAAAAAAGAGAAAGCAGCGTCGGATGCTGAAGAGATAGTTTCGTTTTANGCGAATCANTATAAATCNCAAGCGACTATATCGGATAATTCAAAAATTCTCAGAGATTTTCGAAACGCAAATATTTTAATTAAAGAAGAGGAAATCTTAAAAGCAATTACTAATTTAAATAAGGGAGACGAGCCAAAAGACGTCCTTATTCAGCTCGCAAATCAATTAACTAATAAAATAATGCATGAGCCAACGGTAAAAATTAAAAATGCTTTAGAGTGTAACAACCACTCTCTCATCAAGGCCGTGGTCGAATTATACGACCTGAAAAAAAAAGATGAATAAATCCCTTACAAAAAAGCTGGATCAGTTGATAGAAAGGTACGAAGAGCTAGGGGCAATATTATCTGATAGCTCGACCATAGCAGATCAAAAAAAATTTCGCACTTATTCAAAAGAGTACTCGGAACTTGAGCTTATAGTATCTTGTTTTAAGAAAATTGGAGTTAATTCCAAGGAAGTCGTAGAGACAGAAAAAATGCTGCGAGACCCGGACAAAGAAATTCAAGAGCTAGCTGAGAACGAAATCAGCGAGTTAAAAAGAGAAGGCGAGAAACTAAAAAAAGAGCTGGAAGCCCTTCTTCTTCCAGAAGACCCCTTTGATAAGAATAATATTTTTTTAGAAATCAGGGCAGGCACTGGGGGAGACGAAGCTGCAATATTTGCTGGGGACTTGTTCAAAATGTATGCAAGATTCTCAGAGCTAAAAAAATGGAGAATTAGCTCCCTCTCCGAAAGACCAGGAGACCATGGCGGGTTTAAAGAAATCGTCGCAAGAATTGAAGGCAAGCACGTATACGCTAACATGAAGTTTGAATCGGGCGCACATCGAGTGCAAAGAATTCCGCAAACAGAGTCGCAGGGGCGTGTTCATACTTCAGCGTGCACTGTCGCCGTGCTTCCTGAACTCGAAGAGTTAGATGAAATTGAAATCGATAAGTCTGAGCTTCGAGTGGACACTTTCAGAGCTTCTGGAGCAGGTGGTCAGCACGTTAACAAAACCGATTCCGCAGTTCGACTAACCCACCTACCCTCTGGTTTAGTAGTGGAGTGCCAAGATGAAAGATCTCAGCATAAAAATAAAGCCAGAGCTCTCGCGCTCCTTCAAGCGAGATTAATGGAAAATGCAAAAAATGAACAGAGCAGTGAAAGAGCTAAAGAAAGGAAAACTCTTGTCGGGAGTGGAGATCGATCGGAAAAAATCCGAACTTATAATTTTCCTGAAGGTCGAGTAACTGATCATCGAATCAATCTGACAGTGCATAGGCTGCAACAAATCATGGCGGGAGAATTAGATATGATACTCAATCAATTAATCACAGAACACCAAGCTGATTTGCTAAGAACTTTAAGTAGCGGAAATGACTAGTGGCATTGACGAATTCAGGCAGGAATCTATTAAAAAACTAGCAAAGATTTCTTCTGAGCCACTCCGCGAGTATATGGAGCTTTTCTCAGCGGCGACGGGTCTAAGTAAAGCTTACGCGCTTACAAATATTTTTGAAGTCAATTCAGAAAAGATAAAAAATTTTCGGTTATTAGAGGAATATATCGCTCAACGTTGTTTGGGAATGCCATTACCCTACATAACCGGAACAAAAGGTTTTTGGAAAAAAGATTTCCGAGTCACTACCGACACGCTTATCCCACGACCCGAAACAGAACTTCTAGTTGAATTAATTTTGTCTGAGCATAAAAGAAAAAACCTAAAGGTCCTTGATTTGGGAACTGGAAGCGGAGCAATCGGAATAAGCATTGCGGAGGAAATGCCTGATTGGACTATCACAGCTACCGATATGAGCTTATTGGCATTGCAGACAGCAAAGATAAATTCGCGAGGTCTTAAAAATATAAATTTCGTTCAATGCTTTTGGCTTAACTCGATTGGAGCAAGCTTCGATATAATAGTCTCGAACCCCCCATACATATGTAGGAACGATCCACATCTAGAGAATCTCAGCTTCGAGCCAAGGATTGCTTTGGAAGGTGGGGAAGATGGACTAAGTCCTGCAAGAGAGATCATTAGAAGAGCAAAAATTAATCTAGTAGAAAAAGGACATCTCTATCTAGAGCATGGCCATAACCAAAGAGATGATGTGGTCCAAATATTGCGAGAGCACGCTTTTTTTAAAATCAACAGCTACCAAGATTTAGCGGGTCATGACAGAGTCATCAGAGCAAATTCATGACTCTTAACGATAATCAATTGATGCGCTATAGCAGAAATATCCTGCTACCTGATATAGATATTCCGGGTCAAGAAAAATTACTTTCTTCAAGTGCAATGGTTATAGGCCTTGGAGGACTGGGCAGTCCCGTTGCGTCGTATTTAGCGGCCTCTGGCGTGGGGAGATTAGTAATTTCTGATTTTGATTCCGTACATATTTCTAATCTTCAGAGACAAACGATTTTTTCGTCGAAGAATATTGGTGAGAATAAAGCAGTGGCTGCCAGGGAAAGACTTTTAGAAATAAACCCTCAAATCGAGATTACAAGTCTTAGCGAGTTAAGTTCGACCGAGGAACTTCGAGAATGGATAGGCAACGTTGATATCGTTGCGGATTGCACCGATAATTTAGATGCGCGTTTAATAATCAACGACATATGTTTTTTAGAAAAAACAATGCTTGTCGCGGGAGCTGCGATAAAAATGGAAGGCCAACTAATAGTCATTGACCCAACTAACCTAGNTAGCCCGTGCTATCGCTGTCTTTACAANACCAATGAANAGGTAGANNANGCTTCGTGCTCTGACTCTGGTGTTTTNGGACCAATAGTGGGAACTGTGGGCTGCCTGCAGGCNNCCGAAATTTTGAAAACACTTTTAGNCATTGGNAGCTCNTCAGTTGGTAAATTAATAACCATTGATGGTAGACATTTAGATTGGCTGAAACTCGACTTGCCGAAGAACCCGAATTGCAGCACGTGCAACAAAAAATAGGACTAGTGTAACGCTTCGGCTACTTGGAGGTCAGCGTGGTATGAAGATCGCACAAGAGGTCCACTTGCTACACTTTTAAAGCCGAGCGAATGCCCAAAATCTGCGAGATGATCAAACTCTTCAGGAAGTATAAAACGCTCGACTTTCAAATGCTGTCTGCTGGGCTGTAAATACTGTCCCAATGTGAGCATGTCAACGTCGTTTTTTCGTAAATCGCTCATTACGGATCTAACTTCGCTGAGGTGTTCTCCCAGTCCGAGCATTAAGCCGGATTTAGTCGGAACACTTGGATTAAGTTGTTTGAAAGATTTCAGGAGACTGAGAGACCAAGCATAGTCTGCTCCCGGCCTTACTTTTTTGTATAGTCTCGGAACTGTCTCTAGGTTGTGATTGAACACATTTGGGGGAGTTCGCGATAAAATTTCCAATGCGATTTCCATTCTTCCACGAAAGTCAGGCACCAGCACCTCAATTGTAGTGTCAGGGTTAGACCTCTTTACTTCTTCTATACATTTGAGAAAATGATCGGCTCCGCTATCCTTTAAGTCGTCACGATCAACAGAAGTGATGACTACATACCTCAGTTTCATTTCTTGAATTGCGTTGGCTAAATTTTTGGGTTCGTCTGCATCGAGCGGCAGGGGCTTTCCATGCGCAACGTCACAAAAAGGGCACCTTCTCGTGCAGATCTCTCCCATAATCATGAAAGTTGCCGTGCCTCTGGAAAAACACTCTGATAGGTTGGGGCAACTAGCCTCTTCACAAACCGAGGCCAGAGATCTGTTCCTTAGNATTTGTTTTGTTTTCTCAATTTCNGGGCTTTGTTGAATTCTAACTCGNAGCCAATCAGGTTTTCGGGGCAACGTGTCAGTCGGTATCACCTTTATCGGAATACGTCTGACCTTCTCGGCACCTCTGAGCTTTTCGCCGGCTATCAATCTATTTCTATTTGCCAAAATATCACCANTNCTNNTAAGCTATCTTGCTCAGTTTCATATCTAGGATGGTCTTTATATCATCTACAACACTTTCAATCTCTGTATTTTTCCCTAACGCTTTAAGGTCAGTTACTTCTAAGCCCCTGTGACCACAAGGGTTTATTATCATGAAAGGAGACAGATCCATGTCTAAATTTAAGCTAAAACCGTGGTANGTTTTGCCNCCTCGTATTCGAAGACCTAAAAACCCTATTTTTTTTCGTCCAACAAANACTCCGGGNGCTTGTTCCATTGTAGACGCGCGAATGCCATAAGATCTAAGCAAACAGATCAAAGTATCTTCTATTAAAGACACAAGTTGTCGAACACCCAACTTTCTTCTAACTAGGTCTAATAGGAGATAAACAACAAGCTGCCCTGGTCCGTGATAAGTAACGTCTCCACCTCGATCGCTATGCACCACAGGGATTTCCGTATGAGATAATAAATTATCTAGCTTTCCCAATTTGCCGATGGTGAAAACGGGCAAATGATCTAAAAACCAAATCTCGTCTTCGGTGTCATTATCTCTGCTTAACGTGAAATTACGCATTTGTTCACATGTTTTTTCATAGGGTCTGTTACGAAAAATTCGGTAAAGAAGTGAGGGCGTGNCTTTTTTCATTATAAAACNAGCTTAACCGATTCGATTTTTTTTAAATCTAGATACAGGTCTTTGACATGAGCCTCGGANAGTGCCCTAAACAAGANNGATACNGATANNTANTTTTCTCTTTTGCTCATNTTNTCNCTTGCTGAAGACTCTTTAAAACTNGAATCGTGTNTGGAAATACACTTAACAATTTCGTTNAAAAGGCCGTANCGATTTTTGCACAAAATCTTTATCGGATAGTCGCATGGAAACAAAATACTTTGTNCTGAGATCTTCAAATCAATACTCCAATGGATCGCCGTCAAATAACTTAAGGAAAAACAGTTGAATTGAATCCATCAATCTACTAAATGATCCTGCCTCCTCAACGCTATTAAGGGCGGCTATCGGGACAGAGATTTGCCTCTCACCCAAACCTGAAATCGAGAGCGTACCAAATTTGTCGCCCTTATTTATTGGAGCATGAATCTCTTCAACAACTGTCATTGCAGCCGAGAGTTTATCACGACTTCCCTTTGGGATCGTCAGGACCAGAGGATTAGTTAATCCAAGCCTTAGTGAGCTGTGTTTGCCACCCCATATTTTTACTTGTCGAAGGATATCCCCAGCTTGATATAATGAAATCGTTTCAAAGTATCTGAAGCCAAAAGATAATAACTTTTGGCTTTCAATTGCTCTGCTTATCTCACTATCTGTTCCCATAACCACCGAGATTAACCTCATTCCATTCCTTACCGCTGAGGCTACCAAACAATATCCAGCCGCCTCTGTGTGTCCAGTCTTTACCCCATCTACTGAGNCATCTCTCCANAGCANTCGGTTCCGATTATTTTGGCGAATTCCAGCATACTCATAATATTTTTCTGCGTAGTACTTNTAGTGTGAAGGGAATTCGCTTATCAGGGCTTTTACCAACCGCCCAAGATCTGAGGGGGTTGTATAGTGATTTTCATGTGGTAAACCCGTTGAGTTTTCAAAATTTGTGTTCTCCAGACCTAGNTTTNTAGCATGCATATTCATNGTCTCGACAAACGATTCTTCCGAACCTGAGATATGTTCCGCAAGAGCAACACTTGCATCATTTCCCGATTGAACAATNATTCCTCTTAAGATTTCCTCTAATCGAACGGTTGTTCCNTCTCTTATGAACATCCTAGAGCCTTCCATCCTCCATGCCTTTACGCTAACGTTAACCTCATCATCCAGAGAGATGGATCCTTTCGCGAGCTCTTTTGCGGCAACATAGCTAGTCATTATCTTGGTGAGACTCGCAGGGGGCAATCGTTGATCGGAGTTAAACTCCACTAAAACCTCTTCGGTATTTGCGTCCATCAAGAAATAACCTACTGCGCCAATTTGAGGAGGAGCGGGAATAATAAATTCATCTGCATAGGCTAAATTAGTAGCTACTAAAGGCAGGAAAAAACAAAAAACCATCGATCTAACACTGTTAAGCATTGATAAGCTCCATTATTCTTTGACGTACAGAGGTGATTCGAACCCTTTATCTGAAATTATTTTCAACACATAAAGCTTTTGTTTTTTTTCNGTTAGGGGCCCAATCCAAACTTTGTGCAGGTCAGGATCTTCGAGCGGGGAAATCACTCGAACCGAAACCGGCTCTGGTAAAAAACCACTAAGTTTGTCAGACAGATTGACGGCAGCTTCTTTTGTTTTAAATGCTCCTACCTGAATAAAATTCCGCTCTTCGCCATCTTTTTCTCTATCGGCGTTAGTGATAGCTGCTTCATCTACAGCCTCCACGACTACAGTGGTTACCCCTTGTTCTACAAAGCCCAATTCCAAAGCTGCAGCATATGATAAATCTATCAGACGATCATCGTGGAAGGGACCCCTATCATTTACCTTAACAACAGTTTTTTTTCCATTTTCAAGATTAGTTACTTTTACGAAAGTAGGCAAAGGCAAAGCTTTGTGAGCTGCTGTCATCAATCTCATATCATATATCTCTCCCGAGGCAGTGAGATTCCCATGGAATTTTTTTCCATACCAAGATGCCACCCCAATCTCTAAATACCCCTNGGAGGNGCTCAAAGTTTCATAAACTCTTCCNAAAACTTGATATTGGTTTCTTTTTAAGTCCTCGCTTTTATNATGTTCTTTATAAACACAAGAGCTCAAAAAACAGAGAATCGTTAGTAATTTTAACGGTAGTGACATCAGAAGATCTCTATCTAATCACTTTTTTAAGGCTTCGCTGAGCTGGAAAACTGCCATTGCATAAAGATCGCTTCGATTGTATTTCGTGAGCACTGAAAAATTCCAAAAACTTACCCAATACTCGTANCCTCCGGNCACAGCTAACTTAAGNGGTCGAANCATCCGATTCGGGATNTTTTCTCTATCAGGCACTTTCTGCAGGCAGTCATGACGCATACTAGAACCANACNATTCAACAGAGNTCNCCTCAGAAAAAATTNNACAGGTNCTATCAACTTCGATGGCGACTAATTCTTNTNNCCTCCAACCATGTTCATAAAGATAATTACCAATGCTTCCGATTGAATCGGAAGGTTCTTCCCAAAGGTTGCGATTCCCATCGAGATCAAGGTCAATAGCATATCGTCTGAAACTGCTTGGTATAAATTGACCCATCCCCATTGCTCCCGCATAAGAACCCTTGAGCGCATGTATTTTAAAATTTTCCTCACGCGCCATAAGGAAAAATTCTGCAAGCTCTTTCTTAAAAAAGGAGCTCCGAGGAGGATAATAAAAAGCTAAGGTGGCCAGTGAATCTATAACCCGATAACTGCCCATGATTTTTCCGTATCGAGTTTCCACACCTATTATTGCTGTAACTATTTCCGGCGGAATACCGAAGTCGGTCTCGACTTTTGCTAAGTCAAGGACATTATCCTTCATGAATATCTTTCCGTTCTCCAACCGAGCTCTGTCAAGAAAAATACCCCGGTACTCACCCCAAGACAAAGTCCTCTCGGCGGGCTTACTGATATTGTCGATAATCACCTGCCTGTGATTGGCAGAATTCAAAGCGCTAAGAATTTCCGACTTTTCATACTCAGATTTTTTCGACAAATCATCGGCAAATTGCATTACTTCAGGGATACGNAAATTTTTTTCCGCAAAAATCACGGGACAGAAAACCAGTAAAAAAGTGATAACTACAACATTCACAACGATATTCTTCTGTGGTTTTGTATGGACATTATCACCCCAAATCCTGCAAAGAGAGTTAGTACAGAGGTACCACCGTAGCTGACGAACGGAAGAGGAACTCCAACCACAGGCAGAACACCCGANACCATTCCGATGTTAACGAAAGCATAGACGAAAAACGTAAAAATAATGCTTATGGATACGATTCTTCCAAAAGTATCTTGCGCATTAACTGCTAAAACAACTCCCCGCCATATAAGCAGTGAGTATAAAACAAGCAAGAGCATTACCCCTAAGAAACCTAACTCTTCGCCTAAAACAGCCAAAACAAAGTCTGTTTTCGTCTCTGGCAGAAAATCCAAATTTGATTGTGTGCCCTGAAACAGGCCTTTTCCAAAGATCCCGCCAGAGCCAATTGCGGTCTTGGATTGAATAATATTCCAACCCGCACCCAAAGCATCCGATTCTGGATTTAACAAAATTAAGATTCTCTGACGTTGATATTCTCTCATAAAAAACCATAGGACGGGAGCCAAGGCAAAGCCCACAGCAAGTGCTCCAAGAACCAGTCGCCACGAAATCCCTGCTACGAAAAGAACAAAAACACCTGTAGAAATTAATATCAGAGAGGTCCCTAAATCAGGCTGCGCTCCGATCAAAAATACGGGAAAAGCGATCATCACGATAGCCCAGAAAATATATCTCGGTTTCGGGGGCAAATGTCGATCTTGGAAATAGCGGGCAAGCATGATCGGCAAAGCCAACTTCATTAACTCTGATGGCTGAAAACTTATCAGGCCAGGAATTTTTAACCATCTTTTGGAGCCTTTTATTTCGGTTCCATAAAAATAAGTNAGCACCAAAAGAGCAACTGAAAAGAAAAANAACCATGGAGCNAATCGCATAAAAAAAATCGGAGGAATTTGTGAAACTGAGAACATAATAAAAAAGCCAGCAAATATTTTAAGGCTTTGCGCCAATACTGGATCCGGATCTCTGCCAACGGCACTAAAAAGAATAAGTAGACCAAATAGCGAGAGCAGAATCAGAATAAAAACAATGGGCAGATCAAGATGAAACAGGTCGTTAACAATAGACCTTTCTCTTTTCAATTCCATGGAGCCAGATAACTGCCTGACAAAATCAGCACTCACCGGTTTAAGCCCCGTCGCCNGAAATTCTGAGANAATCATTTGCTTCTCTTCCAAGATGAAAGTCAATAACTGCCTTCGCTACAGGTGCGGCGATTTCGCTGCCGGAGCCTCCGTTTTCTACAATCACTGCTATTGCAATAGTAGGCTCATTTAAAGGAGCGAAGCCAACGAACCAGGCATGCTTCCTAAATCGCTCATCCAAATCTTCCTCTTTATATTCCTCACCCTGAGCTATCCCAACTACTTGNGCTGTTCCGCTTTTACCCGCCATTCGATAGTTCACATACTGCCCAATAGATGCCCAAGCNGTTCCATTTTCTCCNGATCCCTGACCTCCACGATGCACTACTTTCTCCATCGCATTTATAACTGAAGCCCAATGTTTGCTCATTATGTGGTCAAGATTATCTAGTGATTTTGATTTAGNGGTGTCAATAAGATCACTGCCCGACTTTAGAACCCTCGGTGCGACCCAATCACCCCTGTTAGCGATCAAGGATATTGAGGTTGCTAATTGCAGAGGCGTAACTAACATATCACCCTGACCAATACCGATATTTAGCGTGTCGCCAGGATACCAAGGGAGCGCCCGCACCCTTCTTTTCCATCCACGGGACGGAAGTAATCCTTTTTTTGCTTCAGGCAGATCTAAAGCAGTTTTTGCTCCGAAACCAAACAAAGATAAATCTCTACTAATATTATCAATTCCTAATTTAGCCGAGACATCATAAAAAAAAACGTTGCATGATCGATAGATTGCTTTATCCAGCGTTACNTTCCCNTGCCCACCTTCGCCAGTNATCTTCCAATTCCAATCTCTATAAAGTCTTTCCTCTCCCGGCAATTGATACCAACCGGGATCTTCAACTAAATAAGTTTCATCTATGACGCCAGAACTCAGGGCTGAAAGACCTAGCATAGGTTTNATTGTTGAGCCCGGTTCGTATTGCCCTTGCACTGCTCGATTAAACAAAGGCGTGCTTTTGGACTCTCGTAATTTAGCGTAAGTCGAGTGATCTATTCCGGTAACAAATAAATTAGGGTCGTACCCTGGCTTCGACACTACAGCTAGAATACCCCCAGTCTTCGGCTCAATNGCTACCACTGCCCCGCGATTATTTCCCAATGAGTCAAAAGCAACTCGCTGTAAGCCGCTGTCAAGGTAAAGATGCAGATCACTNCCGGGCANGGGAAGGTTNTGATCGAGNATTTTCATCACTCTTCCGCGAGCGTCTATTTCAACCCGCTGGTAACCAACTTTCCCTANAAGGTCTTTTTCATAATACTTCTCGATCCCTATTTTCCCNATNTGATCAGTCCCAAGATAGGCGATGGGATCAATAGATTCCGCATCCTTNTCATTTATTCGTCTAACAGAACCTATCGCATGGACCATTAGTTCGCCTTTCGGGTAGTTCCTTACCAATCTGGCTTCTACTCGGACCCCGTGCATTGAAGCTAAATCTACGCTTATTTTTGCTATTTCCTTTTGAGACAACTTGTAACGTAATGGGACTGACTCAAAGGCTCTATTTCTTGAGGCTAGCTGCTTTCGAAATCTTTCTATCTCCCNATCACTCAAANTCAACANTTTATCCAATTTATGAATGAGCCCTTCAAGATCAACAACAGCCTCNGGNGTAATAGCAAGATGAAAAGATGGGGNATTATCTGCTANGAGNTCTCCGTGCCGATCATATATAAGTCCTCGCATCGGGGGCAAAGGCTGGACTTGTATACGGTTTTGATCTGAAAGGGTAGAGAATATTTCGTGCTGAATTATCTGGAGATAAAAGAGACGAGCAACCAACAAAATCATAAGCAGCACTGCTATAGAAAAAGCCAGCAGAACACGAGCGAAGAAGACTCTGCTTTCTTTGTCATGATCTTTGAGAGCTAGCGGTTCCATAATTTCATCTGTGATACGGGTGTTTGTTATTAATCATAAAAGCTCTGTATAGTTGCTCTAAAAGCACTAGCCTCGCAAGGGCATGAGGCAAGGTCAACTTTGAAAGTGACCAAATAATATCCGAGCGGTCCAAGACAGCCGAACTGAGTCCCTCTGGCCCGCCGATCAGAAACTGAAATTTGCTTTTAGAAAGACTCCATGCAACCAACTTCTTTGCTAGACTTTCTGAAGTCCACTGAGATCCCTTCTGGTCCATCGCAACAATATAGGAAGATCGATCGATAAAAGATTCTATACGATTACCCTCTTCTAGTTTTTTTTCGCTCGAATTTCCTTTTTTATTATTTTTTACAATAGGTATTTCTTTTAAACTTAATTTGCACTGATTGCCCAATCGTTTCTGATACTCGCTCAAGGCATCTTTTATCCAGGCTGGATAAGCGGTTCCTATCGATATTATTTCTAATTTCAACAAAGGCTAAAGTACTCTTATAACTTTAAAAGTCTTGATCTGTGTCAGCCCGCAGATGAATAGCCCACAATTTCTCTAAATCGTAAAATTTTCTGGCCTCTGGAAGCATTATATGAACGACTAAATCTCCAAGATCAACCAAGGTCCAGTCCCCTTCACTATAACCCTCAACACCTATAATTTTTACATCATTTCTTTTGGCGCTTACGATCAAATTATCAGCAAGCGCACGAACTTGTCTAATGGTATTTCCGGTGACGATCACCATAAAATCTGTAAGATCTGTCAGCTCGCTGACTTCCAAACAACTAATGTCTTTCCCTTTCACCTCATTCAAGGCAGATAGGGATAGTTCCAATAGATCCCTGGTTTTCATCTTATTGCTTTATCCTACTTCACGATTAGTTATAGATTTGATGCAGTGCAATATAGTCTGCAACATCTGGGTTGACCATCGAACTTAAATCTTCTCTTCGTCTAGCTGCTAACCGAACAGATGANGAAGAAATTCTTAACTTTTTTAAAGATAAATAAAATAAACAGCCTCGATTAAATTCCNAGAGCTCAGTAATTTTCTCTTTGAACTGAAAACCAAAAGTTTCCCCGCTAGAGTTGTCGAAAGTATATTGCCCNGGGCGGCTATATACAATTAAGTTTGAGTGNCTCGAAAATTCGTCGCATTGATTCCAGCCACTAAAGCTTTGCCAAGCATCNANCCCCACTAAAAAACTNAGAGANAAATTTGGACCATATCTCCTTCTATAAGATTTCACGGTCTGAATAGAATATGAAACACCGCCNTTTTTTATCTCTATATCATCAACACAAATGTTTGGCCGTCCTTGGAGAGCTAAATTAAGCATATCTATTCGCTCTCTTGCCGACGCCACAGGCAAGCGCCTATGCGGCGGCTCTTTATTTGGAATAAAGACTATTTGCGCGTCTTTCTCTAAAACACCCAATATCGACTCAGCTAGAGTCACATGACCGNAGTGAACAGGATCAAAGGTCCCACCAAAAATCAGGGTATCAATCATTCACGAATGTGCCCATCACCCAACACGACGTACTTTTGGGAGGTAAGTCCCTCTAGACCNACAGGNCCCCTTGCATGAAGCTTATCGGTAGATATTCCTANTTCGGCNCCCAANCCATACTCAAATCCATCTGCAAATCGNGTAGACGCATTTACAATTACAGAGCTAGAGTCGATCTCATTTATAAACCGTCTTGCCACACTGTAATTCTCTGTGATGATCGCGTCGGTATGCTTCGACCCNAATCGATTAATATGAGAGATGGCCTCATCGATATTTCTTACCAATTTTAANGACAANACAGGCGCNAGATATTCCTNAGCCCAATCNCTCTGNGCCGCTTTTTTNACATTGTCTTTNAGNCCGACTATTTCTAAAGAGCCTTCACANAACCTTAGCTCGACNCCTTCAGCAAGAAAGCTTTCAGCCAATTGAGAAACAATTTTCTCTTTGAGGGCAATATCTACCAACAAAGTCTCCATAGCGTTGCAAACTCCGAATCTTTGAGTCTTCGCATTAATTGCTATCTTTTTTGCCTTTGAGAGGTCTGCATCTGAATGAATGTAAACGTGACAGTTTCCATCTAAATGTTTAATCAACGGGATCTTAGCTTCTTTGCTAAGAAGTTCTATCAGACTCTTACCGCCTCTTGGAACAAGCACGTCGATAAAATCTTTCATGCTCACTAGTTCCTTAACATATTTTCTATCAGTACTCTCTATAAATTGGACGCTACTTTGATTTTGACCTGTTTTTTTTAATCCCTGTGAAATGGATTGCGCTAGTGATCTGTTAGAGTGAAATGCCTCAGATCCTCCTCTTAAGATCACTGAATTCCCGGATTTCAAGCAAAGAGCAGCAGCATCTACAGTTACATTTGGTCTGGATTCATAGATAATTCCGATNACTCCAATCGGAACTCTCATTTTTCCNACCTGTAACCCATTCGGTCTATAAGATAGCTGTTCCAGATTTCCTATTGGNTCGGGCAAAGCCAATACTTGATTCAATCCTTGNATAATTTTGTCAATACTGGTGTCNGTGAGTCGCAAGCGATCAAGCAAAGCGGCATCCAAACCCTTTTTCTCTCCTTCAATTAAATCTTTATTATTGGCCTTCATTATCTCGGATTTATTTTCGAAAATNGAATCAGAGATAGCAGACAATGCAAGATTTTTTTCGTTGCTGGTTGTCTTTAGTAGCTCGTTCGATGCTGCCCTAGCTTTTGTTCCCAGGGACAGCATATATTCGCTAAGTTTCATAAACTTCTCTCTCCAGCATAAGGATCAGGATCATAGCGAGAGTCTATAAGTAATCCTGCTATCATTTTTTTTCATTTAAAAAGGTATGTCATCATCGATGATGTCAGTTGATGACAACGAAGATGAGGCGCCACTGGNAGAATTAGTATTTGCGTCATAATCTGTNTTGCCCCCTTTGCTNTCTAACATTTGCATTTCATTTGCCACTATTTCTGTCGTGAAATGTTTTTGGCCCTCTTTTTCCCACTCCCTCGTTCTGAGCTCTCCTTCAACATAGACTTTAGAACCTCGTTTTAAATACTCACCAGCGATTTCACCTAGACGGTTNAAGAAGACTATTCGATGCCATTCTGTTTTCTCTCTNTGCTCTCCAGAATCACGATCTTTCCAGGATCTGGAAGTCGCGAGAGAGA
This sequence comes from Gammaproteobacteria bacterium, assembly GCA_002711495.1. Lineage (GTDB taxonomy): Bacteria > Pseudomonadota > Gammaproteobacteria > Pseudomonadales > Azotimanducaceae > UBA9659. The sequence goes on from PARM01000004.1 coordinate 23,791, forward strand.
CATTNGTCACCGCGCCACCGCTAGGNAAGTATCTTGTCTCTGGATCTCTCCCTAGATTCCCAACTAATATTACTTTATTGATACCTCTAGCCATGACAACCTCCTTTCAGTTTACTTGTGCGCNATCACACCCCAATCCGAGTCATTGAATTGCTCTTGATCGACTTTTAGATAAGCNACTTGCTCCTCTTCAATCAGGACTGCGTCTATNACTCCTTTCGCNGATAATAACTCTTTCAAAACCTCTTTTGCAGATTTCTCTGAAAATCCATTTAACTGAACGACCCTACTTCCTATATTTTTACTACCTCGNGTTANAAGAANAAGTATAAACCAGATCAAACCGACTAACNTATTNACCAACATAAGTAGAGATATGTCGCTATGCATTAATACCCAACCACCGATAATACCCCCGAGAAAAAAGCCAAGAAACTGACTAGTCATGAAAAAGCCCATGAAAGTCCCACGCAAACCGGCTGGAGCAATTCTGCCTACCTCTGAGGGCAGCATCGTTTCGAGCAAATTGAACGATGCGAAAAAGAGGCCGACACCAAAAAGCACAGAATAAAAAGACTGAATTTGACTGAGTAAAAAACAAGAGAGAATGCTCAGACCGATCATAGTTAAAATGATCATNTTTGTNTTGCTAATGCGGTCTGAAATGTAAATAAAGGGAGAAATACAAATCAAAGAAGCCAAGAGAAGTAATAAATAATAATAAGAATGATGATCTCTTTGGATTTGATTAGTACCGTCAAAAAGTAACGGGAAAGCGCAAAAGCCGCTGATCAGTAAATAATGCAAGAGAAAAGTACTTATATTTAAACGCCATAATGAGAAACTAGAAACAGCTCGTCTGGCATCCGTCAATTGAAATTTAAGGTCTAAATTTTGACTAAGAATTACGGGAGAGGGAATTACGGTTGAGAGAATCCACAAACCGATTAGGCCCGAGATCACACTGAAAATAAAAACAGACTTGGCCCCATATAGATTAAAAAGGATAGGTCCAATTAGAAGGGCTAATCCAAAGGACGAGGCAATGGCGGCGCCTATTAATGCCATAGATTTTGTTCTTTGCTCTACCCTGGTAAGATCAGACACTAGAGCAAGCAAAGTGCTCGCAATAGCGCCGCAACCCTGAAGCGCTCTTCCTGCTATTAACCAATATACATTCTCAGCTACAGCAGCAATGAAACTGCCCATGGTGAAAAGAACCAAACCCATCGCAATAATTTTTTTTCTACCCACCCGATCAGACAGCATTCCAAAAGGGATCTGAAGAAGCCCTTGAGTTAACCCATGAATACCAATGGCGAAACCAATCAAGAAAGTTGTTGAGAGTTTAAATTCGTCACCGGCAAGGGGCAAAACAGGGATTACCATAAATAGCCCCATCATGCGGATAAGATAGAGCAATCCAACGGCAATTGAGGTTCGCAGCTCTTGTCTATTCATAAAAACTCAGATTAACAAACGAAACGATCTGGGAGAGCAAGTAACACTGAATTTTTCAGCTCGCAGCTTTATAATAACAGCTTTTAACAAAATCTATACTGTAACAATGTGCATGTCCCTATAAATACGGAAAGTAGCATAATCAGATAAAAAAACTTACTAGAGCGATACGCGGTTGACACGATGAAAAATATCACTATCGAAGGAGCGAAAACACACAACCTAAAAAATGTCAGCGTAAAAATACCTAGAGAGAAATTGACAGTAATCACGGGCCTTTCAGGGTCCGGTAAATCATCACTGGCTTTTGATACCTTGTACGCGGAGGGGCAGAGGCGTTACGTAGAATCTTTATCAACTTATGCCCGACAATTTTTATCACTGATGGAGCGTCCCGAGGTCGATTACATAGAAGGCCTATCTCCTTCAGTAGCAATAGAACAGAAATCGTCAAACTATAATCCAAGATCTACTGTTGGGACTATTACTGAGATCTACGACTATCTCCGTTTATTATTTGCTAGAGTTGGAGAGCCTCACTGCCCAATCCATGGGATTAAGCTTGAGTCTCAAACAATTAGTCAAATGCTCGATAAAATACTCGAACTAGAAGAAAAATCTAGGGTAAATCTCCTGGCTCCATTAGTGAGAAATAGGAAAGGTGAGCACCATAAACTTCTAGAAAATCTCTCCAGGGAAGGATTCATTAGAATTAGAGTGGATGGCAAGATTTACGAAATCGACGACGCACCAAAGCTCTCGAAAAGTTCAAAACATAGTATAGATGTCGTGGTTGATCGATTCAGGGTTAGACCGGAGATCCGTACGCGCTTGTCTGAATCTATAGAGACTGCCCTTGGCCTATCTGGAGGATTAGTGCAGATTGAGTTAGACGGGGCAAAAGAAGAAGATATGATCTTCTCCGCAAAATTTTCCTGCAGTTCTTGTGGATACTCGCTCCCCGAGTTAGAGCCTCGAATATTTTCTTTCAACAACCCTGCAGGCGCTTGCAGTGTCTGCGATGGTTTAGGAACAAAGGAATATTTCGATCCAGAGACTATATTGGCAGATCCGCTTCTNTCTCTTGCTGAAGGAGCAATTCGNGGATGGGATAGATCCAACGAGTATTACTTCCAAATGTTAGAGAGCCTAGGAAATCACTTCAATATAGATCTTTCAAAACCGTTTAAAGATTTGCCGGCAAAATTCAGAGAGCATATTTTATGGGGTTATAAGGAATCAGAGATTTCGTTTGTTTACTACAANAACAGAGGAGAAAAATACACTGTAAAGCAGATTTTCGAAGGAATCATCCCGAACATCGAAAGAAGATACAAAGAGACAGAATCAGAGCTAGTTAAAAAAAAAATGGCCAAACTCCTTTCCTTAAAGACATGCCATGAGTGCAACGGGTCGAGGCTCAACAAAGACGGAAGGTCAGTAAAATTATCGGGAAGAAATATTTCGTCCTATACCAATATGACAATNGTAGAAGCAAAAAACGAATTAAATCAGTTGGTCTTTCGTGGAANAAATCAAACTATAGCAGANAAGATACTNACCGAACTTAATGCGAGACTTGGATTCCTTGANGATGTTGGTCTCGGATACTTGACGCTTTCACGAAAATCTAACTCNTTATCTGGAGGCGAATCGCAAAGNATTAGGCTCGCTAGCCAAATNGGCGGAGGTTTAGTGGGAGTAATGTATGTTTTGGACGAACCCACAATTGGTTTNCACGCGAAAGACAATCAAAAACTTATTAACACTCTTATTAAACTGAGAGACTTAGGGAATACGGTCATTGTGGTGGAACACGATTTGGACACAATGAAAGCTGCAGATTGCATAGTAGATGTAGGGCCTAGGGCGGGACAAGAGGGAGGAGAAATCATTGCCGTTGGGAATATTGATGATCTAATAAGCGCTAAACGATCAATTACCGGAAAGTTTCTCTCAGGAGAGCTAAAGATCCCTATTCCAAAGAGGCGAGCACTCAATAAAGATAAGATCATCAATCTTAAAAATGTTAACGGCAACAATTTAAAAAACCTCTCGGTCCAAATTCCTGTCGGCTTGATGACGTGTGTAACTGGAGTGTCGGGTTCAGGAAAATCTACTTTGATAAATCAGACCCTGTATCCCATTGCCGCTTCCGTGCTTAATCGAGTGGAAAATCGAGCAAATAATCAAGGCGTAAAGCATGAGGGTCTACAATTTTTTGAAAAAGTTGTGGCAATTGATCAGTCACCGATCGGTAGGACTCCGAGATCCAACCCAGCAACCTATACAAATATCTTTGGCCAGATCAGAGAACTTTTCGCAAACACTAAAGAAGCAAGGATTAGAGGTTATAAAGCAGGCAGATTTAGCTTTAACATGGAGGGTGGGCGCTGCGAAAGCTGCCAAGGAGAGGGCTTGGTTAAGGTAAATATGCATTTCCTTTCTGATATTTTCGTCAAATGTGACGAGTGCAATGGATCAAGGTATAACAAGGAAACCTTAGAGATATTGTATAAAGGAAAGAACATTAATCAGGTCCTTGANATGACAGTGGCGGAAGCACAAAGCTTCCTTCGNGCTGTCCCGAATGCTGAGCGTATTCTNAAAACTTTGGNAGAAGTTGGACTTGAGTACATAAAGCTNGGCCANAGTTCTGTNACTCTCTCNGGCGGAGAATCACAGAGAGTCAAGCTTGCNAAGGAGCTAGCNAAAAAAGAATCAGGGAAAACTCTTTATATATTTGACGAACCAAGTACCGGACTGCATTTCTACGATGTAAAAAAGCTTCTTGAGGTATTCCAAAAGCTGCTGGAACGAGGAAACACTTTAGTAGTAATAGAGCATAACCTTGATATTATAAAATCGGGAGACTGGGTCATCGATTTAGGACCAGAGGGTGGCGAAAATGGCGGTGTAATAGTAGGCAAAGGAACACCGGAGCAACTTAGCCATATAAAGGAATCACATACGGGCCTGGCCCTTAAAGAAGTCCTCTCAAAATAGGCTANTTNNCAAGAGCCNAGCTTTTCCTTTATTGCAGTGACGCANGTTAAAACATTTTTTTTATTGCTTGCATANCCCATNAGCCCAATTCTCCANATCTTACCAGCTAGCGNACCAAGGCCAGGCCCAACTTCTAAATTATAATCGTTTAAAAGGGACTGCCTAGTTTTGGCTTCATCTAAAGATGGGGGGAGAGTCACCGCATTTAATTGGGGGAGGCGATGAACCTCATCCACCAAAAATCGAAACCCCAGACTCTCTAAAGAATCGCGCAAGAGTATGTGGTTATCCATATGTCTTTTCCAAGACTGCTCCAATCCCTCTTCTTTCAAAATAAGTAATGCTTCATGCAATGCGTAGACTGAATTTACGGGAGCTGTGTGGTGGTAGCTCCTTTTCTCTGACCCAGCCCAATAAGCGGTTACAAGGTTCATATCAAGAAACCAAGAATTAACAGGAGTTTTTCTGTTCTTGAATTTTCTGACAGCCTCGTCGCTAAAACTTAACGGCGACAGGCCAGGAACACAAGATAAGCATTTTTGGCTACCGCTATAAGCGGCATCTACTTTCCATTCGTCCATACTAACCTCAACTCCTGCTAGGGAGGTAACACAGTCTAATACAGTCAAACAGCCATAGCGCTTGGCTATTTCACATAACGTTTTTGCGTCAGATCTCACACCAGTTGAAGTCTCNGCNTGAACCATCGCTACTAAAGAGACATCNGGACTTTTTTTCAAAGCTTGCTCTAATCGCTCTGGACTTACAGGCTTGCCCCACTCNTGTTCGAGCAATAAAACTTCACCGCCAGCTCGCTGAGCATTTTCCTGCATCCTTCCACCAAAAACTCCGTTAGAGCAAACGATAACTTTGTCCCCGGGCTCCACAAGATTTGCAAAGCACGCTTCCATNCCNGCAGAGCCAGGCGCGGAGATAGGTATTGTTAATTCATTTTCTGTTTTAAAAGCATAGCGAAGGAGGCTCTTTACCTCATCCATCAACTCTACAAAAGCTGGATCTAAATGCCCGATGGTTGGCCGAGCTAGAGCTCCAAGAATTCTAGGATTAACATCTGAGGGTCCNGGACCCATCAAAGTCCTTGCAGGGGGGTTAAAAGTTTTAAACATTTTGGCTAGAGATTTTTATGGAAATAACAACGGATCATAATGTCTACTCCTCTGAGGCGTCATCATCGTCAACGCTGGGTCTATCAACTAACTCAACGAAGGCCATAGGAGCGGTATCCCCTGATCTAAAACCACATTTCAAAATTCGAGTATAGCCTCCGGGCCTTCCAATGTAACGCGGGCCCAGTTCGGCGAACAACTTCCCAACGGTATCCTTGCTACCCGTTCGAGCGAAAGCCAGACGCCGATTCGCTACTGAATCATTTTTAGCAAGAGTAATCAGTGGTTCTGCAACTCTCTTCAGTTCTTTTGCTTTGGGAAGGGTTGTTTTAATAACCTCGTGCTCAAATAAGGAACATGCCATGTTGCGAAACATCGCTTTCCTATGACTACTATTCCTTCCTAGTTGTCTGCCAACTTTTCTATGGCGCATTATCTATATTCCTCTACTCTGGATTACTTGATGCAATTCTTAGCCTAAAACTCGTTCATCTCCGCGCAAAACAGCGGGCGGCCAGTTTTCGAGACGCATTCCCAACGACAGCCCTCTCGACGCCAAAACATCTTTTATCTCAGTGAGGGATTTTTTCCCCAAGTTTGGAGTCTTGAGTAGCTCAACCTCGGTTCTCCTAATTAAGTCTCCGATATAATATATGTTCTCTGCTTTCAAACAATTTGCCGATCTGACTGTCAGTTCTAAATCGTCTACTGGTCTTAATAAAATAGGATCAATCTCGTCCTCTTCCTCTATTTCTTCCGGCTCCGCTTCGCTCTGAAGATCAACAAAAACCGCAACTTGTTGTTGAAGAATCGTTGCAGCCCGTCTTATCGCTTCTTCAGGATCAATTGTTCCATTGGTCTCTAGGTCGATTATTAGTTTATCTAAGTCTGTGCGCTGCTCCACTCTCGCACTATCAACTTTATATGCCACCTTCCGAACCGGACTGTACGATGCATCAAGCATCAGGGCTCCAATGGCCTTGGAGTTTTCTTCGTCATCATCAAGCGCTCTTTGGTCTGCAGGTTCATATCCTCTACCCCTGCCCACAGTCGCCCTAAGAACGAGCTTTCCGTTTTCATTGAGATTAGCTATGACGTGATCGGGATTCGCAATCTCCACGTCATGGGTGAGTTCAAAGTCAGCTGCTGTCACGAGTCCTGGTCCAGACTTGTTGAGCGTAATTTCGGTTTCGTCGACGGAATTTAAGCTAACTGCAACCCCCTTTAGGTTAAGCAATATCTCAATAACATCCTCTTGCACCCCCTCTATTGTGCTGTACTCGTGAAGCACCCCCTCTATTTCAGCTGCTAAGATTGCGCAGCCTGGCATGGACGAAAGTAAGATTCGTCGAAGCGCGTTTCCGAGTGTATGTCCAAACCCTCGCTCCAGAGGTTCAAGAATTACGTTAGCTTTTTTATCATTCACCTGCTCAACTTGAATATGCTTTGGCGTTAAAAACTCTAATGACGAATGTGGCATTTTTTCATCCTAAAAATTACTATCTGATTATTTCGAATACAGCTCTACGATCAAATTCTCATTGATCTCGCTCGGCAATTCTTCCCTTTCCGGGAAAAGCTTAAGAACACCCTCCATCTTTGCAGAGTCGACTTCCAACCAGGGAATTGGGGCCCGGTTTATAGACAAAGCCAATGCGCCTTGAATTCTTAGCTGATCCTTCGATCTTTGTCTTACCGAAACGGTGTCACCGATCGCGACCTGATATGAGGGAATGTTAACGACATGTCCATTGACCGTTATTGACTTATGGGAAACAAGCTGACGCGCCTCAGCCCTTGTTGCGCCGAAGCCCATTCTATATACNACATTGTCCAGACGCCTCTCCAGTATTCTCAACAAGTTCATACCGGTCGCGCCTTTTTGTCTATCTGCTTTCTTGTAGTAATTCCGAAATTGNTTTTCTAAGACGCCGTATATTCTTCTAACCTTCTGTTTTTCTCTCAGCTGAACCGCGTANTCNGANTTCCTCGCACGGCGCTGTCCATGTTGTCCTGGGGCANNCTCCGCTCGACATTTAGATTCTAGAGATCTAACACCGCTTTTTAAGAAGAGATCGGTCCCTTCTCGTCTCGACAATTTAAGTTTTGGTCCGAGATANCGAGCCATTNGTTTTCCTCCGTTATACTCTTCGCTTTTTAGGAGGCCTACACCCGTTGTGTGGAATAGGCGTAACATCCGTAATATTAGTTATTCTGTAACCTACTGAATTAAGNGCNCGNACAGCTGCTTCCCTGCCAGGTCCAGGACCTTTGACAAAAACTTCTAAATTCTGTAATCCATAATCTAACGCAGCGTTTCCAGCCCTTTCTGCCGCTACCTGAGCTGCAAAGGGCGTGCTCTTTCTAGCTCCTCGAAAACCAGACCCCCCGGCAGTCGCCCACGCAAGGGCACCACCTTGGCGATCAGNGATCATAATAATCGTATTGTTAAAGGAAGCGTGAATATGTGCCATGCCGTCAGCAACTTGCCTTTTTCCTTTTTTACGAATTTGTGGTGCGCTTTCTACCACTTCATTTTCAATTTCAGACATTTTTTGACTCTCTATGATGTTCTATTTGCGAATTGGCTTTTTGGGCCCCTTTCGCGTTCGTGCGTTGGTTTTAGTTCTCTGACCGCGCAAAGGCAAGCCGCGCCTATGACGAATACCACGATAACAACCCAAGTCCAGGAGTCTTTTAACATTGAGCTGATTTTCTCGCCGTAAATCACCCTCGACATTCAATTTAGAAATTTCTGANCTCAGNTTGTCTAGCTGAGCCTCAGTTAAATCTTTAATCTTGTCGGCAGGGTTAACTCCTACCTCGTTNCACAACTTGCTTGCAGTAGTCCGNCCTATGCCAAATATGTATGTCAGCGANATTACTGCGTGCTTATTATCGGGAATGTTCACTCCCGCTAGTCTGGCCATAATCCTTCTCCTTAGCCCTGTCTTTGCTTGTGCCGAGGTTCGGTATTGCATATAACTCGCACAGAACCGTTTCGCCTAATTATTCGACAATTCCTACACATTTTTTTCACTGAAGCCCTTACTTTCATGACTAAGTCCTGATTTATCTTCTACCAAAGTTTTGTATATTTGATTTCTTCATTAGCGATTCATACTGATGGGACATTAAATGGGTTTGGACCTGAGACATGAAATCCATTGCTACCACTACCACNATCAATAGAGCCGTACCGCCAAGCTGAAATGTTATNTTGAACTGAAGNATNAGAGCTTGTGGCAAGAGACAAATAGCTGTCATNTATANNGATCCNACAACNGTTAATCTAGTCAAGATCGTGTCTATATGCTTCGCTGTCTGTTCNCCNGGCCTATATCCTGGAATNAAAGCTCCCGATTTTTTTAAATTGTCCGCTACTTCCTTAGGATTAAACATAACTGCCGTATACCAAAAACAGAAAAACACTATCCCCGCAGAGAAAAGAATAATATTTAGTGGCTGTCCAGGAGCTATCAATAAACTGAAATCTTGGAACCATTCCATCCCAGGCGTTTGTCCAAACCATTGCCCTATCGAGGCTGGGAACAAAAGCAAACTGCTGGCAAAAATCGCTGGTATTACCCCGGCCATATTAATCTTTAGTGGCAGATGACTTGTTTGAGCTGCGAACTGCTGCCTTCCTTGTTGCCGACGGGCGTAATTTACAGTAATTCGTCGCTGCCCTCGTTCTACGAATACTACGGCAGCTACAATCATAACCGCCAACGCTCCGATTGCTAGAAGAGCAATAATCGATATTTCGCCTTGTCGAGCTTGCTCAAAAGACTGCCCAATAGCGCCAGGAAAACCAGAAACTATCCCAATGAAGATCAATATCGAAATTCCGTTTCCTATCCCTCTCTCAGTGACCTGCTCTCCAAGCCACATCATGAACATGGCCCCTGTAACCAAAGTCGTTATAGCAACAAAGTGAAAACTTATGCCAGGAAGATAGGCAAGCCCTTGCGAAACCAGGCCATTACTCATCGCAAATCCCTGGACTAACGCCAGCAAGAGGGTGCCATAACGAGTATATTGAGCTATCTTCCTTCGCCCAGCCTCGCCCTCTTTTCTGAGTTGTTGCAGCGACGGCGTTGTAGCAACTACCAGGTTAGAAATGATAGAGGCCGATATGTAAGGCATTATCCCGAGCGCGAGGATACTCATTCTCTCGATAGCTCCTCCCGAAAACATGTTAACGAGGTCGAGAATCCCTCCCTGATTTTGCTGAAAAAGAGACTGGAGAGCATCAGAATTTATTCCNGGAAGCGGAATGTGACTTCCCGCCCGGTATATCAAAATAGCAAGAAAAACGAATCTTAGCCTTGCCCAAAGTTCCGATAAGCCACTCCCTCCCATCATTACTCCTGACGCTTGTGCTATCGAACTGCTCATATTACTACTCTTCCACTCTACCGCCGGCGGCTTCAATCGCTACCCTTGCCCCTTTTGTAGTCCCAAGGCCCTTCAACGTAATTGGTTTTCCTATACTTCCGGATAGAATTACCTTAGCCCTCTTGATCGATCCTTTGAGGATGTTGGCATCTTTTAATGTTTGCAAATCTATCGTCTCGGTCTCAATACCAGCTATCTCGGAAAGTGTGACCTGACCGGTGTATTTGGCCCTCGCAGAACTAAATCCAAATTTTGGCAATCTCATTTGCAGGGGTTGTTGTCCACCTTCAAATCCAGGGCGAACTTTACCACCCGATCTTGATTTCTGACCCTTATGTCCTCGACCACATGTCTTTCCTAGGCCGCTTCCCATACCTCTCCCCACTCTTTTTTTCGGAGATCTGCTTCCCGGACCAGGCTTTATTCCGTTTAACTGCATGTTGAACCTCAACTTACTCTTCGACTTTTATCATATATGAGATCTTGTTGACCATTCCCCTGACAGAAGGAGTATCTTCAACTTCGACCACGTGGTTGATCCGCCTTAACCCAAGGCCTCGCAGGCAAGCTTTGTGGTCTTTCAATCGGCCTATAGAGCTTTTGAGTTGAGTAATCTTTATTGTTTTTTTACCCATTTTTAATTAATTATCCTATCCATAGCTAAGCCCCTTTTTTCCGCGACACTCTCTGGNGATCGCATGTTTTTTAGACCTTTAAACGTAGCTTGTATAACGTTAACAGGGTTAGTAGATCCATAAGATTTCGCTAACACATTTTGAACACCAGCGACTTCNAACACTGCACGCATTGTTTTTCCAGCTATTACCCCTGTCCCTTCTGATGCAGGCTGCATATATATTTTTGAAGCGCCATGCCTTTGAGAAATGGCGTATTGGATAGTGGACCTATCTAATTCTACTTGGATCATATTCCTTCGCGCAGATTCCATCGCTTTTTGAATTGCNANGGGCACCTCCCTCGCTTTTCCCCTGCCAAAGCCAACTTTGCCTTTACCGTCCCCTACGACAGTTAGAGCTGTAAAACCAAAGATTCTTCCACCTTTAACGACTTTCGCAACCCTGTTGACCTGCACCAGCTTTTCTTGGAGACCCTCTTCGTTTTCTTGATCTGTATTTGCCATAGACACCCCTAATGCAATCTCTTTAAAATTTTAAGCCGCCCGCTCTCGCTGCATCAGCGAGGGCCTTAACTCTGCCATGGTATTGATATCCGGATCGATCAAAGGCGACTTTATCTATTCCNAAAGCCTTTACTTTTTCNGCTATAAGCTCTCCCACTTTTTGTGCGTCAGTTGCGTTACCTTTATTGGTTTTCCTTACCGCAGGATCAAGAGAGGACGCAGCAGCTTTTATTTCATTTCCNGNTGACGATATGAGCTGAACATATATGTGCCGNGGGGAGCGGAANACGCACAACCGTGGCACNTCCAAAATTGCCATCTTNGACCTGCTGCGTTTTGCNCTTTTTAACCTCGCTANTTTCTTTTTCATGCCCATCAAAGACCTCGCACTACTTTTTCTTGGCTTCTTTTCTTTTCACAAATTCATTTTGGTATCTTACACCCTTACCTTTGTAGGGCTCTGGGGGCCGATAGGCTCTTATTTCCGCTGCAGTTTGTCCCACCAATTGTTTGTCGATACCCTTAACTATCACTTGGGTCTGGGAGGGGGTTTCTATTTCAATTCCCTCTGGAGCCTCATATTCCACTGGATGGGAAAAACCAAGAGACAGATTTAGTTTTTTTCCTTGTAACTGCGCTCTGTACCCGACACCCTGAAGCTCGAGCTCTTTTTTAAAACCCTCTGTCACCCCTTGAACCATATTGCTGACTAAGGAACGAAAAGTTCCGGCTAAAGCCTTAGCATTTTTTGATTCCTCATTCGCCTTAAAAGATAACAGCCCCTCGTCAACATTAACGCTGACCAAATCGTGCACTTGCTCGGTTAGCTCACCCTTAGATCCTTTAATCTTTAGAGATTGACCGTTCACGATTACCTCAACCCCATTGGGGACGATTACTGGATTATTAGCAATGCGGGACATAGTCTTTAACCTCGATTATTTAGTGCTAGAAGACCGAGCATATTAGCTCTCCACCCACACCGTATTTTCTAGCTACGCGATCACTCACGACGCCCTTGTTCGTATTTAAGATATGAATTCCCAATCCGCCTCGAACGCTGGGAATCTCGTCTTTGCCTTTGTACTGACGGAGTCCAGGCCTACTAGCTCTTTTTATCTCCTCAATTACAGGATTACCATTGTGGTAACGGAGAGAAACTGAAAGCGATATCTTGCTTTCTTCTACACTAACGCCGTAGTCATCTATATACCCTTCCTCTTTCAAAACAGAAGCTACAGAAACCTTCAATTTCGAGGATGGCATCGTGACGACTGCTTTACCAGCCATTTGAGCATTTCGTATTCGTGTAAGCATGTCTGCTAGCGGATCTTGCATTGTCATAGCATGGGCTCCTTACCAACTCGATTTNACAAGGCCAGGGACNTCCCCTCGCATCGCGGCTTCTCTTAATTTATTTCTTGATAAACCNAACCTTCTGTANACGCCATGTGGCCTNCCTGTCAGACTNCACCTTCGCACTTGTCTTGTTGGGCTCGCATCNCTTGGTAACTTCTGAAGCTTAACCTGNGCGTCCCAGCGTTCATTATCNCTCGANGAGNGGTCTGAGATTANAGCNTTGAGNGCNANACGCTTCTTNTCGTACTTCTTCGCTANCTTTTTCCTCTTTAACTCGCGNTTAACCATGGAAATCTTAGCCATATCCTTNCTTCCTATCTCNTGTTTCTTATTGGCTCATTTCTTTCAAAGGAAAGTTGAACGCCTTCAACAGGGCTCTACTTTCAGCGTCGTTCNTTGCGCTAGTCACAATCGTGATGTTNANTCCCCGAATTTTNTCTATNTTGTCGTAATCAATCTCCGGGAACACGATCTGCTCTTCCAACCCCATNGCGAAGTTGCCTCTTCCGTCAAAGGACTTNGGATTAATGCCACGAAANTCTCTTTGCCTNGGTATTGCGATATCTATNAACCGTTCCAAAAACTCGTACATGCGTTCTTTCCGCAAAGTTACCTTGCAACCTATCGCCATTTCGTCCCGAATCTTAAAGCCCGCTATCGACTTTCTAGCTTTGGTCGCAATAGGCCTCTGACCAGATATTGCCTGCATATCAGCGATCGCAGAGTCAAGTTGCTTTTTGTCTAGGACAGCTTCGCCTACACCCATGTTGAGAGTGATCTTAATAATTCGAGGGACAGCCATAACATTGGAAAGTTTCAAATCTTTCTGCAATTTTGGTCTTATCTCTTCGTTATATAATTGCTTAAATCTGCTCATTTTATCTAATCGTCTATCTTCTCGCCCGTGGACTTATATATTCGTATTTTTTTTCCAGACTCAAGCAATTCAAATCCAACCTTATCGGCTTTATTTGTGGCCGAGTTGTATATAGAAATATTTGAAAGCTGGATCGGAGCTTCCTTTTCGATAATTCCTCCAGGCTGATTCACTTGTGGATTGCCCTTCGTGTGACGCTTTACCATGTTTACTCCTGATACGAAGGCCCGCCCGTCACCAAGCAGCCGAGTAACTGAACCCGTCTTCCCTTTGTCTTTTCCCGTTATCACGATAACTCGATCATTCCTTTTTATTTTATTCATAAAAACCTCTATAAGACCTCAGGTGCTAAGGACACAATCCTCATGAAGTTATCGGTTCGTAATTCTCTTGTGACAGGCCCGAAGATCCTAGTGCCAATCGGCTGCTTTTGAGCGTTCAATAAAACCGCTGCGTTTCCATCGAACCTTATAAGCGACCCATCAGGGCGGCGCACACCTTTCTTAGTTCGCACGACGACCGCATCGAGCACTTGCCCTTTTTTAACTCTCCCACGAGGTATCGCCTCCTTGACGGTAACTTTTATAACATCACCAACCCTCGCATACCTGCGTTTTGACCCACCCAATACCTTTATACACATGACACGGCGAGCTCCACTGTTGTCAGCTATGTCTAAATATGTCTGTGCCTGTATCATTTTTGTTTCTCCCTTTTACTCTTAAACTTGAGCAAAGTGTTTTCCTAACCAATAATTGCCGCTTTACGATCCACAGATGTCAGCTTCCAGGCCTTTGTCTTAGAGATGGGCTTGGTTTCTTCTATTGTGACAATATCCCCTTCCTTACATTCGTTGTGAGGATCGTCCGCATGAATCTTCTTAGATTGTTTTATATACTTTCCGTAAAGCGGGTGCCTTATCTTCCTTTCAACCAAGACACTGATTGTTTTTTCCATTTTTGCACTAACAACTATGCCACTAGCTGTGCGAGCTAATACCTTTGAGTCATTCATTTTTAACTAGCAACCTTTTCCAATTTTCGTTCAGCCATTAAAGTTTTTATCCTCGCGATCTCTTTCTTCACTTGCTTTATTAAGTGCGTCTGACCTAATTGCCCAGTTGACTTTTGCATTCTCAGCTCGAACAACTCCTTCGAGAGATCACCTATTTTTTCCTGCAACTCCTCTTCTGGAGCGTCTTTATACTCGGTTGAAGTCATCTATTTACTATACCGTTTTAAGTTATGGTTCTTTTTACAAACTTAGTCCGAAAAGGAAGTTTTGCAGCCGCCAATCTGAAGGCGTCTTTAGCAACCTCTTCAGGAACGCCCTCCATTTCATAAAGGATTTTTCCCGGTTTTACCTGAGCAACCCAGTACTCAACGTTTCCCTTACCCTTCCCTTGCCGGACCTCCAACGGTTTGTTAGTTATAGGCTTGTCTGGGAATACCCTAATCCATATTTGCCCGCCACGCTTCACTCGTCTCGTCATAGCACGACGCGCAGCTTCAATCTGCCTGGCAGTCATTCTACCTCGGCCGATCGCTTTCAGAGCGTACTCTCCGAAGGAAACAGAACTTCCTCGCTGGGCTAGTCCTCTATTCCTACCTTTTTGCACTTTACGAAATTTTGTTCTTTTTGGTTGCAACATAGTTTTTAACCGAAGCTTTGCACGTTCGAGGAAGCTATTTCCTCTCGATCGCCTATAACTTCACCCTTAAATATCCATACCTTAATGCCAAGTATTCCATAGGTGGTCCGAGCCTCAGCGGTGGCGTAATCGACATCCGCCCTAATAGTGTGCAAAGGAACTCTACCCTCGTGATACATTTCTGCTCTAGCAATTTCAGCGCCCCCCAATCGCCCTGCCACCCTAACCTTTATTCCCTCAGCTCCAGCTCTCATAGCATTTTGCATTACCCGCTTCATAGCACGACGAAACTGTACTCTTCTCTCTAACTGTTGCGCAACATTTTGAGCCACCAACTGGGAATCGATTTCTGGCTTTCTTATCTCTTCAATGTTTATGTGAACTGGCACTCTCATCATCCTGGTAATCTCTTGACGGAGGCGCTCCACATCCTCTCCTTTCTTCCCAATTACGATACCTGGCCTAGCGGTGTGTATCGTAATTCTCGCGGTTTGAGCGGGTCTCTTTATCTCTATTCTACTAACTGAAGCCTGTGCTAATTTCTTTTGCAAAAAAGCTCGTACAGATAGATCCTCATGGAGTTTTTCCGAGTAAGAGGGGCCGTCAGCGTACCAGACCGAAGTGTGGTCTTTTATTATCCCAAGTCTTAAACCTGTTGGGTGCACCTTTTGACCCATTTTATATCTCTCCTAGCCTTTTCAAAATTTAAGTATCAGATACTGCCACTGTAATGTGGCACGTGCGCTTAAATATCCTGTCTGCCCTGCCTTTTGCCCGCGGCTTTATACGCTTCATGGTAATCCCTTCATCAACAAAGACTTGAGCAANTCTTAACTCGTCTACGTCTGCTCCTTGNTTATGCTCAGCATTAGCTATCGCTGATTCCANAACCTTCTTGAGCAGGTGCGCACCNTTCTTNGTACTAAAGCTNAGTTCGTCTAGCGCGTCNCCAACCTGCCTGCCTCTAATNTGATNGGCNATNAGCCTTGCCTTCTGGGCAGACANTCGAGCNCCTTTATGCCTAGCTGATACTTCCATTCTCAGAATCCTTCAATGANCCANTCTAACGNTTGACTTTTTTNTCTGCCGCATGACCTCGAAAAGTTCTAGTTAAGGCAAATTCTCCTAACTTATGTCCTACCATGTCTTCAGTAATGAAAACAGGNAGATGTTGNCGTCCATTATGAACCTGNATCGTCAGCCCAACGAAATCNGGNGTTATCAAACTTCTGCGNGACCATGTCTTTATNGGTCTTTTATCNTTTCCCTCTANNGCCTTTTTGACTTTTCCNGCCAAATGAAGGTCTACAAAGGGCCCTTTTTTCAAACTACGAGGCAATTGTTAATCTCCTATCGTTTTGATCGTCTTCTNACAATCATTTTATCTGTTCTTTTATTTTTCCNAGTCTTATACCCTTTAGTTGGAACNCCCCANGGGGATACAGGATGCCGGCCGCCGGACGTCTTTCCCTCACCGCCTCCGTGAGGATGGTCGACTGGATTCATCACAACCCCTCTGACGGTCGGCCGAACGCCTCGCCATCTTCTCGCCCCGGCTTTTCCCAAAGACCTTAAATTGTGCTCCGAGTTCGACACTTCTCCCAAGGTGGCCCGGCATTCTGATAATACCTTTCTCATCTCACCAGATCTAAGTCGGATCGTCACATGCCTTCCTTCTTTCGCTAAGAGCTGAGCAGAGGTGCCTGCACTTCTTGCAACTTGAGCCCCTTTTCCAATTTTAAGCTCTATACAATGGATCACGCTACCCATGGGAATGTTTCTCATTGGTAACGCATTTCCGATTTTTATCGGGACAATCTCCCCCGACTCAACAAAATCACCCACTGATAAGTTCTTAGGTGCGACGATATACCGCCTTTCGCCATCTTCATATTTGACCAACGCAATGTTTGCGGATCTATTAGGATCATATTCCAGGCTCTCCACCAGGGCTTTGAGTCCATCCTTGTTCCTCTTGAAATCTATAATCCTGTAACGCTTCTTATGTCCGCCGCCTATATGACGTGTAGTAATTCGGCCTTTGTTGTTTCGTCCACCCGACTTATTCTTTTTTTCTAAGAGAGGTTTATATGGCTTTCCTTTTTTTAACTCAGGATTTTTAACCTGAATGACAAACCTTCTCCCTGGGGATGTCGGCTTTGATTTGATCACTGGCATAGCTTCGTTTAATCCTTCCTTTTTTGGTTACGAGAATTCGATCTCATGACCGACTGGTAGACTTACATAAGCCTTTTTCCAGCTAGGTTTTTTTGTGGTGCCTCGAGCGTTCCGCTTCACTTTTCCCTTAACGTTCGCGACAGTGACTTTGCTCACGGGGACTTCGTAAATTACCTCTACCGCTTCTTTGATTTCGCTAACCGTCGCGTCTTTTAGGACTCTGAAAGTAAAGCAATTCTTTGTATCCGCAACCATGTTAGCCTTTTCAGAAATATGTGCTCCCTGCAGAATGTTATAGAGCCTTTCGCGCCTCATGAAAAAAGCTCCTCTGCTTTCTTGATCGCGGGCAAAGTAAATAAAACTTTTTCAGCGCCGATCAAGTTTATCGGATTTAGATCAGAAACCTCGACTACCTCCACATCCTTAATGTTCCTAGCGGCCAAAAGAAGATTCTCACCTAATTTGTCAACAACAATGGTTACCTTTTCCAAGGAGAGCTCCTTGAGCTTTTTAACCAAAATTTTGGTCTTTGGAGTGTCGATTAAAAGCTCTTCCACAACTAATAATCTGCTAGATCTTGCTAACTCGCTAAGTATGGCTTGCATAGCCCCATGGTACATCTTTTTATTAACTTTTTTGGTGTAGTCCCTGGTCTTTGCCGCAAAAGTTGCTCCGCCGCCACGCCAGATCGGACTTCGTATGGTTCCTGCTCTTGCCCGACCAGTACCCTTTTGCCGATAGGGCTTTTTCCCGCCCCCTTGGACGTCCGATCGAGTCTTTTGAGCCTTCGTTCCTTGGCGAGCGCCCGCAAGGTAAGAAACTACGACTTGGTGAACCAGGGCTTCGTTATACTCCCTTCCAAATGCAGTATCTGAGACATCTAGGCCCTTCTGATTCCCTATATAATCTATATTCATAAGCTAGCTTTCTTAACTTCCTTAACAGAGGGCAACAACACAACATCTCCTCCCGATGAACCGGGCACAGCTCCTCTAACCAGAATCAAATTGTTTTCGGGATCTATTTTTACTATTTCCAAACCTTGTGTCGTTACGCGAGAGGCTCCCATATGTCCAGCCATCTTCTTACCCTTAAAGACGCGACCAGGGGTTTGACATTGTCCAATCGAGCCAGGAGCGCGATGTGAAATTGAGTTGCCGTGTGACATATCTTGGGTTTTAAAATTGTGACGCTTTACCACCCCAGCGAAACCTTTTCCCTTGGAGATACCGCGAACATCTACTTTTTGCCCTTCAGAAAACTCTGATACCGTAAGGGAAGCTCCGATTTCGCCTGTTGAATTATCCTCAAGCCTGAATTCCCACAACCCCTCGCCAGCCTCTACGGACGCCTTCGAAAACAGACCAGCAGTGGGTTTATTCACTCTTGAGTTCTTGATGTTCCCTTTGGTAACTTGNACTGCACTGTANCCATCTCTNTCCANCGTTTTNATTTGNGTGACCCTNTTTGGTTTTGCTTCGATNACCGTAACNGGTAACGACTTNCCCTCNTCCGTAAAGATCCGCGTCATTCCGATTTTCTTGCCAACTATTCCNATTGTCATGGTATTACCTAAATNNTTNTCTAACGCTATCCNAGGTTAATTTGNACTTCNACGCCAGCNGCTAAGTCCAGCTTTGTAAGGGCATCAACNGTTTTCTCAGTNGGCTCTANAATATCNAGCACTCTCTTGTGAGTNCGGATTTCATATTGATCTCTTGCNTCTTTATATACATGNGGCGATATTANNACTGTAAACTTCTCTTTTCTTGTTGGGAGGGGGATTGGTCCTCGAACCTGNGCTCCCGTCCGTTTNGCAGTNTTTACTATTTCTTGGGTTGAAAGGTCAATCAANTTATGGTCAAAAGCTTTCAGCCGNATTCTAATTCTTTGACTCTCCATCACNTATCCCTCAGAGGANCACCTTATGCTATTTTNGAGGCAAATNNTNCCCCCCCTTCTTTTTNCCTAAAGGAAGTCGCAACTTTGCCAAATGCTCCCNAATNGAGCTACCCNTGACACACAATCGGCGCCTTTTAAAAGAAATGAAGATANAANTCTTCNTTTCTACCCCACATAAACTGCTNCAGGGNCGCGAATGATACGTTGCTTTTGTTCCAAAAGCCAGAAAAACCTACAAGAATTTGGTTTTAGATTTGACAACACAGGAACTCTAGATGGGAAACCTATTTTCGAACCAGACTCTCTGAGATATTGTCTGGGACCTCACTATACTTTAGAAACTCCATCGAGTAAGTAGCTCTGCCCTGGGTAGCCGAGCGCATATCGGTCGCATACCCAAACATTTCAGAAAGAGGAACTTCTGCTNTAACCGCTTTACCAGAGGGAACNTCTTCCATACCCTGAACAATNCCTCTCCTCCGACTCAAATCACCTACGATATCGCCGTAATGTTCTTCAGGAGTAACCACTNCCACACTCATCACGGGCTCAAGTAGCACCGGATTTGCCTCTAAAGCCCCCGTTCTTAGTGCCATTGACCCTGCTACTTTGAAAGCAACTTCACTGGAATCAACATCGTGATACGAACCATCGAAAAGAGTTACTTTTACGCCCTGCAGAGGGTACCCTGCTAGAACACCGTTCGCCATCTGATCTTTTACTCCTTTATCCACAGCACCGATATATTCCTTGGGCACAGAACCGCCCACTATCTCGTCATGAAACTCGTAAGCTGTATCACTCGGTTCGATCCGAAGCCAAACATGCCCATATTGGCCCTTTCCACCGGTCTGTCGTACGAACTTTCCTTCTGTCTCGACTAATTTGCGCAGCGTTTCCCTNTAGGCTACTTGCGGTTTTCCTATATTCGCCTCAACATTGAATTCTCTTTTCATTCTATCGACAATAATGTCAAGATGAAGCTCCCCCATCCCTCCTATTATGACTTGGCCGGATTCTTCATCGGTTCTAACCCTAAATGACGGATCCTCGGCTGCGAGCTTGGCCAACGCAATGCCCATTTTTTCTTGNTCAGCCGTCGACCGAGGCTCAACAGCAACGTGAATTACAGGCTCTGGGAACTCCATTTTTTCCAACATTATGGGATGGCTGGAGTCACACAAAGTATCGCCCGTAGTCGCAAACTTGAATCCTATAGCCGCAGCGATGTCTCCGGCTCGGACTTCCTTTATATCCTTGCGGTCGTTTGAATGCATTTGCACCATCCTTCCTACTCGTTCTTTTTTTCCTTTTGTAGAGTTCCATACAGTATCGCCAGATCGGAGAATGCCGGAGTAGACCCTAAAAAAAGTGAGGTTCCCGACANAAGAGTCATTGGCTATTTTGAAGGCCAACCCAGAAAAAGGCTCNTCGTCTGAGGGACGACGTTCTTTCTCTAAAGACTCGTCAGAGGGTAAATAACCTCGTATAGCCTTGACTTCATCAGGAGAGGGCAAGAAGCTGATAATACCGTCCAACACAGTTTGCACCCCCTTGTTTTTGAAGGCAGATCCGCAATAAGCAGGAACAATCTCATTGGCTAACGTTCTTTTTCTCAAGCCGTCAAGGATCTCTTCTGGGTTCAGCGTGTCTGTCTCTAAGTATTTTTCCATGAGAGCATCGTCAGCTTCAGCTGCAGACTCAACCAACTTTTCCCTTAACTCTTCCGATTTGGAGGCCAAGTCTTCTGGAATCGAGTCTTCCCGAAAGCTTAATCCTTGATCTTCTTGATACCAATAGATCGCCTTCATTTTTATCAGATCTACCACACCCCTGAACTCCTCTTCCTGTCCGATGGGAATCTGAAGACAAACAGGGTGAGATCCTAATCTATTTTCAATCTGATCAATAACTCTGAAAAAATCAGCACCTGCTCTGTCCATCTTGTTCACGAAAACAATTCGTGGAACCGAGTACTTGTTCGCTTGGCGCCAAACGGTTTCTGATTGAGGNTCAACTCCTGAAGCCCCACAAAAAACCACAACGGCGCCATCAAGAACCCGCAAGGAGCGTTCGACTTCTATCGTGAAGTCCACATGCCCTGGTGTGTCTATGATATTTATTCGGTGTTCGGAGAACTGTTTGTTGCTTCCTGGCCAAAAAGTAGTGGTAGCAGCCGAGGTGATGGTAATGCCTCGCTCTTGCTCCTGTTCCATCCAGTCCATGATGGCAGCTCCATCGTGGACCTCGCCGAGTTTNTGAGATAGTCCCGTNTAAAATAGGATTCTCTCTGTTGTTGTGGTTTTCCCTGCATCAACATGAGCAACTATGCCAATGTTTCTATACAGAGATAGTGGGGTTTCCCTAGACAAACAAGAGGGCTCCGANGCTAAAACCGGTAATGGGCAAACGCCCGATTTGCTTCTGCCATCCGATGAGTATCCTCGCGCTTTCTTGCTGCCGCACCCCTACCCTCTGACGCGTCAAGTAATTCACCCGCCAATCGGAGCGCCATAGATTTTTCACCTCTGGCTCTCGCAGAATCAACCAACCAACGCATAGCAAGAGCAGTTCTTCTGGAAGGCCTTACTTCTACAGGGACCTGATAGGTGGCGCCCCCAACCCGACGCGACTTAACTTCTACGGCAGGGGCAACTGACTCGATAGCGGACTCAAACACCTCTAGCGGATTAATCGAACCGTTTTTCTTAATTTGTTCGAGCGCTCCGTATACGATCTTTTCAGCTACAGCTTTTTTTCCACTTACCATTACATGGTTCATAAATTTAGCTAAGGTCTTATCTCCGTATTTTGGATCGGGAAGGATATCTCTCTTTGGGGGAACTCTTCTTCTTGGCACTTTTTTTTCTCCTTCAGGTTACCCGGGAACGTGTCTCCGGCCTTACTATTTGCAAATTAGATCTAAACTTTCGGTTTTTTTGCACCATATTTTGATCGGCCCTGCTTTCGATCGTTAACCCCAGTGGTGTCGAGAGTCCCTCGAATAGTGTGATACCGCACGCCAGGCAAATCTTTGACTCTTCCGCCCCGAATTAAAACTACAGAGTGCTCTTGCAGATTNTGNCCCTCTCCCCCTATATAGGAAGTAACCTCGTAACCATTAGTCAGCCGAACCCGACACACTTTTCTGAGCGCTGAATTTGGTTTTTTGGGCGTCGTTGTATAGACCCTGGTGCATACGCCTCTTTTTTGCGGATTCGATTGCAACGCCGGAACATCGCTCTTCACAACTTTCCTTTTTCTCGGCTTGCGAACCAATTGGTTGATTCTTGCCATTTAAATTAATCTCCCATCGTGTCAAAAGATGTTCAAAGGGCTGCGATATTACAGCGGCTTTGAAGAAAATCCAAGCCCCTTTTTAGATTTTGCTAGCCCGATTCAGATGAACTAAGCGCGTCCGATAGAGCTTGCTCTATTTCAACAGCACTTATTTTCTGGTCGTCTCTAGATTCTTGTCTCTTTTTCCTATCTTCGTGATATTTCAAACCTGTGCCCGCTGGGATTAATCTTCCAACGATTACATTTTCCTTCAGCCCTCGAAGATAATCTCTTTTCCCTGTCACTGCAGCCTCTGTCAGGACTCTTGTGGTCTCTTGGAAAGATGCCGCCGAGATGAATGACTCTGTTGCAAGAGCTGCCTTTGTGATTCCTAACAAAATTCTCGCTCCTTCAACAAGCTCTTTCCCCGCTGACNGNAGCCTGTCGTTTTCTTCGAGAAATTTATTGTACTCAACTTGTTCGCCT
Organism: Gammaproteobacteria bacterium; assembly: GCA_002711495.1. Taxonomy (GTDB): domain Bacteria; phylum Pseudomonadota; class Gammaproteobacteria; order Pseudomonadales; family Azotimanducaceae; genus UBA9659. The sequence goes on from PARM01000004.1 coordinate 46,659, forward strand.
TTAATCATTCCGGAATCGCCGATATTGGTAATCTCTATTTTTCTTAGCATCTGACAGACTATAACTTCGATGTGCTTGTCGTTGATACCGACGCCTTGAAGACGGTANACATCTTGAACTTCCTTGACAATNTAGTTCGCTAGCGGTTCAACCCCTTTTAATCTTAAAATATCATGAGGCGATTCGGGCCCATCTGATACGATTTCGCCTTTCTCAACGTTCTCTCCTTCAAAAACAGCCATGTGCCGCCATTTGGGTATCAAGGTTTCATAATGATCAGTGCCCTCGGGCAAAGTGCTTGGATCACTAGGAGTTATTACTAACCTTCTCTTACCCTTGGTCTCTTTACCAAAGCTAATAGTCCCCGATATTTCGGCAAGCACTGCCGCATCCTTCGGTTTTCTCGCTTCAAAAAGATCTGCCACTCTNGGCAAACCACCGGTAATNTCTCTNGTCTTTGAGCCTTCTTGAGGGATCCTTGCTATTACATCTCCAGCTTCGATGCTGTCACCGTCTTCCAAACTCAAGATCGCATTGGCCTCCAAAAAGTAATTCGCAGGAACATCCGTNCCGGCGAGCATCAGATCATCACCGTTTGAATCTACCAACTTAACTGCTGGTCTCATATCTTTTCCAGAACTTGGTCTATCCTTAGCATCTAAGATCGATATGCTTGAGAGTCCGGTCAATTCGTCCGTTTGGCGCCTTATAGTTAAGCCTTCCTCCATACCCTCAAACACAACCCGCCCTTGCACCTCGGAAACTATTGGATGGGTATGTGGATCCCAGCTCGCTATGATGGATCCGGAATCTACTTCATCTCCGTCTCCNTTTTTTAAAACGGCTCCGTAAGGCAATTTATATCTTTCTCTCTCCCTTCCAGTTTCATTATCGGAGACTGCTATTTCGCCCGATCTAGAAACGGCAACTAAATCTCCATTGGTCTTAGTAATAGTTTTTAAGTTGTGAAGCTTTACCGCTCCAGCATGCTTTACCTGAACGTTATCTATCGCNGTTGCCCTAGAGGCTGCTCCTCCAATATGAAAAGTGCGCATGGTTAGCTGAGTTCCAGGCTCTCCGATAGACTGGGCAGCTATAACCCCTACTGCCTCCCCTATATTTACCAGATGCCCTCGCCCNAGGTCTCTTCCGTAGCACATGCTACAAAGCCCATAGCGTGTCTCACAGGTAATTGGGCTCCTTACCTTGATCTCATCTACAGTAGACGCCTGGATAAGCTCAACTGTCTTTTCATCTATCATCGCGCCCCGTTCAACGATAAGATTCCCATCATCAATCACATCCTCTGCGGTAACCCTACCCAATATCCGCGTACCAAGGGCTTCTACAACATCTCCTCCTTCTATTACCGCCGACATCAGCATCCCATCTTCTGTGCCACAATCNACTTCTGTAATAACCAGATCTTGCGCAACATCAACTAGACGACGGGTTAAGTATCCGGAATTTGCCGTTTTTAAGGCGGTGTCCGCTAAACCCTTTCTAGCGCCGTGTGTTGAAATGAAATATTGCATCACAGAGAGGCCTTCACGAAAATTTGCTGTGATTGGTGTTTCTATAATGCTCCCATCCGGCTTAGTCATAAGGCCGCGCATACCTGAGAGCTGCCTTATTTGAGCGGGGGAACCTCGGGCACCGGAGTCAGAGTACATCCAAACGCTATTAAATGAGGTCTGCTCTTCATCATCCCCGTCTCGATTTTTAACCGTTTCTTTGGCCAAAGTTTCCATCATCGCAGAGCCCACTTTGTCGTTTGCACGAGTCCAAATGTCAATGACCTTGTTATACTTCTCCCCCTGAGTCACCAACCCCGATGAAAACTGCCCTTCAATTTCTCGAATCTCTTCCTCCGCCCCTGCAATAATCTTTGCCTTGTCCTGAGGGATAACGAANTCNTCNACGCCNATTGATGCGCCNGAGAGAGTAGAATANTCATATCCTAAATACATTAGCTGATCACAGAAAACCACNGTGTCTTTGAGACCTACTGANCTGTAGCAAAGGTTTATGAGTTGGGAAATGTCTTTGTTTCCCATNGTCTTNTTTATCTGATCGAAATCGATACCTTTNGGCATAATTTGATAGACTAGGCTNCTCCCNACGGTGGTGTCGATCAGCTCACTNGCTCCCATTCCATCTTCAGAGNAACNNGATTNGATNCGNAGTTTGATCCTCGACTGAAGCCCTACTTTACCTGCCTCNTAAGCTCTCGATATCTCTTCTACATCAGCAAATNTCATTCCTTCGCCTAAATCATTTATTCGCTCGCGAGTCATCCAATAAACCCCTAGAACAACGTCTTGGGAAGGAACTATAATTGGCTGACCATCAGCGGGAAGTAAGACGTTGTTGGTTGACATCATCAGAGCTCTGGCCTCTAACTGGGCTTCTATTGTCAAAGGGACGTGAACAGCCATCTGATCGCCATCGAAGTCAGCATTGTAGGCGGTGCATACAAGTGGATGGAGTTGAATGGCTTTCCCTTCTATTAGCACCGGCTCAAAAGCTTGAATTCCCAGCCTATGGAGTGTCGGTGCTCGGTTTAGAAGAACGGGGTGCTCTCTGATTACGTCGGCTAGGATATCCCAAACTTCCGAGGTTTCTTTTTCTACCATTTTTTTTGCTGCCTTAATGGTTGTTGCTAAACCTCTCGATTCAAGCTTTCCAAATATAAATGGCTTGAAAAGTTCTNGCGCCATTTTCTTTGGAAGCCCGCATTGGTGAAGTCTTAAAGTNGGACCNACCACNATTACAGANCGCCCCGAATAGTCNACTCTNTTGCCAAGCAGATTCTGACGAAATCTCCCCTGCTTACCCTTAATCATATCGGCCAATGATTTNAAGGGCCTTTTATTTGTTCCAGTGATCGCCCTGCCTCTTCGTCCGTTGTCGAGCAGTGCATCAACCGCCTCTTGCAGCATTCTTTTTTCATTGCGGACAATTATATCTGGCGCAGAGAGATCCAATAGACGCTTTAACCTGTTATTTCTGTTTATTACCCTACGGTACAAATCATTCAAATCCGACGTAGCGAATCTGCCTCCCTCAAGCGGAACTAGCGGTCGCAAGTCGGGTGGCAACACGGGCAAAACTTTCAAAATCATCCACTCCGGCTTGTTCCCAGATTTTTCAAATGCCTCTATCAATTTCAACCGCTTTGTATATTTCTTGATCTTTGTCTCGGAGTTTGTGTTGGGCAAGTCTTCTCTAATAGATTGAATCTCTTCCTTGAGATCCATATCTTCCATAAGAGCTTGAATGGCTTCCGCTCCCATTTTTGCGTCAAACTCATCGCCGAATTCTTCAAGGGCTTCGTAGTATTGCTCGTCTGACAATAGTTGCCTTTTCTCTAAAGTTGTCAAACCAGGATCAATCACAACAAAGGATTCAAAGTATAAGACTCTCTCAATATCCCTNAGGGTCATGTCCATCAAAAGACCNATTCTTGAGGGCAGAGACTTTAAAAACCAAATGTGNGCAACTGGACTTGCTAACTCAATATGACCCATTCGCTCCCGACGNACCTTGGCCAAAGCAACTTCTACTCCGCACTTCTCGCAAATAACTCCCCTGTGCTTAAGTCTCTTATATTTTCCACAAAGACACTCGTAGTCTTTGTTCGGTCCAAAAATTTTTGCNCAAAAAAGACCGTCNCTTTCGGGCTTGAAAGTTCGATAGTTAATAGTCTCGGGTTTTTTAACCTCTCCATAAGACCAACTTCTGATCATGTCGGGGGAGGCCAAGCCAATTCTGAGAGAATCAAATTCCTCTGAATGTCCCTGTGTTTTTAAAATATTCAGCAAATCTTTCAAAATCTTTCTCCAAACAAGAATTTCTTCGAGTCAATTTTTCTATACGAATTTAGTTTCTCTGCTCATTTTCGAGCTCGATATCTATACCTAAAGACCGGATTTCCTTGACCAGGACGTTAAATGATTCCGGCATTCCCGGTTCCATTTTGTGGTCGCCATCAACTATATTTTTGTACATACGAGTTCTGCCGTGAACATCGTCAGACTTGACTGTCAGCATCTCCTGTAAGGTATAAGCGGCACCATAGGCTTCCAAAGCCCAAACCTCCATTTCTCCAAACCGTTGACCTCCAAATTGAGCTTTTCCTCCCAGGGGTTGCTGGGTAACCAGACTGTAAGAGCCAGTTGAGCGAGCGTGCATTTTGTCATCAACCAAGTGNTTGAGCTTTAACATATACATGTAGCCTACTGTTACAGGTCGATCGAATCTCTCACCNGTNCAGCCNTCATAGAGNACNCATTGTCCATTNGNAGGCAGCNCNGCTATTTCTAGCATTTTCTTGATTTCGCTCTCATTAGCTCCGTCAAAAACGTTTGTAGCCATCGGCACACCTTCTCGAAGGTTTTCTGCCAGTTCTATAATTTCGGTNTCTCCAAAAGCTTTAAAGTCNTCTTCTCGCCCNCTTTGATTNTAGATACTTTCTAGAAAGTCACGGATCGTCACAANATCTTNCTGCTGATCAAGCATTTTCCCAATTTTTTTACCCAAACCATGTGCAGCCCAGCCAAGGTGTGTCTCCAAGATTTGTCCCACGTTCATTCTTTTGGGGACCCCCAAAGGATTAAGAACTATGTCAACNGGCTCTCCATCATCGTCAAAAGGCATATCCTCAACAGGTTTTATCACAGAGATCACCCCTTTNTTGCCATGACGACCGGCCATTTTATCTCCGGGCTGGATTCTTCTTTTNACTGCGAGGTANACCTTAACAATTTTTAGGACCCCNGGNGCCAAGTCATCTCCNGACTCAAGTTTTCTTTTACTCTCCTCAAATCGCTCATCCAANTCCTTTCTGCGATCCTGAAGCCTCTGGTCAGCAATTTCTAACAGCTCATTAAGAGCTTCACTCTCCATTCTTACTTTTAAAAGATCGCTAAGATCAAAGTTAGATAAGTGCTCTTCGTTCAAAGCCTCGCCTTTTTTGCGCCCCGGAGCAGTAATTACTTTCTTTCCCTTCAGCGAACCAGCGAGCCTTTCCTGCGTAGCAGTTTCAACAATTCTATATTCTTCTTCTATATTTTTTCTGATTTCAACTAAGGCTGCTTTTTCAATATCCAAGGCCCTGTTATCTTTTTGCAAACCATCGCGAGTAAACACCTGAACGTCTATGACCGTTCCTTTATAACTGCTTGGTACTCGCAAAGATGTATCTTTTACATCAGATGCTTTCTCCCCGAAGATGGCCCTTAAAAGTTTTTCTTCCGGAGTTAACTGCGTCTCTCCNTTGGGAGTAACTTTGCCCACAAGTATATCTCCCGGATCCACCTCTGCGCCTATGTAAACTATGCCTGACTCATCAAGCTTGGAGAGAGCGCTTTCTCCAACGTTAGGGATATCAGAGGTAATCTCCTCAGAGCCCAATTTAGTGTCGCGCGCTACACAGGTAAGTTCCTGAATATGAATAGTAGTAAACCTATCNTCTTTTACTACCTTTTCCGAAATCAATATTGAATCTTCGAAGTTGTAACCATTCCANGTCATAAAAGCNATTCGTATNTTTTGCCCAAGCGCTAGCTCGCCGATATCTACCGAAGGACCGTCAGCTANTACNTCCTGTTTGGAGATCATATCTCCGGCTTTTACCAGNGGCTTTTGATTGATGCATGTGTTTTGGTTGGANCGCGTATATTTAGTCAAGTTATATATGTCTACGCCTGCCTCGCCACTCTCTGTCTCGTCGTCATTCACNCGAACTACGATTCGGCCGGCATCGACNGTCTCAACCATACCACCNCGCTNAGCCACAACGCAGACGCCCGAATCTCTTGCAACGGTTCTTTCCATCCCTGTNCCNACTAATGGTTTTTCGGCTTTTAAGGTTGGAACTGCCTGGCGTTGCATATTCGAGCCCATTAAGGCCCGATTCGCATCATCATGCTCTAGAAAAGGTATTAGAGAGGCGGCTACCGATACCACCTGCTGAGGAGATACATCCATGAAATTGACNGACTCTCTGGGCATTTTGGTGAACTCTCCCTGAAATCTCACATCAANCAGGTCTTCTACTAACTCTCCTTTGTTATCTAATTGAGAGCTGGCCTGAGCAATCACATAATCGCTCTCTATTATCGCTGACAAATACTCGATCTCGTCAGTAACCTTGCCATCTATAACTCTCCTGTAGGGACTTTCAAGGAAACCGTAAGAATTCGTCCTTGCGTAGGTGGCTAAAGAATTGATCAGCCCGATGTTTGGGCCCTCAGGGGTCTCAATTGGGCACACTCTGCCGTAGTGAGTNGGGTGGACGTCTCGNACCTCAAANCCTGCCCTCTCTCTAGTTAATCCNCCAGGNCCTAGNGCAGAAACTCNTCTTTTGTGTGTAACCTCAGAAAGCGGATTATTTTGATCCATGAACTGAGATAATTGAGCCGAGCCGAAGTACTCTTTTACCGCGGCTGCAACCGGCTTAGCATTAATAAGGTCCTGCGGCAGGAGTCCTTCTGATTCGGCTAGGGACAGGCGCTCCCTTACTGCGCGCTCAACTCTAATGAGCCCTAATCGAAATGCATTTTCTGCCATCTCTCCAACCGATCTTACACGGCGGTTTCCCAAATGATCTATATCGTCAACATTGTCCTTCCCATTTCGGATATTGATCAGACATTTCATAACATCGATAATATCTTGATTGGAAAGCACTCCTTCACCTAGCTCTTCATCGCGTCCTAATCTCCTATTAAACTTCATACGGCCAACAGAGGAGAGGTCGTATCGTTCTGAAGAGAAGAATAGATTAGTGAACAGATTTTCTGCTGCCTCCTTGGTTGGAGGCTCCCCTGGCCTCATCATTCTATAAATTTCCACAAGAGCCTCGAGTCGGTTATTCGTAGAATCGACTTTTATTGTGTCAGATATGAAAGATCCGCAATCCAAATCATTGGTGTAGATAGTTTCAAAAGAGGTAATTCCGAGATCTGAGATCTTATCTAAAATTTCTTCAGTGATCTCAGTGTTACATCCAACAACAACTTCTCCTGTTTCGGAATCTATCAGGTCCTTTGCCAAAACATGGCCACATACATAACCGGGCGGGCAGTTTAGTCTCGTCAATCCTGCCTTTTCCATTTCTCGGATGTGTCTCGCGGTTATTCTGCTTCCCTCTTCGACTATAACAACACCCTTCTTGTCACAAATATCGAATTGAGCGGTCTCTCCCCTGAGCCGCGTCGCAATCAGTTCTAGCTTATAAGCCTCGTCAGTGACCTCAAAACTGTCGGTTTCGAAGAACATTTCTAAGATTTCCTCCGCGGAATATCCCAGAGCTCTGAGCAATATAGTAGACGGTAACTTCCTTCTTCTGTCTATTCTTGCGTATAGGTTGTCTTTCGGATCAAACTCAAAATCTAACCAAGAGCCTCGCATCGGAATGACTCTAGCGGAGTATAGTAATTTACCTGAAGAATGAGTTTTTCCTTTATCATGATCAAAGAAGACCCCGGGCGATCTGTGCAACTGAGAGACGACAACCCTTTCGATCCCATTTATGACGAAGGTCCCGTTATCAGTCATTAAAGGAATTTCACCCATATAAACTTCTTGCTCTTTTATATCCTTTACATCTTTGTTGCCTGATTCCTTATCGAATACCAAAAGTCGTACCGTTACCTTCAAAGGAACAGCATAAGTGACACTTCTCAACTGACACTCTTTAACATTAAACTGAGGCTTTCCCAATCTATAGCTAACATATTCCAAAGAAGCGTTGCCAGAATAACTCGTTATAGGAAAAACTGACTGGAAAGCGGCATGGAGGCCTTTCATCTCTCGCTCTGATGGCTCAACCTTGTCTTGAACAAATTCTTTGTAGGACTCCACCTGTATTGCTAAAAGGTAGGGTATAGACATAACCTGGGGTAGTTTTCCGAAATCTTTTCGGATACGTTTCTTCTCTGTGTAAGAATAGGCCATCAATGCCTCCAGCTAAATAGAAAATTTAATGTAAGTGCGAGGGAACCATGATCAAATGGTCCCCCAATTTTAAAGCAACCGTCTATTTCAGCTCTACAGACGCACCCGCTTCTTCCAACTGTTTCTTCATGTCTTCGGCATCGTCTTTGGAAACACCTTCCTTCAAAGACGAAGGAGCCTCATCGACTAAAGCCTTAGCCTCTTTGAGACCCAACCCAGTAAGAGAACGAACCACTTTGATTGTATTTACCTTCTTTTCTCCGGCAGAGGTAAGAACGACCTCAAACTCATCCTTTTCCTCGACACCTGCCGCATCTTGGCTACCGGCACCCGCAACGGGAGCTGCAGCAACGGCCGCAGCAGCAGAAACCCCAAATTTCTCCTCCATTGCTTCAACAAGCTCCACAACATCCATGACGCTCATTTCTGCAACAGCATTTAAAATATCTTCTTTTGAAACTGACATATATCTTTACTCCTAAATTTATTTTTAAGCGGCTTCCCTTTTTTGATCGCGCAAAGCAGCAAATATTCTAGTTACCTTTCCAGGGACCTCGTTTAAAGTTCTAACCATCTTAGTTGCAGGCGCATTCAAGACTGACATTAAAAGAGCTAAAGCTTGGTCCCTAGTCGGCAACTTAGCTAGAACATCTATTTGGTCAGCAGACAACAGCTTGCCGCCTACGGCCAGCGCCTTTATTTCGAAAGCCTCGTTTTCTTTGGCAAATTCCTTGAAAATCCTGGCGCCTGCGCCTGGGTCTTCGATCGAAAATGCAAGAATATTTGGTCCCAATAAAGCGTCCGACAAACAAGCAAAATCGGTTCCTTCAAAAGCTCTTTTCGCGAGGGTGTTTCTTATAACCCTCACATAGACCCCGGCTTCCCGAGCTTGCTTTCGCAATGCTGTCATTTTTTCGACAGAGACACCCCTATAGTCAGCCATTACGGCGGAAAGAGATTCTTCTGCTGTCTTGTTGACCTCCGCCACAATCGCCTTTTTTTCTTTTAGTCCAATCGGCACAATTTTGCACTCCTTGTCCGTTAGTATAGCCGCGCGAAGAGCTTAACTCCTCTGGCGGCAGAAACACGGCAAAAGATTCAATGTTTTGAATCGGGTTACCGTCTGCGCAGGTTTTTTAACCCCATTGAGGACCTGCGGTCTTTGACGAGCCCAAACAATAGTTCGGTGCCCCAAAGCTTTTAATTCAAATGTCAAGTGAAGACTGATCTATTTGCAATCCTGCACCCATCGTTGTCGAGAGAACGATTTTCTTTAGATACGTGCCCTTTGAAGAAGCGGGCTTAGATTTTTTCAAATCCGCAATAAGACCCTCTAAGTTTTGTTTTAAAGACTGCGCATCGAAGCCTACCTTGCCAATACCTCCATGGACAATTCCGTTTTTGTCTGTTCGGTACATTACCTGACCCGCTTTTGCATTTGATACCGCTTCTGCAATGTCTTGGGTTACGGTTCCTAACCGAGGATTTGGCATCAAACCTCTCGGTCCCAGAATTTGTCCCAGCTGACCAACTATTCTCATAGAATCTGGGGTAGCAATAACTAAGTCAAAATTTAGTTCCCCATTTTTTATATCTTCGGCTAGATCTTCCATACCAACGATATCTGCTCCAGCGTCCTTTGCTTGATTCGCCTTCTCTCCCTGAGCGAACACCGCCACTCTTACAGATTTCCCTGTCCCGTTTGGAAGAACAGTTGCTCCTCGAACCACTTGATCCGATTTTTTCGGATCGACACCTAGGTTTATGCTTATGTCGTATGACTCTTTGAACTTTTCTGAGGAAAGCTCTTCTAAGATCGTTACAGCTTCAGCAATCGAATAGTGCTTGCCCGGAACCACTCTACCTGCAATAGCTTGGGCTTTTTTGCTTAATTTTTTCATTATTTAATGCCCTCTGTCTCTATCCCTGCTGCTCTGGCGCTTCCCGCTATGGTTCTTACTGCCGCATCCATGTCCTTCGCAGTAAGGTCGGGCATTTTCGCTAAAGCTATCTCCTCAAGCTGCTTCCTGCTTACCGAACCAACCTTGTTCACGTGAGGCTCGGCACTACCCTTATCTATATTCGCCGCCTTCTTGAGAAGAATGGAAGCAGGAGGGGTTTTTCTGATAAATGTAAAGCTTTTGTCACTAAACACGGTAATTACGACCGGCACTGGCATCCCAGGCTCTAGAGACTGTGTTTCAGCATTGAATGCCTTACAGAATTCCATGATATTTACACCATGTTGGCCAAGCGCCGGGCCAACGGGAGGACTGGGATTGGCTTGGCCCGCAGGGACTTGAAGTTTGATGTATGAATCTATTGTCTTTGCCAATGGTCTCTCCTTGGGTACAATGCACGAATTCCAGGTGCTCCCCTATTATTCAACGAAAAATTTCTTCTACTCTTTTTCAACCCTTTTCAACTTGGCCGAAATCTAATTCGACAGGCGTGGACCTTCCAAAAATTGTTACTGCGACATGAAGCCGATTTTTCTCGTAGTTAACCTCTTCCACCACTCCGTTAAAGTCATTGAAGGGGCCGTCAATGACTCTCACAAGCTCGCCAGGCTCGAACATAGTCTTGGGCGTAACATTCTGAGTTCCAACCTGAACCCTGCGGAGGATCGCCTCCGCCTCCGCGTCGCTAATTGGTGCAGGCTCATCTGCTTTACCTCCAATGAACCCCATGACGCGCGGCGTTTCTTTTACCAAATGCCAAGAGTCATCATCTAAATCCATCTCAACAAGAACATACCCGGGAAAAAATTTCCGCTCGCTTCTTCGCTTTTTTCCAGCACGCATTTCTACGACCTCTTCGGCTGGTACGAGAATTTCGCCAAACTTCTCTTTTAAACCAGAAAGAGATATTCGTTCTTGCAAAGCCTTCATGACTTGTTTTTCGTAACCGGAATAAGCATGCACAACATACCAGCGTTTTGACAAAGTTTTCTCCTAACCTATGGTCCCTGAAAGACCCCAGCTTAAAAGAGCGTCTAGAATCCAAAGGATAAGTCCTACAAAAAGGACAATTCCAACCACCATTAACGTTGTCTGCCCAGTTTCCTGAGACGTAGGCCATACAACCTTGCGTATTTCTACTCTGGCTTCTTTAAGCAAGTTCCAAGCGAGTAAACCTTTCTCTGTCGTCAGAGCAATCGCTATAATAACCGCAAAAATGACAACGCCGATAAGCGCTCTGTATAGCGGCTCGACTGCCGAATAGTAGGCATTGCCATATATCCCGCCGCTGAGGACTGAGAAAGCCAAGACCCACTTCGCAACATCGAAATTAAGTTTCTCTTCTGCTCTATTGTTCATCGTTCCCTTACCAGCGGATTTGGCAGGCCAGGAGGGAATCGAACCCCCAACCTGCGGTTTTGGAGACCGCCGCTCTGCCAATTGAGCTACTGGCCTACTTCTCCACGACTCGCTATTCTATAATGTTCCCTACTACTCCGGCTCCTACAGTTC
>PARM01000005.1 GCA_002711495.1 Gammaproteobacteria bacterium
GATGGCGCCACACGTTTGAGATTCAGGTTGGCTGTCATAACAGAATTATTTGAACTGGTTACTCGAATACCTACCTGAATTTTTTCCCCTGGAGTATTGAAGTTCCATTCGTATGAGAGGTCCATAGGCATGAAAGGGGAAACGTGGAATTCTTTCAAATGGTTTATGTGTCGTTTTTTATAGCATTCTAAAACATAAACATATCTCTCGTTCCATGGTGTATTGTGAACATCGGCTATTATATATTGGAGTTCTTGGGACTTATTAAAGCAATAAAAAAGACTGATTGGGTTCATCGAGTATCCTAACTGCCGCAGGGTTGTCAGTAGGAAAATTTCCCCTTCGAAGTTCACTTTAGATATTTCGAAAATTTTTTGCCTTACCAAAGTTTTCAGATCTTTTTCTCCAGAAAGATAGTCCTCCTCGTAAAAGCTAAACACATTGGTTTTTCTGTAGCTGCATAGCTTGGAAAGCTTGCAAAAGTCTTGAACCTCATCAAGGTGAAGATAAGCGAACCACACTGGGTATTCTAGAGCATGTCTTGGCGCAACCCGCGCATGAGAAACTTTACCTTCGTAAAAATGGCTCAGCACTCGATTGCCTCTATTTCCTCGCATGTTCGGAGCCCACTTTTAACACCATCTTCGTGAAAGCCATTTCCCCAGTACGCACCTGCGTAATGTGTCCTGTTCTTGCCAGATATTTCAGAGTGCCTTTTTTGTGATTCCAGCATCTCTCGATTATAGAACGGGTGCTCATATTCTTTGCGCACTAGAATTTTGTCTTGATCTATTTTTTTGGGTTCATTCAAAGTAACAAATACCGATTTTTTTAACGACAAGCTTTGAAGAAGGTTCATGTAATAAGTCATTGATACTTGATCTTCGCTCGCATCAAGATTGTAGTTCCAACTTGCCCAAGCGAGCCTCCGTTCGGGCATCAATTTTTCGTCAGTATGAACCACGACCTTATTGGTTGTGTATTTCATGGCGCTTAATATATCTTTCTCTTGTTCCGAGGGATCCTCAAGCAATTTAAGTCCTTGATCGCTGTGTGTTGCTATGATCACACGATCGAAGTCTGCGACAAATTTTTTTGTTCTGATAGTGACTTCTGCTTTTTTTCTCTTGATTCCAAGAACTTCGCAATTTAACGATACCTTGCCGATTTTTCCTGACATTGCACTGATATAGCTCTCTGAGCCGCCGTCAACTACCATCCAATTAGGACGGTTTCTAAGTTGCAGCAAACCGTGGTTCTGAAAAAAGCTTAAAAATGCATCTAGCGGAAACGCTTTTATCGGTCCTTTTCCGGTGGACCAGATTGCCCCCGCCATCGGCAACAAATAGTTGTTTTTGAATTCCGAGGAGTAATTCTCTTCCTCCAGGTATTCGCCGATGGTTTTTCCAGTCTGTTTTTTGTTTTTTCTCGCTGCTAGATTATTGAACTTAAGAATATCACGGACCATTTTGAAGAAAGATATGCTCGCTAGATTGCTTCTTTGCGCGAAAAGCGTGTTTAGGTTTTTCCCTTTATACTCTAAGCCCCGACTTTTCACACTAAAACTCATTTCTGTCGGCAAGGTTTTACAACCCAACTCAGCCAAAATCTTTTGAAACTCTGGGTAGGTCTTGTCGTTGTGAACGATAAAACCGCTGTCCACTCGGACGTTAGTTCCATCTACTTCGACATGATTTGTATCGGTGTGTCCTCCCAACTTCGCATTTTTTTCAAGGAGGTGGACTTCGTGTGATCCTGAAAGCTTATATGCTGCGGTCAAACCCGATATACCGCTTCCTACAACGGCTATTCGAGCCATTATTTAACCTCTCTTAACGTCCTCTGCCAGTTTGAGATTTCTATTTTTGACCTATCATAACCCAAATCAGAGGCGAACTTGATGAGATTTTCAAGTTGGCCCTCAGGGATTTGTTTATCTCTGGACATAATCCAAAGAAAATCTCTTTTGTTTCGGCCGATTACTACAACTCTGCTGTCGGACGACAATGATACTATTCGATAGTCGGCCTTAATTGGCCAAACAAACTGCATACCCCAAATTGCGTTTCCCGTATCTTTTTGAATAAAGCCCTTCGAGGTAAAGCTTTTCTGCTGCCCGCTGGAGCTAGTGAGGTAGGAGAATTCGGTCGCGACGGTGCCATCGTTATTGAGGCTGTACTTTTCTGTGGGGTTGAGAACTCCTTTCTCAAGGAATGTAGGGATGCTCGCTATCACGTACCAGGTTCCCATGAACTCTTCTATGTCCACGTAGGGAACAGCTTCCATCTCTTCTCTCGCCAAATCTGCGCACCCCGCCAAGTATAAAGTGGTGAAATAGGCAACCGCTATATGTCTAAGTTCACGCATGATAACTTTACGTAAGTAGCCTCGTTTTGGATTATGTTTTTATTGAAAATCGGTCAATTAGCATTTACCTAATTGAATTTCCTCTCATATAGGCTTACCAAAGAAAATTCCTCCGATTCGTCAAGGTCCGGAACAGTTTTGGATCTCTCCTGTAGTAATAAGGTAAATTTATCAAAAACGCTGGGGTCTCGAACTCGTGAATCCGCTATAAGTGCCAAGTTGCAGTACTTGTCTAATTTTTCTAGGATTCCAAAATTCTCTCGATCGTACAAAACATCTGATGCAACCAAAACATCTGGCTTCAATGTCAAATTTCTCAAATCATCAATGATCTTAATTTTTTTTACTTGATTAAGTCTTGCGTTCTCTAAAATAGCGGTTCGCGCGTTCGAATCATCGTCGCAAGCGATCACAAAATCGGCTCCAGTAAGGGCCGCTGCTACTGAGAGGACTCCAGAACCAGATCCGAAATCAAGCACTGTTTTATTTCTGCAAATTGATGGGTTGTCAAGTAAGAATCGAGCAGTCACTTGTCCGCTGGCCCAACAGAAGGCCCAATAAGCTGGCCTATCAATAATTGCTAGCATCTCTTCGTCAGTAAGTTTTCCTCTGGGATAATTTGGTGTAAGGAGGTTAAGAGAGATTTCCGGGCAAGTAGGAATAGCACAAACCGCTAGACTGCCCTCGTGAATAGTTTTCCTTAGTTTTCTTAACAGTTCGGCAGACATGTATCAGATCCAGATTTATTTTTTGCACCATATTTTAATGCAGATAAAGACTTCTGTTTTCTGGGCTGGTCGGGTCATCGATTGTGCTATAAAAATAGAGTCCGTTTTCTTCGGATCGGGAAATTTGCCCTCGTCTCATCAAGCAATGCAGATGAGCGATGCACTCTCCAACCGCCATAAACATCGAATGGCCCTCTAACTTTCGGTTGAAGAGCATTGGAAGAAGGTCTACGGCCTTTTTTGGAGTTTTACAGTTACTGGTGATAATTGACATGCGTTCTTCATGGTGCTGGATGAGTTCCTTTAATCTTGCGTGCAACCCGAAAAATGGTTGGTTATGCGCGGGCAAAACCAAAAGATCGTCCGTAAGTTCTTTAAGAAATTTCTCGTGCGAATCTATCCAGCCGGTTAATGGGTCCCCGAAGGGTTCTGTTGGTGAGACGCTGACATTTGAGGTGATAACAGGAAGCACCTGATCTCCTGCGATAAGAATTTTTANATCCTCAGATAATAGGCAAACATGCTCGGGGGAATGCCCTGTTCCAGTGATTACTCTCCATACATTGTGCCCTATNGAAATTTCCTCTCCATCCTGCAACCTAACGTAAGAACTTGGAATTGGCAGATCATCCTCTTCTGGTGCGAAGCTACTGCGAGTCTTGGCGATTTCTTCCATATAATCAGTTGGAATGCCTGCCAACCTAAAATGTTCGCTCAATTCCCATCTTCCGCTATCTTGAACTAAATAGTTCATAAGCCGTGTCTGGAAGTACTCACCGTGGCTCATAAGCAGGGGTGCGTTCCAGTAATTCGTGAGGAACCCTGCTTGGCCTGTATGATCAGGGTGCATATGTGTACATATGACTTGATTAACTGGTTTGTTTTTAAGGCAATGCTCAAATATTTTCTCCCAGTATTCTTGTGTTTCGGGGCCACGGATCCCAGTGTCAATTACCGTCCANCCGCTTGTNCCCTCAATGAGGTACAAATTTATGTGTTTGAGTGACATTGGTAATGGCATGCGCAGCCAGAGGACACCCCTGGCAACTTCAAGCGTTTTCCCAAAATCCGGCGGTTGTTTAAAAGGGTAAGTTAGTGGATATCTTGTCATCTATTATTCGCAAAAAAAAGAACCCGCATCATACACGAATCTTCAAAACTTTTTTGGTGTCCTTTACATCTGGAAGTTTCAATCTTTCCAGAGTCTATTGTGTCGAGCAACTAAATCCATCGCTTCCTCTAATGATTCGGTTTTCTCTTTCCAACTTCCACCTTTCGTTTGTATCCGAAGGGTCGTAACTCCGGCTTTACGAAATGCTGTTAAACGCTCGTGGATCATTTCTTCGGTGCCGAGGAAATTCGTTTTAAAAATCATTTCGTCAGGCACTCTTTTTACAGCCTCTTCTCTCTTTCCGTCGACCCAGAGTTTTTGGACTTCAATTGCCTCATCGACGTAACCTGCTCTTTTAAACGCATCGTTATAAAAGTTCGTTTTTGCGGAGCCCATTGCTCCTAAGGTAAATGCCATCGCCGGCTTTCTTTCTTCTACCATTCTTTCGATGTCTTCGCCCAGTTCAAAGCTNCCTCCCACCTGGATATCTATGTCTGAAATAGTCCGTCCAGACTCTTGGGCCCCTTTTTTTAGATGATCAAGAAAAATGTTTGCNTGTTCGGGAACGAACGCCGTNCCTAGCCAACCATCCGCTATCCTNCCTGTNAGTTCCAGTGCTTTGGGTCCTAAAGTAGCAAAATATATNGGAATNTNTCTGATAGTTTGNGAGAGTTTAATTGCTTTCCCTTCTCCTCCTAGTCTAGGCAACTGATAGTGCTTTCCCGAGTACTCAATCTTTTGCCCAGCAATTGCTTTCTTTATTATCTCAGCACATTCCTCTAGACGCGTGACCGGGCGAGAAAACTCAACTCCGTGAAGTCCCTCAACTACCTGTGGTCCGCTGACACCAAGGCCCAGACTAAAGCGGCCAGAAGAGACCGTCGAAAGGCTCTGGGCCGTCATCGCAATCATGGCGGGAACTCGCGAGCTAATNTGAATTATTCCAGTGCCNAGNTTTATNTTTTTTGTTTTGGCTGCGAGAAAAGCNAGAGGCACTACNGCGTCCATTCCCCAAGCCTCGGCNGACCANACAAAATCAATTCCCAATTTGTCGGCTTTGATCGTGTAGTCCACGACCTCAGCCCAATCCTCCCCATTGTAGTAGGCGCTTCCGATCCCGATCGCAATTTGCATTATCGCCTCCTAATTTTTGTCTCTATTGCATCTTCCAAATCAGTTAATTTATCTTTTCCAAAAAATATTTCGTCGTCCAGAAAAAAAGTTGGGGATCCAAAAGTTCCTTTCTCCACTGATTGGGATGTTAACTTCAGCAGTCGACTCTTGATTTCTGGTTGCATGACGCTNTCTAGTATTTTCTCGGCTGGGAGCCCCGAAGAGATTAAAGCCTTCCTAAAAACAGCATCTTCGTCCATCTTCTTTGGTTCTGCCCACATGTGCGCGAAGATCTGATCTACGTAGTGTCGGAAGTCATCTTTGCCCAAAAGACTAGCGGCGCCTCGCATAAGTTTAAGAGTATTTACGGGGAAGAAAGGGTTTTTTTTGAACTTAGTGATTTTATGTTTGTTTATAAATCTAAGAGTTTCTATCTCTTGATACTCGATCTTGTTCCTAATTCCTGCAAGCGTCTCGGCGGGAGACGCATTGTTAGTAAGCTTAAAGACGCCACCGAGGAGAATTGGCACGTACTCAAACTCTACCCCTAACCTTGTTTCGATTTCTGGGATGATTAAATGGGTCAAGTAAGCGTTGGGGCTCCCGAAATCAAAGTGAAATTCTATCTTCATCTGTTACCCCAGCTTTGTGGTTTTTGACCATCCTAATCTTAGTACAGCAAGCCTAAAGATTCCTGTAACGCACATTTCCATCCCAGTTTTTTGAGCTTTTCTGCGAGAAATTCNGCTTTTTCGCGGCAATATCCCTTTGTANTTTCAGCTNCCCAGGGATACGAAATGCTTCCTTCGTAAAGTTTATCGTACCTGACTTTACATGGCAGCTCCCAGCCTTGATGCTGATGGACAACGCTAATGATTCTGGTCTGGTTTCCTGCGGTGCATTCGAATCTTGTTGCGGCTGCCTGATTGGTGCTCAATATGATTACAAAGCCGGAACATATTTTGAGAGCGATCTTCATTTTTAATCTCTNTTCATGGGCGGTATGAAAAGGAGGAATAACCTGGTTTAAGTGACTGGTAAGCGATGTTTGCCCACCTACACAAATTCCCTCGAGTATCTCTCGGATCAATAATGTTCTCTATCTCAAAAAACTCTGCAGATCTAAACGGGGATCGCAANTTATTAAGTCGCGATTTGATTGTCGCTAGCTTTTCTTGAGGATCCGGGCTTTCAAGAATTTCTGCTTTGTAAGCAACTTCGATTCCGCCTTCGATCGGCAAAGATCCCCAGTCACCACTGGGCCAAGCGTAACGAAAATGATGACTTCCGGGTTTGGTGTTTGCCGCGCCCGCCACACCAAAAGCTTTTCTGATGATAACGCTGCAAAAAGGGACNGTAGCTTGGCCCAACGCAGCCAAGGCTTGGGAGCCAAAACGAATCGTCCCCNATTCTTCCGATTCTTTCCCAATCAAAAACCCGGGACAATCCACCAGGTGAACCAAAGGTAGGTGGAAAGTTGAGGCTAGATCGCAGAGCCTAATGAGCTTTCTGCACGAGTCTGCCGTCCACGCTCCGCCATAAATCATCGGATCCTCGGCGAAAACTGCTACGGCTATGCCGTCTAGCCTTGCTAGTCCCGTTATTACGGATTTACCCCAGTCCTTCCCGACTTCGAAAAAAGAATCTTTATCAAAAGCAAAATTAATTATAGGGCGCATTTTGTAANNTTTTCTGGGGTCTTTGGGCACAATTTTAGCTAAAGTTTCGTCTCTTCTGTCCGTCGGATCTGAACACGGAATTCTAGATGGTAGTTGATCAACGTTGTCAGGGAGAAACGATAAAAACTTGCGNGCCATCTCAAATGCCGCCTTTTCAGAGCTTGCCTCGTCGTCGACCGATCCGTTTCGAGTATGGATTTTGCTTGANCCTAATTCNTCNTTATCNACCTTNCCCAGATTGGCCCACTCNACNAGAGCAGGTCCTGCNATCATCATCTGAGCACTACTCTTTACGATTACTGAGTAGTGAGAAGTGGTGACCCTTGCTGCACCTATTCCAGCGACGCTGCCAAGCGCAAGGGAGATCGAGGGGGATTTTGCGAGTTGAGCGACTACCATTTCCCAGCCAGCTACTCTCGGAATATACGTCCTTCCGGAGGTTTCGATGGTCTTCACAGATCCGCCTCCACCCATCCCATCAATTANCCGTATATGCGGCAGACCGAGTTCACTTGCTACTCCCTCTGCGTAAATTCTTTTCTCGCTTATCGACGCGTCGGCCGAACCTCCGCGAACGGTAAAGTCGTCCCCAGAAACTATAATTCGCCGTCCATCGATCTTGGCAACGCCCATTACAAAGTTTGATGGTTTAAACGAAACTAATTCGCCCTTTTCATTATATTTGCTTTCTCCCGCAAGTTTTCCAATTTCATGAAAGCTACCCGTGTCCGTGAGAAGCTCGATCCTTTCACGAACTGTGAGTTTCCCATGCTCATGCTGTAGTTTTATTTTGTCAGCGCCGCCCATAGATTCGCTCATTGCTTCTCGTCTCTCTATTTCAGAGATCTCTTTTTTCCAGTTCATTTTTCCTTCCTGTTAACACCCAGCCAAAATTAGGCAACAAATTTTAGGATTGGCTTTCAAAATAGTTATTACCTATTGCTGATAATATCAAGTTACAATGGGGTTCGCCGTAAACCCGGAGAATTATTATTGTAAAGCAATATCGTCAGCATAAATTCAGTGTGCCTAAGGGAGCAACTGACATTTATTTGGTAAGGCATGGTGAATCCAGAGCCGCGATTGAGGGCAAGCTCTTTCCGTTGTTGGATGGCCAAGGGGATCCAGAACTTTCTAAGGAGGGGAGAGCGCAGGCGATTGCGGTAGCAGAAAAACTTGCGAGTCTCCCGATCGACGCGGTTTATGTTACCAACTTGCGACGAACATTAGAGACGGCTGCGCCGTTATGCGATAGGTTGGGCTTGGATCCGATAGAGGAACCAGACCTTCGTGAAGTTCATCTGGGAGATTGGGAAGGAGGGCTGTTTAGAGCCAAAGTACAGGAAAATGATCCCTTGTATCAAAAGATGCAAGATGAGCAGCGGTGGGATGTTATCCCAAACGCTGAGTCATCAGAATCACTTAAGAAAAGAATTGGTAGCGCGCTTGGTAGAATAATTAAGGATAACCCAGGAAAATTATTAGTCGCAGTGGTGCACGGTGGAGTAATCGGTCATATTCTTTCCGAGGCCGTGCAAGCTCAACCTTTTGCGTTCAGTGGAAGCGACAACGGATCTATATCTCGTGTTGTTTCCATTGAAGGAAAATTAATTTTGCGAGCGTTTAATCAGACGGATCATCTTCATTCAGTTTCCAGTGAATCTCATTTGCCAACATGACCGTACAGTTATCTCTGATTTCATGTAGCTTTTAAATTATCGGCTTCGACCATTATGACAGGGAAAATTATCTCCAGCGAAAAGCGAGTCTTTTTTGAAAAACAGGGATATTTAATCATGCCTAGCATGTTTGACGCTGGCGTCTGCCGCATGTTGAGAGCTTTCGCCATTGAAGAGCTCGAAAAAATGGTCCCTCCGTTAGAATATGAGTTGGATGTAAAGTACCCAGGCGCTCCGAATGATCGACGAAGTCTTGGAGCTAAAACGGTAAGAAGAATCCTGCAAGCTACCTCGCGTGATCCGAAGATTCTGGCTGTCGCAAGTGATCCCTTGCTGTGCGCCTCAATCAGTTCGCTCTTTAAGTCAAAAAACGGTCTCATGCTCTCCCAAAATCACCACAACTGCATAATGACCAAGGACGCTCGGTACAGCAGTGACACTCTATGGCATCAGGATATTCGTTACTGGTCATTTTCAGACGACAATCTTATTTCGGCTTGGATAGCGTTGGGGCCAGAGTTCGAAAAAAACGGTGGATTGAAAGTGCTGCCCGGATCCCATCTGAGAGAATTCTCTTCTAGCGCCTTTGACCCTGATTTGTTTTTTCGGACTGATTTTGACGGGAATAAAGAGTTTCTTCGGGGCGAGTTGCAGATTACCTTGAACCCTGGGGATGTTTTTTTGTTCCACAGCAAGCTTTTGCACTCGGCCAATCGAAATCGAAGTGACGAGACGAAATTATCTTTGGTTTTCACCTATTACGATGAATCGAATTCACCAAATAAGGGGTCTCGCTCTGATAAGCTTCCCCCAATCCGAGTCTGCTCAGGAGGGATTTAAGATTTTATGTTGTTAGCCTACTATTGATAGCGTAGCCTGAGAGCACTTATAAGATTTTTGTAATAAGGTTGCATTAGGCAGAAATTTTTATCGTAAGCTTAGAATTGAATTCTGAGGATATTTNGAAGGCGAAAAANNACATGAACGGAGCAGANAGTCTGGTGAAAGCCCTAGCGANAGAGGGTGTTGAGGTTTGTTTCGCCAATCCGGGNACTTCGGAAATGCATCTTGTNAATGCNCTTGATTCACAAGCCNAAATTCGNTCAGTTTTNTGCCTNTTTGAGGGAGTTTGNACNGGCGCGGCCGATGGGTACGGGCGAATGACTGGNAAGCCNGCGGCAACCCTNNTGCANCTGGGACCGGGACTCGCTAACGGCATCGCAAATTTGCACAATGCCAGNAGGGCGTNCAGNCCCATNATAAANTTNGTGGGAGATCATGCTGATTATCANCGTGAGCATGACNCTCCGCTCAACTCAAATATAACTNCTTTNGCTGGCAATGTATCTAGCTGGATAAAGTCAGACTCGACTGCCACTAGTTTAAGCTCGGATGCNANNCANGCGNTGAATTCNGCGNTNAATCCCAAGCCCTNTCCCGANGGNCAGNTCTCTACGCTTATTATTCCNGCNAACGCNNCTTGGGAANANGGAGTCGAATCTAAAGAAAGTNCTGAGTTAAANGNAAGAGNTCAAGTTAGCNANGAAATNTTAGANGGAGTAGCCANGCANATTGATTCCGAATGTCTTATCTTGTTGGGATCCGACGGTCTCTCTNTAGCTNCTAGACAAGCNGCAGGNAGAATCTCNAAGAGAACAAAATGNAGGGTCGCGATGTCAATGTTNTCTGAGAAATTTGAGCATGGCGCGGGGTTGCCNGTAAGTGAGAGATTACCNTACTTTCCGGNNCAGGTGACGGCTTTNCTNAAGGGAGTAAAAAAATTGATTTTGGCTGGTGCCTCAAAGCCCGTTAGCTTTTTTGCTTANCCCTCATTGCCGAGTGTTCCAATTCCCGAGGAGGTAGAAATTGTTACTTTATCTCGCTCNCACGAAGATACTACCTCTGCGTTAGAAAATATCGTCAATTTTCTCGGACTTAACGACGAAGATTTCACCGCCTATCAAAGGGAAAAAGTAGAATTGTCGTCGTCAGATCTGTCTAGCAAGACTATCGGGGAAGTTCTAGCCGGCGCTCTGCCTGAAGGAGCTATAGTTTGCGGAGATAGCGGCGGTGGCTTCGATGCCTTTGAACCTTGTCAAAACGCNATGCNGCACACCTGGTTNAACCTNACAGGTGGNTCAATTGGTCAGGGCGGTCCAGTTTNNGTNGGNGCTGCTGTCGCCTGCCCTGATAAGCGAGTTGTTTCGCTGCTTGGAGACGGAGCTTTTATGTATACATTGCAGGCACTTTGGACTCAAGCCCGAGAGGGCCTAAATGTCACCACAATTATTTATAAGAACGAAAAATATCGAATTCTAGAGATCGAGTATTGGCGCCTGGGAGTAAACCGTATAGGAGAAACAGCAGGCGGTTTATTTAATTTAGGTGATCCGTCCATTGACTATTGTTCACTTGCCAAGGGGATGGGGGTAGAGAGTATCTCGGTGAACACTGCTGCATCTTTTAAGGCGGCCTTGGAACTTGCTTTCAGGAGACAAGGTCCTTATTTAATAGAAGCTTGCGTTTAGCTAAAATTTAAATCTGAATTGGGTTAAATTTTTGTTTTGGGAGCTGTCTCCGCCCACGTAATTTTTCAACCGAGGATTTTTTTTGTAGACTTCTCCGACGGAAGCGTTTTAAGCGGCGGTGTAAAGACGGCAGGTTTTTATAAGAACTTTTTTGGCACCTGTTTAAAAAGAAAACTTGGTCGCTTGAGAAGAGGTAGAGTCCCGGGAGCAGGTTAGCTCCATTTTTTTAGGAATTCGAAATGGCTGAGTTTGATCCATCTGAAAATATAGGCACCATTCCTGTTCAAGAAAAACACCAGTTTGATATAGGAAATCTGCAAGATTTTATGGAGGCCAACGTCAATGGTTTCAGCGGAAAGCTGACCGTTGAAGAGTTNGCCGGAGGTCAGTCTAATCCTACGTACCTTTTAAGCGCCGGTTTCGCGCAATATGTTATGCGTAGGAAGCCCCCAGGCGTTCTATTGAAGTCTGCGCATGCGATCGATAGGGAGTACAGGGTGATCAAGGCCCTAGAGAATACCGATGTTCCGACCGCAAAAGCATTCGCGTTATGCATGGACGAGGGAGTTATTGGCACAAGTTTCTATGTGATGGAGTATCTTGAAGGTCGTGTTATTTGGGACAGCACTTCTGGCCCTTATGCACCAGAGGAACGGGCAAGATTTTGGGATTCCGCGAATGATGCGATATCGAAACTTCATTGCGTGGATTTTGAATCTGTGGGGCTCAGCGATTTTGGAAAGCATGGAAATTACGTCGCGCGTCAATTAAAAAGATGGTCGGAACAGTATAATTACACAAGGTTTGAAGAAAATCCGTATATGGATAACCTAATCGAATATCTCCCAAAAAATATTCCCGTAGAGGACGAAACCGCATGTGCGATTGTTCATGGAGACCCGAAAATTGACAATATGATGATGCATCCGGAACGTGATGAAGTGATTGGGGTTTTAGATTGGGAATTGAGCACTCTAGGAAATCCTGTCAGCGATTTTGCATATATGTGTATGCGTTACAGGGATTCTTTGAAAGATGTAAATCTAAAAAGTCTCGGGATCCCTACTGAAGAACAATATGTAGAGGCTTATTGTCGTCGGACAGGGAGATCGGCAATAGATAATTGGGACTATTATATTGCTTTTAATATGTTTAGGTTGGCCGCTATCCTTCAGGGGATCGCGAAGCGGGTCAAAGATGGAACGGCTTCAAGTAAAAATGCTGAAGAGGCTGGGCAAGGATCTTATGAGTTAGCGAAGCTTGCCTGGGCTCAAATCGACAAATCTGTAAAAACTGACTAGATACCAAATTTTCGATATAGAGCATAAGTGTTTGTTGTTTTCTCTGCCCGTTCAGAGTGCTGGAACACCATTTTGAATCTGCTGTATCTAAAGTTTAAACCCTCTCGCGGAAAACAAAACCTATACCTCAGTAAGTCTGCGCTGGGTTTAAATATTGCTCTGCAACTCTAACCCACCAACTTGCGCCGAGTGTTAAGATTTTGTCATTAAAATCGTAAAGTGGATTATGAATCATGCATGAGCCCTCACCGTCACCATTGCCTATCCATATATAGGCGCCAGGACGTTCTTTGAGCATAAAGGCAAAATCTTCTGAGCCCATCGAGGGGCGGTGATCTGAAATAAGATTCTCTTCGCCCACTAAATCAACCGCTGCTTTGCGAGCTTGCAGAGATTCTTTTTCATTATTAATTGTAGGCGGGTAACGCCTCTCGTAGTGGAAATCGCATCGTGCTTCAAAGGCCTTGGCTATTTCCTTACTTAAGTCACCCATTCTCCGTTCGAGCTGTAATTGAATTTTTTCGGAAAAGCAGCGAGCAGAGCCACCTATCTTTGCGTTGGATGGTATGACGTTGAAAGTATCTCCGGCCTGAAATTTAGTTACTGATAAGACCGCGGGTTCTTGAGGGTTTATCTCCTTTGCCACAATATTTTGAAAGGCTTCAACTATTTTTGTGCCAATCTGAATAGGATCTGTTGCGAGATGAGGCATGGCCGCATGTCCGCCTTTTCCGTGAACTGTTAACTCAAAAACGTCAAAAGCCGCCATCATCGGACCCGGTTTTATAGCAAAACAGCCAACCGGGATGCCGGGAATATTATGCATACCGAAAATAGAGTCTACGGGAAATCGTTTGAACAATCCGTCTTCAATCATAGCTTTACCGCCACCCTCATTTTCCTCTGCCGGCTGAAATATGAAGTGAATAGTTCCCGAGAATTTTCCGTGATTTGATAGGTATTGTGCTGCTCCGAGGAGCATTGTTGTGTGCCCGTCATGTCCGCAAGCGTGCATTTTTCCAGGGTTTTTTGACTTATGGCTGAAATTGTTTCCTTCGTGTATTGGCAACGCATCAAGATCTGCTCGCAGGCCCACCGCTAAGTTACCGCTGCCTTTTCTCAAAGTTCCCACAACACCTGTCCCTGCAATATTCTCCTCAACGTCGATGTTGAATTCTCTGAGTTTTTTGGCAACGAACTTCGCTGTGTGGTGTTCTTCAAAAGCAAGTTCAGGGTGAGAGTGAAGATCTCTGCGCCACTCAATGAGTGTTCCCTCGACCTCTTCGATCTCTTTAAAGATTTTCATCTTTGTCAACTCTCCGTCCTGTCTTTGAGATTTTTCCAGATAGCTTCGGTGTGTCTCTCGTAAACGCCCAGTCGTCTAAGCTCCCTAATTATAAGCATAATATATTCGCGATTCGCCCCGCTAGGTCCCCGCGCTCGGGCTGTTTGTCTTGCGATAGAGTGCACTGAGTCCTCTTCTGAATAATACCGATTATTTGGCCCAGCAACATAAGTCACGCATTCAAACGAATATCCCAAGGAAGATGTCGCAATTGTCTCCGTTCTCTCGTAGCCATTTCGCTCCCTTCCGTCAAGCCTCTGGAAGGTTTCTTTCTCATCAGATTTCGCGACACTGTAAGCTATTCCCCAACACCTGCTGTTTTTCTTACGAATTATAGTAGCCACCCTGCCGGGCTTAGAGCTTGTGCCTCTGTGGTCCGAAGACTCTTGCCAGAATCGTCTCTCCCACCCTTTTATGAAACACGTTTCTTTTTTTTTATAACGAAATCCTGGATTCCACATGATTGACCCATAGCCAAAAACCCAAATTTCGCTCATTTTGAACTTAATCTAAGGTTTGTCTGTTCGATGTAAGCCAAAACATCGAGAATGCCATTTTTATCGTAATCCCCGCACGTATACTTGGCTTTGGCTTTAAGTCTAGGGTCAGCATTCCCCATCGCAAATCCGTGGTGGCTCGCAGAGATCATTGGAAGATCGTTTAGCTCATCCCCGACGCAGCAAACCTGATTTTCTGCTAGGTTTAGCTCTCGCAATAGTTTTTTTATACCTGTCCATTTATCTACCCGCTTTGGCGTGATCTCGCAATAATAGTTCGGCTTCTCAAAAGCTGGAACCGAAACAGTATTATATTGATATGGAAACCTCTGGTTCAAAGCTTTCGAGAACTCTTCAAGGTCCTCCTTCTTCCCTATAATTCCCGCCACTAAGACTTTTTCGGTTTCTGAAACTAAATCTGATATTTCTGAGACTGCTTCATTATTTTTGTAATGCTCTCGGGTTACGTTGTTCCAGAAAGATGAGCGGTCGATTAAAAAATCAGCCCCCCCTTTTTCCTCCGAGTCTCGTTGTGCAAATATTGTCAGACCTGTTTCTCTTGCAATCTCTGCTACGTGGGTTGCCGAGAAGGTCTCAGATTTAAAAGTCTCTCTCAACGGAGTTTTTATAAGTGCACCACCATTACATATAACCCAAGGCTCGAAACCTAGATTATCTATCAGATTTCGGGTTGTTCTATATCTTCGTCCTGTGGCAATAGTTATTGTGACGAACCCTGCTGCGTGCAGCGCATTCAAGCCTTTCTTCGTCTCTGTAAGAATCTGATTCTTAGGAAGTGCAAGAGTCCCGTCTAAATCTAGCGCTAATAGCTTAATCAAAATTTAGTCCTCAATTTCCTAGGCGATATCTGAGTTTAAGGATTAAGGAATCAGTTTTTCTATTGCTCCAAGTATCTCTTAGTAAATCTTTTAAATGCCTTTCCGGGTCACTGGGCAAATCGGCGTCTCGGGTGTAGACGACGAAGAGGTCCGATAATGGAGCTATCTCCCACCGATATCTTGCCTGAAAAATTAGTTTGCTAATAGAAAAATCTCTTTCCCCAGACGCCCTGGAGGAATCTGATATAAGCTCGCCCGCGACTGAAGGGGTCATCCAGCGCTTGCTTTCATTAGCCCTGATTCCAACCCATTGAGCACTGACTTGAAATTGCTGTTTTGGGGACGGAACGTAAACAATTTCTACTTTTGGTTCCCAACTCCTTCCATCGAAAGTTGTTAGGTTTCTTTCAGATTCATGCAATAGCCAGCCGATTCGTTTTTTGTGACTTACACTTAAATCCGTGGAGAAGTTTGGTATCGGTTGCCAGCTAATTTCGTATTCAAGTCCTTTCGAGTTACCTCCAACGTGCTCCTCTTCATATGATACTGAAAGCTCATGATTTAACTTGCGAGATTTGTCAGACTGGAAGGACAGGCCCAATTTAAAGCGGTCTTTTATTTTGTATGTCCCGTTTCCTCTTGCATTCAAATCGTCCCATCTCGATGGAAGATACGCAAGGTTCGCTTTAAAAGCATGGTTTTTTATAAATTCAAAACGCATATTCGAGTAAATTCCTTTTCTTACGGCTAAATCATCTCCGTTGAACTCTAGTCGAGCTCCAAATTCTATTCTGCTTGACTTTAGGTTCTTTAGCTCTGAGTTTGTAAATGTGAATTTATAATTTGTCCCATAGGTGTTGTTTCTTCGAAGGAAGCCAAAATCGTTCACATCGAAATTTGAATCATAGTAATCTAAAGCGAGATCGTGCCTGAAACCCTTACTCGGGGTGTACCGAAAATCAACGTAGCTGCCGAATCCGTTTGAAGACCCCTTGTCACTTATAAGGACCTGACCATCAATCTTCCATCTCGCGCTTCTAGATAAAAAATGACCATCAACTCCATGCACGGAAGCATCCCCTTGCGGATGGCTAACTAAAGTAGAAATCCAGCCGACTCCTCTTCTCCCGCCACTTTTGCGGGTCTCGTGCAGAATTCTCAGTGCATGAAAATCCCGTCCTTTTTGGCTAATATCAACCGCCTTTCCGAGAATCAAACCTCTTGAAAAACTGTCCTCTTCAATCGCACTCAAAATTCCGTACCGTAAGCGACCGTACTGACCGGTCAATTTTATAGCTCCCAAAAGTCCAGATGGGCTGTTTGACGTATCATCTAAATATTCAAACCCCTCTAAATCTGGAGTCTGAGGGGGGCTTCCTATGCGCCGGGTATTGACCAGTATCAGAGGATTTTTTCCTGACCTACCGCTGGTTCTTTGTGCGGAAGTGGTAAAAATCTCTTGTCCCTCAAGAAAAAAGGCTCTTTTTTCTGGGAAGAAGGTCTCAAAGGGCGACAAATTCACGTCTACTTTATCAGCTTCTACATTCCCAAAATCAGGGTTCAAGGTCGCGCTTAGCTGGAGATTGCTAGAGGGTTTCCAGAATAAATCAAAACCAACTTTATGGTCATCGATCCGCTCGATTGAGTCATAAGATGACGAGACGAATGGGTAAAAAACGAGCTCCCTTGATGGAGATAAGTTCTGTATCGAGAGTTTTTTCAATGCACTAAGAAAAACGGGACCGGAGTCTGGTAAAGGCGGCAATCCCCAGGCCTCGCCTTTACTTGAGAGAAGCCGTTTCGCTCCAAAACCGATCGTTCTTAGGTCCTCNTTTNCTGGCATATTANACATTGTCCAGGGAAGGAAGTATTCGGCACTCCACCCGTCTTTCAAAATTTTTGTTGCTCCCTGCCAAGGACCGTCCCATTGCCTATCAAACCTCCTCTCAGGAAGCGCGGTCCCATCCGTCATCGCTCCTCCGAGGTTCAATGAAAACCAATAGCCATAGTTGCCTGTTCCAGCTGGGTCTATAACAAGCACTAAACCATCCCGATCCAAAAATTGATCCCGCGCGCTAAGCCTTTCAACTAATGAGTCGATCGGTTGCTCTAATAAAGCGCTGACATACAGACCGCGTTGGTCATAGAGCAGTTTTACTTCTGTTTTGTGCGAAGGGGTATCCAAAGTCTCGGGGTCAACGACTCTGAAGTCTGAGAGTTTTTTGCCAAGCTCCCAGACTGGTTCGTTTAAACTGCCATCAATNATAATTTTATCGTGCAGTGCTTCTACTCTTTGTATAAGACTTTCAGAGAGAGTGCCGCAAACTGCTTGTTGGGCCGCCAGTATAGTTGCTGTGGACAGCAAAAGATTCTTAATTTTCAATTTTTCAAAGTCTATTACAACAGGTTAGGCTAGGGGTAGTTTACGGGCGGCGTTTCATTTAGTTTTGAACCCGTGCTCAGTTCTTTACGTAAAGAAACAATGTCAAAGTCTATGTTACTCAAAACAACTTTTTTTTTCTACGGATGCTCATGCTGAAAAATCTTTACGAAAAAGTGGGATTGCAGACTNTAAANCTCTTAGCAAGATTTGGCCGTTATCAATTAAGTCAAGTCGAGTGCCGTAGCTCGGGAGATTTAAAAGCAGACTATTACTANNTTGCCAAAGATGCACCCACNGTCATTTTTTTCCACGGAGGNAANTGGCGGTCATATANCAAAGAGGACTANCGCTTTGTTGCTGACACCTTATGNTCTAAGGGNGTAAATGTTNTAATTCCCGACCTTCTAAAATATCCTGAACANCGATTTTCGGCGATTTTAGAGAGTGCTTCNCTNNTNATGGATGANCTGNTGGNTCTTCTCGCGATTAAGAAAAATATTTTTTTGATGGGNCATTCATCTGGNGCNCAAATTGCTGCTTTGATCGCGTTGGATCGTAAACTTTCAAANTATCATGCTANGGTTTGCGGAATGGTTGGACTGTCTGGCCCGTATGATTTTTTTCCTTTTTCAGATAGTGATCATTGGGATCTNTTTGGTCCGGAAAAGCTCTACCCGGCATCTCAGCCAATAAATTTTGTCAATCATCTTGCACCCGAGTTATATTTGTTACACGGAGCTCTCGATCAACGAGTGCGGAGAGGAAACTCGAAAAGTTTAATGGAGAAACAAATAGCGGCCGGGGGAAGGGCTTGTCGAGAGGTGTATTCTAATATGGGTCACGCTGATACTGTTTTGGCTTTTTCTAGATTGCACCGTCGCAATAACAGACTGGTTCGTGATATACANTACTTTATAAANACACGTAAAATTCCTGGGGGAAAAAATGGCTGTTAGNGAAGCTGCATCNNACGAAATTCTAATTGAAAATTGTGATGATCATATTGTTNTAATTACTCTGAATCGACCCGAGAGAATGAATGCAATCAGTCGGTACATGCTCGAAGAGCTGTCAAACAAAATGACGGAAGCTAACAAAGATCCGGAAATTCGTTGCATTGTCCTAACGGGATCCGGTCGCGGCTTTTGCGCAGGTTTAGATCTGGTCGACACTGCCAAGGGCGGCATTGGTTCGGAGGCNTCCAAGGGTAGCAATCGGCCAAAGCAACTGTTTGATTTGCGCGACGCGCCAATCAATGTCATGTGGAACATCGATACACCCATTGTTTGTGCGTTAAATGGTGCTGCTGCTGGTTACGGCATGGATCTCTCGTTGCTCTGTGATATGCGAGTAGCTGCCGAGTCTTCNAAGATGGCTGCNGTTACCGCGAAAAGGAANGTGGTNCCTGAGAGTGGTGGNACTTGGNTATTACCAAGATTGATCGGTTGGGCGAAATCTGCGGAGCTTTATTACCGTGGTCGAGTTGTCGACTCTGCGGAGTGCCTAGAACTTGGTCTTGTCAACGTTGTCGTGCCTGATGACCAGGTNCTTGANACTGCGATGCAGTGGGCTCGAGAANTTGCTGAGAACGCACCGATGGCTGTTCAAACCACNAAGAGAATGATGCGNATGGGTCTTGAAGAGTCTTATGANACGGCCGTAGATCACTTGATGGTTCATTTGGGCGCGATGTTTCAAAGCGANGATTTTAAAGAGGGNGTTCAGGCCTTTCTNGAAAAGCGNAAACCAGANTTTACTGGTCGATAGTCTCNACAGCGGAAAACTNGCTTNGAGCAATGCTTCGCAAAAGGGCGGCCNTATCNGCCGCCTCTTTTTAGGCCTCCTTTTTNTAAGGGGGACGCATNGCTTTAGCCAGTTTAGATACCATCNNGGANTGAGTGTAAATAGATTTNGTGTGACTGAAAGTCTTAAAGCCATCGTGCCCGTGATATGAACCCATTCCNCTTGGGCCGACACCTCCAAACGGAAGATCTTCCTGCGCAACATGCATTATTACATCATTTATGGTCACTCCACCGGAAGTAGTCTCATCAAGGACCTTTCTTTGTTCATTATCATCTGAGCCGAAATAGTAAAGCCCGAGTGGTCTGTCCTTGGAGTTAACATAAGTGATCGTTTCTTCTAGCTCTTTATATTCTTTCACAGGGAGCAAAGGTCCAAATATCTCTTCTTGCATGACCTTCATTTCTTCATCTGGATTAAAAATCAAGGTTGGAGCAATACGGAAATTTTCTTGTTGCGAAAAATCCTCCTCCGCCGGATTTAGTTTTACGATTTCTGCACCCTTTTNCTCGGCATCAGCCAACAGCTCGTTAAGCCTTTCAAAATGGGTTTGGTTCACGATACTTGTATAGTCTGGATTGTCTTTTAAGTTTGGGAACATCTCCTTTACTGAATTATTAGCATGCTCTAGAAACTCTTCTTTGCGCCCCTCGGGAAGAAAAACATAATCTGGCGCCAAGCATATTTGTCCCGCATTCAAAGTTTTTCCTGCCATGATATTGCTTGTGGCCACTTGCAGATCTGCTGACTCCCCGATAATTACTGGAGATTTCCCACCTAATTCNAGGGTCAAAGGAACTAAATTCTCTGCAGCGCTTTTCATAATATGCTTCGCTACGGCTCCGGAGCCAGTGTACAACAGATGATCAAAGGGCAGCGCGGCAAAGGCCTTCCCCACTTCTGCACCTCCTAAAATCACAATCACCTCCTCTGGGGAATAAGCTTCTTCAATCAGATCTTTGATTAGCTGCGATGTTGCTGGTGTGTACTCTGAGGGTTTTATCATTGCTCTATTGCCCGCCGAGAATATCCCTGCTAAGGGCGAGAAAACAAGATTTACGGGAAAGTTCCAAGGGCTAATGCATCCAATCACTCCCAGCGGTTGATATTCTATTCGACCTCTAGCGCCAAATAGTCCTAAAGGGAAGGTAACTTTTCTTTTCTGGGGCTTCATCCATTTTTTAAGATTCTTTTTTGCGTTTTCTAGGGGACCGATTGATCCATCTATATCCGCAAGTTTTGACTGCTGATGAGCCCGATGTCCAAAATCGTCAGCCATTGCTTCTATAAGATCTTTTTGATTCTTTTTAAGCAGGTTAATAGATCTATCTATTCTATCAATTCGAGTCTTAGCCTTAACAAATCCCTCCGAAAGGAAAGACGATTTTTGTAGCTGAAGTTTTTGAAGCAAATAGTCGTTGTTGGGCTCTCCCTCATTCATCTAANACACCTTTTTCTGTANATATTNTTGCTGNCTCACATTTTTGGTCNAACATGANGTTGCGATTTTTCANACTATATTCCTACAAAAGACNCAGAGCAACAAGCTCTGCTGATAGCCTCGATTCATGCTAACATTACGATAATTATGTAAGCAATTAGAAGATAGTTAGGCTCTTGGGTAGAAACTTATTTCAAAAAGTATGGGATGACCATGTAGTTAGGAGGCTTGATACTGGCCAGTATCAAGTCTTTATGGCGTTGCATTTGATTCATGAGGTCACCAGCCCTCAAGCATTTGGCATGCTCAAAGATAAAGGACTAAAAGTGGCTTTTCCGAATCGCACCTTTGCTACAGTCGATCACATTATACCAACAGACAACCAATCACGTCCGNTAAAAGANCCGATGGCAGAGAAAATGATCGAAGTTCTTGGGTCCTCTGCACGAGAGCACGGGATTGAGTTTTTTGAACCAGAATCTGGGTCTCAGGGCATCGTTCACGTTGTGGGGCCTGAAAAAGGTCTGACTCAGCCGGGAATGACCATATGCTGCGGAGATAGTCATACTGCAACGCATGGAGCCTTCGGCTGCATAGCAATGGGAATAGGCACAAGCCAAGTAAGAGACGTTTTAGCCACCCAAACATTGGCGATGGATCCGCTGAAAGTTCGCAGGATTTTGGTTGAGGGAGATTTGTCTGCAGGCGTTACAGCTAAAGACGTTATCTTGCACATAATACGCGTTCTCGGAGTTAATGGGGGCGTGGGTTTCGCTTATGAATACGCTGGCACAACCATTGACGCTATGAGCATGGAAGAGCGCATGACGGTCTGCAACATGAGTATCGAAGGCGGCGCAAGGTGCGGATACATCAACCCTGACCAGACGACTTTTGATTTTTTAGAAGGGTTAGAGCGAGTTCCATCAGGATCAGATTTTGAGGTAGCGTGTGAAAAATGGAAGGCTTATGCAAGCGACTCGGATGCCACTTATGACGATGAGGTCAGAATTAACGCCAATGACATTAGGCCCACTGTAACCTGGGGTGTGACCCCAGCACAGGCAGTCTTCATAGAAGAGAATATTCCTTCGCCAGAAAATTCGGAAGGACTTGATAGGAGTCTGATTTCAGATGCCCTCGCGTACATGAAATTGGATCCAGACGAGCCAATTAAAGGATTAAAGATTGATGTAGCGTTTATTGGGAGTTGCACTAATGGGCGGTTAAGTGATTTCCGAGAAGTTGCNGCTCTCTTAAAGGGCAAAACAGTCTCCAAATCGGTCAGGGCAATAGCTGTTCCTGGNTCTGAAAAAGTNGACAAAGCTGCAAAGGANGAGGGGTTGAATAAAATATTTGAAGAAGCTGGCTTTGAGTGGCGCAAGCCCGGTTGCTCCATGTGTTTGGCTATGAATCCCGACAAGCTGGTTGGAGACGAGGTTTGCGCCTCGAGTTCAAACAGAAATTTTATGGGCAGACAAGGGTCTGCTACGGGCCGCACAATATTAATGAGCCCAATTATGGTGGCTGCGTCAGCGATTTCCGGGAGCATAGCCGATGCGCGCGAAATTTTCGAATTAGGAAAGAAAATCTGATGAGTTTTGAGAAAATTTCTGGAAGAGGGGTTTATGTTGAAGGTAATGATATTGATACAGATCGAATCATCCCCGCAAGGTTTCTAAAATGTGTCACTTTCGATGAGTTGGGGCCATCCTTATTTTATGATGAGAGGTTTGAACCTGATGGGGAGCCAAAAAATCATGCCTTAGATCTTCCTGAGCATGCCGGAGCTGAGGTTCTTATTAGCGATGACAATTTTGGTTGTGGTTCAAGTCGCGAGCACGCGCCCCAAGCAATCCAAAAGTTTGGGATAAAGGTAGTGATTGCTGGATCCTTTGCGGAAATTTTCCATGGAAATTGCATTACGTTAGGAATCCCTTGCCTCGTGATGGAAGAGAAAGATCGGAGAGATTTAGCAGATACCATAAAGCGCGATCCAGAAAGTGAAATCGTTATTGATATTCGCGATAANAGATTAATTTGCGCGAACAAGATTTATTCTTTTGANATGAAAGANTCGGCCCGAGAGGCCTTACTTACAGAAACTCACGACCCTTTAAANAATCTTCTCAAGGCAAAAGATGANATCAGTGCGACCGCAGTCAAACTTGGTTANCTATAGGATCAGATCTTGGCGAGAAAGAAAATAGAAATTTACGATACTAGCCTTAGAGATGGAACTCAGGGTGATGGTGTCAATTTTTCACTTGCAGACAAGTTAGAGATTACACGAGAGCTTGATAGATTCGGACTAGACTTCCTTGAGGGTGGTTGGCCCGGTTCTAATCCCAAAGATAACGAATATTTTGAGAAAGTAAGGGCCCTCGATTTGCAGAACATTCAGGTTGTGGCGTTCGGCTCTACGCATCGTGCTGGCGCATCTCCTCAGGAGGATCCGTTTCTTCAAGAGTTGATAGCCTCTCAAGCTGATGTCATCTGCATTTTCGGAAAAAGTTGGGATTTGCATGTCGAGCAAGCTTTAAGGATTGCGCTCGAGAAAAATATAGAAATGATNCGCGATTCAGTTNTACATCTGGCAGAGCGAACAAAAAAGCCTGTTTTTTATGATGCAGAGCATTTTTTTGATGGTTACAAAAGTGATTCGGCTTACGCTTTGGATACTTTGCATGCTGCCGTTGCTGGCGGGGCAGAAAGGATAATACTCTGCGATACAAACGGCGGGGTCCTCCCAAACGAATTGGCAGAGGTCATAAAACATGTGCGGCGAGATATCCCAAAAGTTCCTCTTGGTATACACGTCCATAATGATGGTGGATTGGCGGTGGCTAACACTTTGCGGGCGATCGAAGAGGGAGTTACCCAAGTNCATGGAACGATAAATGGGATCGGTGAGAGATGCGGAAACGTTGATTTGACCGCCATCATTAGCAACCTTGAATTGAAGATGGGATATCAGTGTGTGCCAGATGGAAATCTTGCCGGTTTGACGAATCTTTCGAGAAAAATTTGGGAGTTTCTTGGGCGAGATGGGCCTGTTAACCAGCCATTTGTCGGCCCGAGCGCTTTTGCCCACAAAGGAGGTGTGCATGTCAGTGCAGTTCAGAGAAATCCGGAGACCTATGAGCATGTTGATCCTGAAATGTTAGGCAACGCGAGAAAAATTCTGATTAGCGAGTTAGCAGGCGGGTCAAATTTAAAGGCTAAGCTCGCAAACAGGTATCCTGAGGTTGAAAGCACCGGCGCAGCTCGATCTATTTTGAATGAGGTTCAAGACAAGGAACATGCTGGATATTCTTACGAGAATGCTGATGGGAGCTTTGACCTTCTTGTTCGAAAGCACATTGGAAGATATCAGCAGGTTTTTGAACCAATTTATTTTAGGATATATTCTCCTAGCAATGATGAGCGATTAGACGTTGATGGGACCATCGAGGCAAGCGTGAAGATAAAGTTAGATGAAAAAGTTGAGCTGTGTGCCGCTGAAGGGAATGGNCCTGTGGATGCGCTTAANCGAGCGTTGGAGAAATCTTTAGCTGGGAAGTACCCGGTTTTGTCGGACCTGCACTTGACTGACTTTAGTGTAAGGGTGATTAACAGCACCGAAGAAACAGCAGCAAAAGTTAGGGTCTTTCTTCAACATTCATTTCAGGGTGAGTTGTTTGGGACTGTCGGCGTCAATGTAGATATAATCAAAGCAAGCTGGAACGCTTTGGTTGAGGCNTATCACTATACTCTGCTTAGTCATATTGATTTTGTGCGAGAACTTCCAGCNGATANNAATGAAAAATAAAACTGAAAACCACTAGTACTGATTATGGTTTGGGAGAGACGATGGAATCCATTGCAAGAGAACTGGGTAACAATAACGGGCCATCGAAATAGCAGACCGTGGAGCGTGCCAGAGAAGAAAATTTTTCTTTCCTCCCGAGATCATGAAGCGGCATGCCCACTTTGTCCAGGGAATCAACGGGTGTCTGGGGAGAGGAATCCGGATTATGAGAGTGTTTTCATTTTTGATAATGATCACCCAGCCTTCGCCCTGCCTGCCCCAAGTAATCGTGTAATAAAAAACTCTCCATTCGTCTCCGCGCCTGCTGGAGGGTTATGCCGAGTGGTCTGTTACTCTCCGATCCATAATAAAACTCTTGCTGACCTTTCTATCGATGAAACGAAAACGCTGATTGATGCGTGGGCCGATCAAACAACCGAGTTGATGAGCTATAAGAAGATTGAACAAGTGCTGATATTCGAAAACAGCGGAGAGCTGGTTGGAGTATCTAATTCGCACCCTCATGCCCAAATATACGCGACTGAATTTGTTATGGAGGGTTTTAGGAAAGAAACTAGGGCTTTCGAAAAATCGTCCTCGCCGTTAATGGAAAGTTTGTTGTCGGCCGAGATTATGGATCAGAGAAGAATGCTTTACGAGGGTTCAGACGTCTGTGCTTTTGTTCCGTATTTTGCCAAATTTCCATATGAGGTTTTCATCGTGCCTAGAAATCGCCATCAATTTTTGTTTGGCCTCTCTAGATCCGAGCGCTATGATCTGGCCGGAGCTTTAAACGGGATCCTTCGGCGCTATGAGGCTTTGTGGAACTGTGCTTTTCCTTATATGCTGCTAGTTCATCAATCTCCATGTGAGACGTCCCATCCTGCATACCACGCGCATATTCAGATTCATCCAATCCTGCGTGGACCAAACTTGCCAAAGTATTTAGCGTCTGTCGAGACTGGAGCAAACCACTTTCTCAATGATGGAAGCCCGGAGGAAAAAGCAGCCGAGTTGAGGGAAGTTAACATCGGTTTAACAGAGCATAAAGGTTGAGGATTCTCGCCTCGATTGCGTTGACTGTTCTTTGTTTGTCACGAGTTGATCATGTTTGCGATTTCTGTAGTTTCGCTTGCGCTAGGAAAATCTTCGGAGCTGGCTTTCGAGTATATGAGCTCTCCATCCATTGTCACATCAAAAATCCCCTTTTCGCCCGCAACAAGTTTGATAGGATATTTTACTCGACGCTTTTTCAAATCAGCGGCTAAACTAACCGCTTCAGGTTTATAATTTCAAAGAGAACAATAGATTATTTCAATCTTTTTCATTTTAAAGCTCTAGAAGTTTTTTATTCGAGTCTGCATATCAGGATCTGGCCCTGGTGATTTTTCTCTCTCAAATAGTTTCCCGTCTTCATAACTCATGCTCATACCTGCATTTACTAGGTACTTGTCAGATCTGAGCGTGTGCCAAGAGTTTTGAACTATTTGATTTGCTATTTCAACGGTACGATCTCTTAGCGATTGGTCTGGGACGCATTCATTTGCCAGTCCAAGCTCAAGCGCTTCCGAGCCAGATATAACTTTTCCAGTGAACATCATTTCCTTTGCTCTAATAGGTCCGATTCTGCGAGTTAGTCGCTGACTCATTCCCCAGACGGGCACCATTCCCCATTTCCCATGTGTGTCAGCAAATTTTGCTGAATCGGACGCTATTAATAGATCGCATGCTAATGCTAGCTCTAAAGAGCCTGTGTAACAGTGGCCTTGCACCTCGGCGATGACGGGTTGCGGCAAATTTTCGATCATATCCAAAGTTTCAGCTTGATAATGCTTTGAGGGTGCTTTTTCTCCAGCCTGAATTGCTTTCAGATCGTTTCCTGCTGAAAAAGATCTGCCCTCGCCACGCAGTATGACGCATCCTACCGAGTCGATTTCTTTTTCGATATCTATTAGGTGGCTATTAAGTTCAACAAAGAGTTTTGGGCTCAAGGCATTGAGGGCCTCGGGTCTATTTAGCGTCAAAGTCGCTATTCCATTTTCATCTGACCTCAAGATTAATTTAGCCAACTTTTCCCCCGTTTTTCTGAATTGTGCGTGATTTGTTGGTTTATGCCAAGGGTAAAGGTGTATTCTTAGCCATTAAAGGAGATCTAATTTGAAAAATATACCAGTTTCTGTTGAATGGAAAAACAACAAGCTATATCTGTTGGATCAACGTAAATTGCCTGAAGATGAGGATATAGTTGTTTGCGAAGATCTCAAGGAAGTAATCGTCTCTATAAAAACCTTGACGGTTAGAGGAGCGCCTGCCATTGGTATTGCTGCGGCATATGGGATCCTTTTGGGATTGGAGCATGCGGGGTTAGAAGAGATTAACAGAGTTTTTGATTCACGTGCCTCAGAGCTTGTTAACGCGCGCCCCACTGCTGTTAACTTAGCTTGGGCGTTGGATCGGATGCTGTCCTGTCAGAAAGCTAATCGAACCAATCCCAACATTTACCAGTGCCTGCTTCGTGAGGCAAAATTTATTCATCAATCGGACCGAGAATCTTGTAGAGCTATTGGCGAAAATGGACTTGAGTTGGTGAGAAAACATCCAAACATACTAACGCATTGCAATGCGGGCAGTCTCGCGGTTTCGGAGTTAGGCACAGCACTAGCACCAATATACATTGCAAATGAGCAAGGCAATAATGTCCATGTTTTCGTTAACGAGACAAGACCGTTACTTCAGGGTGCGAGACTCACTGCTTTCGAGCTCAGTCGGAATGGAGTTCCTTGCACTTTGATCTCCGATAATATGGCGGCCCACATTATGAGTGAGGGAAAGATAGACATCGTAATCACTGGTGCAGATAGGATTGCAGCAAATGGAGACGCCGCTAATAAAATTGGAACTCTCAGCATAGCGATCGCGGCGAAGTATTTTCGAATCCCTTTTTATATTGCGGTTCCACTCTCTACGATAGATTGTTCCACCATTTCAGGCTCTGATATTTTAATAGAAGAACGTGATGGTAATGAGGTTACCCATTTCCGGGGAACGAGGATCGCTCCGCCTGAAGTTTCGGCAAGATCCCCAGCCTTTGATGTGACCCCGGCGGAGTTAATAGCTGGGATAGTTACCGAAAAAGGCATTCTTCGCCCGCCATTTCCTAGAGCGATAAAAGATTTAATGGCCTAACAAAAGATAGCAAACATCGAGGTTTAGCACAGAGATGATTTTTTAATGAATAGAATTTTAGTTTTGGTTTTGATTTTCTTCTCAGTTGTCTTAGTAGGAGTTTTCCTATTCAGATATTACTCTCTCCAGGATGAGAATTTTTTGAAGCAAGTTCCAGTAGTTGGGTTAGATAAAAACCTGAGAAAATCAAATTCTGAGATTGCCTCAAACCTGCCGAAAATATTAGACCCACCGCGCCTAGCTCTTCAACCAGATCCGGTTGAACTCGAGCTCTCCTCTTTGGAGTTATTGCTTCCAGAGCTTGATAATTCCGATCAAATGATTCGGCAAGCTGCCTTGAGTCTTGGTAATTTCTCCGAGGCGGACGTTCAAGCCTTTATGCCACGGGAGCAATTCATAAGAAAATTTGTTGCAATTCTAGATAACGCGTCCACAGGCAATTTCTCACCCACCTTGGTCGCTGATCTGCAGATAAATGGGTCTTTTGTTGCGAGAGAAATTGAGGAGGGTGTCTTTGAGATTGATTTTCGTTCATACCAGCGGTTCGATAAGATCACCGATTTAATTTATTCGATCGATGCGAACAGAGCTGCGCAACTTTATCTCACGATAACCCCCCTGATTAGAGACGCCTACAAAGAGCTCGGCTATCTCGTAGACGACGTTGATGCTTTAGTTCTCTCGGCTTTAGAGAGCATTATTACTGTCCCTGAGGTCCCCAAGAGGATTTTGCTTAAAAGACCAGCAGTGATGTATGAGTATTTAGATCCCGAATACGAAGCTTTGAATGGCTTTCAAAAACTGATTCTGAGAACGGGACCGAGAAATGGCCGATTATTAAAGCAAAAAGCCAGAGAGATAAAATCTGCCATAACGCAAAAGGAACGCAAATAAGAATCTTAATTATTTAAATTTGTTCGCTTATCGTTCCGTTAGCGCCGCAGAGCGAGCGCGTCTCAAAGGGTTCAAAATGTAATCCATGACTGTCTTTTTTCCGGTAATGATATCAACTGATGCCATCATCCCCGGAATAATTGGTAAAGGTTTTGACGCACTCCCCAAATAGTTTTTCTTGGTTCGAACCTGGATCTTAAAATAAGCGCCGCCTATTTGATCGCTTATTGAATCTGCACTAATTAATTCGATAACAGAATCTAGTCCCCCGTATATAGTGAAGTCGTAAGCAGTTAATTTGACTTTGGCTTCCTGCCCTGGATATACAAACGCTATATCCGATGGCCTTATTCTGGCTTCGATCAGCAAAGTGTCATCAGTAGGTACGATTTCTACGAGTGGCATGCCC
Source organism: Gammaproteobacteria bacterium (assembly GCA_002711495.1). Classification (GTDB taxonomy): domain Bacteria; phylum Pseudomonadota; class Gammaproteobacteria; order Pseudomonadales; family Azotimanducaceae; genus UBA9659. Next base: position 29,094 of record PARM01000005.1, read on the forward strand.
GGCTGCACCACGGCTCCGATGGTGTTCACGAGCACCTGATTAATGGTCCCATTAACCGGTGATTTAACTTCTGTCCGGCGAACCCTGTCTTCCAACGCTACATTTGAAACATTTGCTTTCTGTAACTCTGTTTTAGCTATATTAAGCTCCGATTGGGCAGCACTAACAAACTGTTGTGATCTTTCTTGAACTTTTTTCTCGGCCTCTCTGACGGCCGCGATCGCTCCTGGGATAGCGAGTCTGGTTTCTTCCAGTTTCCCAAGAGATTCGTTGACAGCGGCTTCTAGTCTCAGCAGCTCTACTTGCGATACAGCCCCTGATTTTACAAGCGGTTTGTTTAGTTCAAGTTCTTTTTTTGAGAGTTCGGCACCAATAGAAAGTTTCTCTTCTTTAGCGCGAAGCTCAGCAAGCGCTTGCTCGAATTGTGTCTTTTGTTGTTTCAGGATTTCTATTGACGATTCGAGCTGTTGTTTTCGTAGCTCGAATAGCTGGATCTCATCTCCCAAGTAGACCTCAGGCATCTTATCCTTAGAGTTCTCTAAGCTAAAGTCTTGACCACTTATCTCCGCCTCAAGTCTCGCAATCTTGGCGATCAAAGCATTACTCGTAAGTTTCCCCTCCTTGTATGAGGAAGCGAAATGGGTGTCATCAAGAGTTAACATCGTTTGCCCTGCCTGAACTATTTGCCCGGGCTTAACCTTTACGTTCGTAAGTATGCCTCCTTCTAAATTTTGAACCACCTGAACTTGGGTAGAAGGGATGACTTTACCCTCAGCATAAGCAATCTCGTCAAGAGTCGCGAAGCAAGCCCAGATTATTGCTGTAAGGACGAATATCCCTCCCAAAATCAGAATTAAGTGGGCGCCAACCGGCACTGTTTCCAGTTCCGCGGCGATGCTTTCTCGCATAAATTCAATATCTTGCTTGGGGGACTTCACTGCCATCATTTCTCGCTACGGTCTAGTGAAAGCATTTCAAGCACTCTTTTCTTAGGCCCGTCAGTTAAAAGTTCCCCTCTATCAAGCACAATAATCCTGTCTACTAAGGATAGCATCGATGCTTTATGTGTGATTAAGACTAGGGTTCTATCTCTAATAAAAGGCACAAATTTCTCTATGAAAAGCTTTTCGCTCGAATTATCCATAGATGCAGTGGGCTCATCGAAAATCAAAGTCTTTCCTCCGCTTAGTATTGCTCTTGCGATTCCAAGGCCTTGTCGTTGTCCTCCGGAGAGATTTGTGCCTCGTTCTCCCACATCAAGATCAAACCCCATCGGATGCTTGTTTATAAACTTGCTGACCCCAGCGATTTCTGCTGCCATCAATATCTCTTCATCTTTTTTAAGTTGGGAGCCAAGGTTGATATTTTGTCGTATCGTCCCACTGAAAAGAGACACTTCTTGCGGCACGTAGCCAATCTTTTCTCTTATATCACGGGGATCCAATTGATTAATATCTGTATTTCCAAGCAGAATTGACCCCTCTGTTGCATTGTAGAATCCCATTATGAGTCTCTGGATTGTGGATTTTCCTGAGCCTGTTTGACCGAGTATAGCGACCTTTTCGCCCTCGTTGATTTTGAAAGAAACTTCTTTTAAGGCAGAGATTTGTTGGTTCGGATAACTAAATCCAACATTTACAAATTCTATGTCTGAGCTCAGATGGCCTCTTTTTAAGAAATTTTTGTTGTTAGGCCTCTCGGTCGGCAGTTGCATGACCCTGTCGATAGCGGAAAAAGCCGATTTAGAGTGATGGAATCTAGTTATTATTCCGGCAACTTGATTCATTGGCCCGAGACTCCTTCCAGTCAGTATGGTGCAAGCGATTAACCCTCCCACGGTGAGATCTCCAGCCATAATTAGGTAGACGCCTGACGTAACAACTGCGATGGTTGCTATTTGTTGAATCATTTGAGTTGAATTAACAATAGCAAACGACAATAATCTAGATTTGAGCCCCAATTTAGCTAGCAGCGCGTTGTGTTTCTCCCAACGCTGTTGCATTGCACCCTCTGCTGTCATTCCCTTAACGGTTTCAATAGAACTTAGAACTTCTATTAACATCGCGTTCTTTTCTGCGCCTTCTTTAAAGGTTGCGCTGACATGGTATTGGAGTCGCCTTTGGAGAAGAAACCCCAAAATTAATATCGATGGAATCGCTACTGTCGGAACTAGAGCAAGAACTCCTCCTAAAGAGGATATGACCAGTATAAATAGAATTACGAAAGGCAGGTCAATTAGCGCCACAAGGGTTGTGGAGGTGAAAAAGTCTCTAAAATTATCGAACTCTTGGAGGTTGTTCGCAAAGTAACCAACTCTATCGGGTTTTTCGCTCAGCTTTATACCCAATATTCGTCCAAAGGTGCTCGCCGAGAGTATGATATCGGCCCGCTTTCCTGCCGCATCTATGAAATATCCGCGTAAGGATTTCATTATCAGATCAAAAAGCAAGACAAGTACAACGCCAGAAACAAGCACCCATAGCGTCTCTATCGCATAGTTGGGAATAACTCGGTCATAGACGTTCATAATGAAAAGCGGGGTCGCAAGTGCGAAACAATTGATAAAAAAGGAAGCGAAAAGCACCTCAGCGTAAATGCCCTTAGACATATTAATTACGTTCCAGAACCAATGAATCTCACTAGTCGGTTCCTCTAAATCTTGCTTGATGAGAAAACAAAACCCGGAGTAACTAACCTCGAGCTCCGCCACCTTCATAACAAGCTCTGTTTCATCCTCTCCGGGATGGATTATCCTCGCCTGGTCTCCCGCGATATCCATTAGGATGCAGACTCGGTTCTCATGCAATTCCAACACAACTGGCAGGGTAGAGGAAAGAATTGATTTGAGCGTCCTTTTTTGAAGTGATGCACTTAATCCAGCCCTCCGCGCAGCTCTCGCAAACAAATCTCTGTTCAGTTCTCCATCAATAATTGGTAGGCCCGACTCGATACTTTGCTGGCTCTCAGGTTTTTGGTATACCTTCGTCAAAAAAGCCAAAGCCGCGAGCCGATTATCTCGGTTTATTGAAACTTTTTTCATCATTTCTCAATTATAACACCACGTAGAAGTAGGAAATTTTGTTTCTGATGACGTTACGCTTTCAACACGAACCAGTCCTCCTCGCGACCAGCTCAGTTACAAACTTTAGCCCAAAGATGTGATTACTCCCGTTTCATCTGCCTCTCAGANTAGTATCTCTCTCGTGAGATGGGATCACTTCCGTTGCAGCAAAATTTAGTGTTAGCTTCCGAGCTAGCGGTTTTCGCGTTTGGGTTAATAGGTAAGTTTCTTCGGTAATCGTAAACTTTACTTTCGCTCATCTTTTACCACACAGTTAGTTAACTATTTGATTGCAACTAGCCATCCATAAGCAGGGGGTCGTCAAAAGTCGTGTACCTGACACCTTTTTCGGCGGCTTTATGAAGAGCCCGAGCCGTCATCCCGGGCCCGGTTTCTATAAACTCTATGGTTTTGCCGTCAGGATCTCGCATTACACAAAACTTGGATCCAGCGATTTGTCCCTCTTCTCCTATCAGTGGCGGTGTATGAAAATCATAACCGGCCTTCGACATTCGCTCGTAGACTGCGTCTAGGTTTTCGACTTCAAAGCACATGTAGACATATCCAACGTCGTCTTGCCTTCCNTTGAACTCCTGTCCTTTCGGAATGAATTCGAGTAATTCGATTGCAAAGTCGCCAACNGGGAGAAGNGCTGCCCGATGGGTATGNGGAGGCATCCGTAGCACTTNTTCNCCGCTTGGNCCCGNAACCNNCAAGATAAGTCCAGGTTTTAGTCCGAAGGCAGTGGAATACCANTCCACTGCCTCTTCAAGATTGCTTACAGTTATTCCGCAATGATGCACTTTAATTGACTCCGCCATATTTCTTCCCACCCATTTTTGTTGTTTTTATTTTTGGCTCAGTGGGAGCAGGACATCTTATCTTGTGGACCCTATAGAGGTTCTTATCTGAAAAGTTCTGCTCGGATACAAGAACTCCTTGTCCCTACCAGGGATGAATATCGCCGTTCCATTTGTAAAAGTTTCCTGAATCCTCTTTCTTTAAACTCTCGATAACTTTTCGGATTCCTGATGCGCTTTCCTCGGATGTGATTTCCGCGTGAGGTCCNCCCATGTCTGTTTGCACCCAGCCTGGATGCATCACAGAGACCGTAATCGGATCTTGCGCCCAATCTAACGAGAGAATTTTGCCGATTTTCCCTACTGCTGCCTTCGTGCTGGAATATATATACATACCGCCCATCGGCCACGTTGACGCACCCAACTGACTGGAAAGAATCATTAGGTTCCCGCCTCCAGAGGCAATCAGATTAGATTTGAATGCGCGAGCGACTAGCGTCGGTCCGATAGTGTTGATATTGAGAGCTGTGTGCCATTCCTCAATGCTCAAGTCGTCCAGTGATTGATGCTCACCACCGGTCGTTCCTGCAACAATGATCAGTTTATCAATTGCGCTTTCGCCGATTTCCGATTTTGCAGCGTCAATGGATTTAGGGTCGCCTATGTCTAGTCCCTTGATAACAATATTTTTAGAAGCTTCAGCTAAAGAGTCTAATTTTTCAGCCGCAGCCGTATCACGGGCACAAGCAATAACTTGGTCGCCTGCTTCCGCGTACTGTTTAGTTAGCTCCAAACCTATTCCCCTGCTCGCGCCGACTATCATTACCGTAGACATAGTTATTTCCCTCTGTAGTTTTCTAATATCTTGTTATTTGAAGAGTAACAAAGTCAAGCACTTGTCTTTTTTTAAGAGTTTGAGTTTTTTTGTATCTGGGCTAATCGGGAAGTCCGAGAACTCGCTTTGCTATGATATTTAATTGTACTTCGCTGGTTCCCCCCTCGATGGAGTTCGCTTTTGAGCGCAGCCACTCCCGAGTTGTCAAAAGTTCTCGCTCTTCGTAACCATCGCCTTCCCATCCCAAACCCTGACTTCCTAAAATTTTAAGCATGACTTCATAGCGGTTTTTGTTCTGCTCTGTGCCATAGTATTTAAACATCGAGGAGGCAGGCGAGGGCGCTGATGTGGTTTTCGCCTCGTCAGCAGAACGACGCATAGTTAAAGAGAAGGCTTTACCGTCCATTTGATGTTTTGTAATTAGACTTCTGATTGATTCATCGGCAATTTTTCCTTTATCTTCTCCAAGATATTTTTTTGCTTGATTTTCGATAGAGTGAATATGTTTGCTAGACCCTACACGCGTTCCCATTCCCGCAATGTTATTTCTTTCATGCTGAAGTAACTTTTTAGCAATTGTCCAACCTTGGTTTTCTTTTCCTACTAATTGAGCTCTTGGAACTCGGACGTTGTCAAAAAAAGTCTCGCAGAAGGGTGACGCGCCGCTGATCAGCCTTATTGGTTTAGTAGAGACACCTGGAGATTTCATGTCGAAGAGTATGAAGCTTATTCCCTCATGTTTTGGTGCGTCTGGATCAGTTCTCACCAGGCAAAAAATCCAGTCAGCGAAATTCGCGTATGAGGTCCAAACCTTTTGGCCATTAATAATATAGTCATCGCCATTCGGTATTGCTCTGGTCTGAAGGCTTGCGAGGTCAGATCCAGATCCAGGTTCGCTATATCCTTGACACCAACGGATCTCGCCTCGAACGATTTTTGGTATATGTTCCAGTTTTTGCTCCTCGGTTCCATACTCGAGTAGCACTGGCCCCAGCATATTGATCCCGAAAGAAACCACTGGAAGCCTCGCGTTAAGTTGTCGAAGTTCTTGTTGAAGAATCATGTTTTCTTCGTGGTTCAAGCCGCCACCGCCGTATTTTTTTGGCCAAGTTGGACAGGTCCAACCTTTTTCGCCCATTGCTTGCAACCATAGTCGAGCGTCTTCACTTGGCCAAATGGCGTTGCGCCCACCCCAGACCGTATCCTCTTCCCTGGCCGGACCTTTGACCCCAGCTGGGCAATTCTCTTGAAGCCAAGTTTTTACCTCTGATCTAAAAGACTCCATCTTCTCTCTCCTTTAACCTACCAGTCTTACTGGCTGCCCTCTCAAAAAACTTTTAATATTTTCCTGAGTCTGTTCAACCAACCTCTTTCTTGATTCTATCGCACTCCAAGCCACGTGAGGGCTTATGATCAGGTTCGGCATCTTTGAAGCCGAAAGCAGTTCATTCTCACTCGGTGGTTCTTCTTCTAAAACGTCTAGAGCAGCCCCTGCAATTTCTCCTGATGACAACGCATCTAAAAGGTGACGCGAATTAATCAGACCACCCCTTGCGGTATTGACTAAAAACGCGCTTCGTTTCATTCTTTTAAGAGCTGCCTCGTCGATCATGTGCGCGTTTTCAGGAGTTAACGGACAATGAAGGCTAATGAAATCGCTTTTCTCTAATGTTTCCTCAAAGGAAGCTCTTCCTTCACGGGGTCTCCGCTTCTTTTTTTCTCCTAGAAGAATTTGTGCTCCGAAAGACTTCATTACGGTGGAAAATGCCTTTCCCAGTTCGCCAAATCCAAAGATCCCAAGAGTTTTTCCGGATAATTCCTCAGTATGGTAATTGAGTAAGGCAAAGGTATCAGAGCTTTGCCATTTTCCGCTAGAAACATCAGCTGAGTATTGGCCTACTTTATTGGTCAGGGATAGTAAAAGTGCCACAGTGTGTTGAGTAACAGAGGGAGTGCACCACCCTCTAACGTTGCTGATCTGCACACCGCTCTTAAACGCTTCTTTCAGGTCTATGTGGTCTGTCCCCGTCGCAAGTACGCTTACAAACTTGAGTTTTTTGGCTGCTTCTAAATTTGATTTATCGATTTTGACCTTGTTGGTGAGAACCACATCTGCGTCAAAAATGCGTTGGTTCGTCTCAGAACTGTCAGTGAGGTCAAACACATCCCAGGAATCTAGCAAACTGGTAACTGGGCCTAGGTCGACATCCTTGCCTATGGTCTTAGAATCTAAGATAACGCCATGCATTTTCAGCTATCTTTTTCAGATGCATCCCACTCTTGAATTCGTTCAGAACATTTATCAAGAATTTGTTGGTAATCTCCTTCGATTGAAATCGTTTCGATCTCATCACCCTGCTCAATTGAATCCACTGTCGATTGGTCACTCTCGGAAACTACTTTTCCAAATACGGTGTGTGCATCGTCGAGGTGAGGTGTCGCTAGGTGGGTTATAAAAAATTGGCTCCCGTTGGTTCCTGGCCCTGCATTCGCCATCGATAAAACTCCCGGGCCATCATGACGAAGATTCTCATTAAATTCATCTTCGAATCTGTAGCCTGGGCCACCCGTTCCCGTTCCAAGAGGACAACCGCCCTGAATCATAAAATTACTTATCACTCTATGGAATTTAAGACCGTTATAAAAATTATTTATTGCCAGGTTAACAAAACTTGCTACTGTAACTGGTGCCTCCTCAGCAAATAAGTCCAAATTGATCGGCCCACGGTTAGTCTCGATCACAGCTTTTATCTTCACTTTTTCCCTCTAGATGTTTAACGTTGATTAATGTTCACGTAGTCTCTTGACTGGCTTCCTAAATAGAGTTGTCTCGGTCTTGCTATTTTGAATGGTGAGCTTACCATCTCGGTCCAATGCGTTATCCAGCCCGGCATTCTACCGAGAGTAAATATCGCGGTAAACATTGGGACAGGGATCCCCATTGCTTTGAGGGTTATACCTGAATAGAAATCGATGTTTGGATAAAGTTTTCTTTCAACAAAATAGTTTTGTTCTCTTGCAATTTTTTCTAATTTTTGTGCTACCGCAAGCAAGGGATCATCTCCAGCTCCTTGTTCTTCCAGGACAGCATGCGCGCTACTCTGCATTACAGTAGCTCGCGGGTCAAAATTCTTATACACCCTATGTCCGAAGCCCATCAGCTTGAAAGGGTCGTCTTTGTCTTTTGCCTTTTCCACGTACGCATCTATTTTTGCCTCTTCTCCGATCTCAATCAGCATGTCTAGAACCGCTTCGTTTGCTCCGCCATGAGACGGTCCCCAAAGTGCCGCTGTGCCGGCAGCTATCGCTGCGAACGGATTGCACTCAGTTGATCCCGCCATCCGAACCGTAGAAGTAGAAGCATTTTGTTCGTGGTCTGCATGTAAAATGAAAATCTTGTCGAGAGCACTGGATAAAGTCTTGCTGACCTTCGGCTTACTCCTTGGTTCGCCAAAACACATATGCAGGAAGTTTTCTGCGTAACTCAGATCAGCACTAGGCTCAATAAACGGCTTCCCCACACTTTTTCTGTATGCCATGGCCGTAATCGTTGGGATTTTTGCGATCAGCTGTGTAGCGGCGTTAAGCCGATATTCCGAGTCGCTTATATCGAGATTATCGTGATTCAAGGCGGCTAGACCAGCTGTAGCAGCGCAAACCATCGCCATCGGGTGGGAGTTTGAAGTAAAACCGTCAAAGATTTTTTTAAAATGCTCATCAAGCTTCATGTTCTCATTTATCGAGGACTCAAAAGCGTTGAGCTCCCGACTGGTTGGTAATTCGCCGTGAAGAAGAAGGAATGATACCTCTAGATGGGACGAGTGTTCAGCTAACTGCTCTATGGGATAGCCACGGTACAACAAAATACCTTTGTCTCCATCAATGTACGTGACTTTTGAATCGCAACTCGCTGTGGAGAGAAATCCAGGGTCATAAGTAAACATCCCTTCGTTTATTAATCCCCTAACGTCAACAACGTTTAGTCCTTCGGTCGACTCAAGTACGGGAAGTTCAATCGATTTCCCATCGATAACGATTTTTACTTTTTGTTTCATTTGAGTTGTCCCGCTATCTCTAAGGTTGAATGCTCTAAAATTCTGTTTAAGTAGAAAAAAATTCCGTAGCTCATCACCTTGAACCGATTTTATCTTCCATTGCAAGGAATCTACGATCCTTGATTCTAGTGAAGGGCTTGTTGCATGAAAGCAAAACGTATAACCGTTGTAAAGACCTCGTATGCCGCCAGTTTGTGGTTTGTTCGTTTGTTTTTCCTATTTAAAATCTCTATCATTGCGCTGTTAGGCGAGCTTATGAAGGTAAATCACAATCTGTTTTGGGTAAGCTCTTAAATTAAAAAAGTAGAGAGCAAAATCGTGAATAAAGAATCTCGCCCGGCATCTCGCCCGGTATCTCGCCCGCGCCCGGTATCCCGCCCAGTGTCTGGCCCTCGAAACATCAGCCCGATGGATCTTCTAACATATACGTTTCCTTTAACGGCGATTGCCTCAATTACTCACAGGATCGCGGGCGTGTTTTTATATTTTTCTCTTGGCCTGGCCTTGTTCGTCTTGCACTATTCTCTAAAGAGTGAGGAGCACTTCGACAACCTAGCGGAATTTTTTGCCTCTCCATCCGGGATGTTTTTGGCTTGGATGATTTTGTCGGGTCTCGCATACCACTTTGTGGCAGGCATTAAACATCTGATTATGGACCTTGGGATCGGAGAGTCTCTTGAAGGCGGAGCCCTGCTGGCAAAATTTACAGTTTCTGCAGCAGCAGTTTTGATAGTTTTAGCTGGTTATTGGGTCTTTCTATGAACGAAAAGGCTGTTTTCAAGTTAACAAATGCTTTCCGACTCTCGGGTGGGGCATCGGACTGGCTAGTCCAGCGCACGACTGCCGTGATATTGGGCTCATATTTCTTGACGTTAACGGCATTTTTTATTTTCTCAGAGACAGTTGATTTCGCTGTTTGGACAGGTTTTTTTAATAACATCTTTATCAAGATTTTTACTATGCTAGCTGTGATAAGTGCAAGCCTCCACGGATGGATAGGAATGTGGGCTGTAGGTGGAGATTATTTGCAAGAGCACCACTTTGGTCCGATAGCGGGTCCCATTCGTAGAATATATTTAGGCATTTGNATCCTGCTAGGGCTTGCTTACGTAGGATTCGCCGCTTTCACGCTTTGGGGAATATAGANTATGTCACAAACACCAATTCTTGAATTTGATGCTATTGTCATCGGCGGAGGTGGGTCCGGAATGCGGGCAGGTCTCCAAATGGCGCAATCGGGAAATAAAACAGCGGTTTTGTCAAAAGTATTTCCGACAAGATCGCATACAGTCTCAGCTCAGGGCGGGATCACCTGCGCTATTGCCAGCGAGGACCCTAATGACGACTGGCGTTGGCATATGTATGANACCGTTAAAGGCTCCGACTACATTGGAGATCAAGACGCGATAGAATATATGTGTTCGGTGGGCCCGAAAGCGGTCTTCGAGTTGGAGCATATGGGATTACCCTTTTCCCGCAAAGACAACGGTCGAATATATCAACGACCATTCGGCGGACAGTCAAAAGAGTTTGGGAAAGGGGGTCAGGCGGCACGAACCTGCGCTGCGGCGGACCGAACTGGTCACGCCTTGCTNCACACACTCTATCAAGGGAATCTTCAGGCGGGTACCGTAATTTTCAGCGAGTGGTTCGCCGTAGATTTAGTAAAAAATGCTAATGGTGCGGTAGTGGGTTGCACCGCCATCTGTATGGAAACTGGCGAAGTACATTACATAAAGGCGAAAGCAACCGTCCTGGCGACTGGTGGAGCTGGCCGGATTTATCAGTCAACGACGAACGCGTTGATGAACACTGGAGACGGTACGGGTATGACACTACGAGCTGGCTATATGCTGCAAGACATGGAGATGTGGCAATTTCACCCAACAGGGATAGCGGGAGCGGGTACGCTAGTTACAGAGGGATGCAGAGGCGAGGGTGGTTACCTAATAAATAAAGATGGTGAACGTTTTATGGAGCGCTATGCGCCTAACGCTAAGGATCTGGCTGGCCGCGATGTGGTTGCTCGGTCTATGGTAATTGAGATACTTGAAGGAAGAGGAGCTGGGGAGAATGGGGATCATGTTCTACTCAAATTGGACCATCTCGGAGAAGAGATACTCCACTCAAGGTTGCCAGGGATCACTGAGCTCTCGAAGACTTTCGCGCACGTTGATCCCGTTAAAGAGCCAATTCCTGTTGTTCCAACATGCCATTATATGATGGGTGGGCTGCCAACTAACGTTCACGGTCAAGCAATTACACTGGACAGCAATGGGGAAGATAAGATTATCGATGGATTGTACGCCGTCGGAGAGGCTGCCAATGTTTCCGTTCATGGAGCAAATCGTTTAGGAGGAAACTCATTGCTTGANTTGGTTGTTTTTGGCAGGGCGGCAGGACTTCATATAACTGATGCGTTAGCTGAGGGTATGGACTCTCTTGAAGCAAGTGACTCTGATATCGATGAGGCCTTAGCTCGCCTAAACCGTTGGGAGAGTTCGGCAAAGGACGGCGAGGCCCCGGCAGCTCTGAAGAAAGAACTCCAAGAGTGCATGCAGCTAAATTTCGGAGTTTTTCGAAAGGAAGAGCCTATGCTAGAAGGTATTGAAAGACTTCAAGAGCTTAGAGATAGGATTAGTCGNGCTTCTCTTAACGATAAATCCATGGCCTTCAATACTGCTAAACTAGAGGCGCTCGAGCTNGACAATCTTTTGGAGATAGCTGAGGCGACTGCTATCAGTGCAGAGGGAAGAAGAGAAAGCCGAGGAGCGCACGCCCGAGACGACTATCAGGAAAGAGATGACAAGAATTGGCTCTGTCACTCAATCTATGACCCGGTAGAAAAAAAACTTATGAAGAGGTCAGTGAACTTCGAGCCTAAAACGGTTCCCATGTTCGAGCCGAAAGAAAGGACATACTAGGATTATTCATGGAAATTAGTGTATACAGATATAACCCAGATACTGACAAAGCGCCTTACATGCAGGATTTTGATCTAGAAATCCCGGGTGGAAGGGATCTTATGGTTCTCGACGTATTGGAACTTCTGAAGGAACAAGATCCGTCGGTTACTTACAGACGCTCCTGTCGAGAGGGTGTTTGTGGCTCTGACGGCGTCAATATGAACGGTAAAAACGGTTTGGCTTGCATAACCCCCCTTTCTGAAGTACTGAGAGGCAAGAAATTAACCATCAAACCGCTGCCTGGACTACCCGTGATTCGCGACTTGATAGTGGACATGGAACAGTTCTATAACAATTACGAGAAAATAAACCCCTATTTGATAAACGACGAAGAGCCCCCTGAGATGGAGCGACTTCAGTCCCCTGAAGATCGAGAGAAGCTAGATGGCCTGTATGAGTGCATTCTTTGTGCGTGTTGCTCGACATCATGCCCTTCTTTTTGGTGGAATCCAGATAAATTTATCGGNCCCTCNGGATTATTACAAGCTTACAGGTTTATTGCAGATAGCAGGGATACTGCAACAGAGGATAGGCTTTCTGATCTAGAAGATCCCTTCAGCGTCTTTCGTTGCAAAGGTATTATGAATTGTGTCTCTGTTTGTCCGAAAGGTCTGAACCCAACGCGTGCAATAGGACATATCAGAAATTTGCTGCTGAAACGCGCCGTATAGAATCTCATTCTTAGAGTCGCCAAAATCACGCTTCGGGAAACAGTTTAATTGCAGAGTAATCTGTTAAGGACTCACCCATTCGGTTACAATTTCGCCTCTTATATAGCTCCAAGATTAGCCGAGGTGGGGAGATGTCCGAAAGTGAAATGCAATTACTATGGCGATCGAGTCATATTTCCGGTGGTAACGCAGCTTACGTAGAGGAACTCTATGAGAAATATCTCAGGGATCCNTCTAACGTTTCTGATGAGTGGCGCAGCTATTTTGACGGTTTGCCGGTTCAGGAAGGAAATTACTCAGCAGATATATCTCACTCCACCATAAAAGAGCACTTTCTGCTTCTTGCAAAAAATAAATCTAGAGCAGTGCCTGTCCCCACAAGCAGTGTGAGCTCCGATTACGAGCGAAAACAATTTGCAGTGAGTGAGCTGATTAATGGTTATCGTCGCCGAGGCCATCTTAAAGCTAAACTCGATCCGCTAGAGTTAATTCAGCTTCAACAAGTTCCCCGATTGACCCTTAATTACCACGGTCTCTCAGCCGCTGATTTGGATACTAAATTTCAGACTGGCAATTTATTCTTTGGAAGTAGTGAAGGGTCTCTAAAGGAGATCATAGAAGTTCTTGAGAAAACTTACTGTGGTTCAGTCGGTGCAGAGTACATGCATATCACCGACGAAACCGAGCAAATGTGGGTCCAGCAGAGAATGGAGAGTACTCGATCTCGCGCAGATCTGACCGATGAACAAAAGAGGAGAATCTTAAGTAGGCTTATTGCAGCGGAGGGCCTCGAAAAATATTTGGGGACGAGATACCCAGGGACGAAACGTTTTGGGCTCGAAGGTGGGGAAGCGTTTATTCCCTGCCTGGCTCAGCTAATTTATAGAGCTAGGTCGGCAGGAATTGCGGAGACTGTTTTAGGAATGGCTCATCGGGGCCGGATCAATGTCCTCGTAAATTTGTTGGGTAAAGCACCGTCCGAGCTTTTTGATGAGTTCGAAGGAAGATATGAGCCGGGCTTCGGGTCAGGCGATGTTAAATACCACCAAGGTTTTTCGTCAAACTTAATGACTCCTGACGGAGAAATGCATTTAGCTCTTGGATTTAACCCCTCCCATCTAGAGATAGCTGCACCGGTCATAGAGGGTTCTGTTCGAGCGAGAATGGATCGCAGAGAGGATTCGTTGGGAGAAAAGGTTTTAGCAATAAACGTCCACGGTGATGCGGCTTTTGCTGGTCAAGGGGTTGTGATGGAGACTTTTCAAATGTCACAAACGCGCGGATTCTATACCGGTGGCACTATACACATCATTCTCAATAACCAGATCGGTTACACGGTTAGTGAGCAGGCCGACTCGAGATCGGCTCACTACTGCACTGAGGTCGCAAAAATGGTGCAGGCTCCTATATTTCACGTTAACGGAGATGATCCGGAAGCGGTGATTTTTGTTTCTCGATTGGCGGCCGACTATAGAATGGAATTTAAAAAAGATGTGGTAATTGACTTGGTTTGCTATCGAAGAAGAGGTCACAATGAAGGAGACGAGCCCTCGATAACTCAACCGATGATGTACAAAAAGATTAGAAATTACCAAACAACTCAGGAAATATATTCGAAAAAATTAATAGATGAGGGTCTGATTGAGGAGCGCGAGCACAAAAAACTTGTTGCAGCATATCGAGACAGTTTAGATAAAGGAAAGGCAGTGGCTTGGGATTATCTAACTGAGCCTGACACTTCAATGCACGTTGATTGGACGCCATATCTTGGGCATGAGTGGGATATGCCATCCAACACGAGGTGCGAATTAAAGCTGTTTCAGCAGATTGCTAAAACCCTTCATGAGGTGCCCGAGGGTTTCGTTCTTCAGAAGCAAGTGGGAAAAATTTGGGAGGATCGTAGGAAAATGGGCGCTGGTGCGATGGCTATCAACTGGGGTTTTGCAGAAAATATGGCCTACGCGACCCTTTTAGAAGAGGGCCACAGTATTCGGCTCACAGGGCAGGACGTCGGGCGGGGCACGTTTTCTCACAGACACGCGGTCCTGCATGACCAGAAAGCCGGAGAGACATATACTCCTCTGAGTCTATTTACAAAGAAATCCAATCGTTTTTCACTTTTTGATTCGTTTCTCTCAGAAGAAGCGGTTCTTGCATTTGAATATGGCTATTCAAGCACCAGTCCAAGCACTCTGGTAATTTGGGAGGCTCAATTCGGAGATTTTGCTAACGGAGCGCAGGTGGTAATTGATCAATTTATTACTAGTGGCGAACATAAATGGGCTAGGTTGTCTGGCTTGACGATGCTTTTACCGCATGGTTACGAGGGGGCGGGGCCAGAGCATAGCTCCGCCCGTTTAGAACGATATCTTCAACTATCAGCCGAACACAATATACAAGTTTGCGTGCCATCGACACCTAGTCAGATATTCCATCTGCTAAGAAGGCAAGCCATAAGGCCTCTTAGAAAACCTCTGATTGTCATGACTCCAAAGAGCCTGCTAAGACACAAAGAAGCAGTATCTTCAATTGAGGATTTAGTGAACGGCTCTTACGAACTGGTTATAGACGAATTGAATGGACGAGATCCGAAGAAAGTAAGTCGTCTTGTAATGTGCAGCGGAAAAATCTTTTATGATCTAGAAGCCAAACGGATAGAGGACGGGTTAGAGGATGTAGCGATTGTTCGAATAGAGCAACTTTACCCTTTCCCCAAAGAATCCCTTCGTACAAGTCTTGAGAAATATAAAAACCTTACTGGTGTAGTTTGGTGTCAAGAAGAACCAGAGAATCAAGGCGCTTGGTATTCGACACAGCACTACTTTAAAAAGGTTTTGAAAGAAATAGACCCCACTATTGAGTTGGCTTTTGCTGGTCGAGAAGCTTCAGCTGCAGCTGCAGCCGGCTATATGACGTTGCATGTGCGCCAACAGGAGAGACTTATTGAAGACGCTTTAACAGGGACCCAGAGAAAAGCGTGATAGATTTTGGTAGATGAGAGGTATTAGATGATAGAGATAAAAGCACCGGTGTTCCCCGAATCTATTGCAGACGGAGAGGTGGCTGATTGGCACGCTGGCGTTGGTGAATCCGTAAGGCGAGATGACCCCTTGGTTGATATCGAAACCGATAAAGTGGTGCTAGAGGTTGTTGCGCCTGAAGATGGAGTATTGGTGGCTATTCGAAAAAAAACAGGTGATACAGTGACTGCCGAAGAGGTGCTTGGAGAGTTTGAGCCCCAGCTTATTGTTGAATCAAATCATCCAGAGAGAAATAAATCTCTTGACTATAATGAAGCAGTCGGTAATCAAGGAGCAAGATCTTATAATTCTGGAGTAGGTGTTTTAGAAGAAAAGATTGCAAGTCCAGCGGCTCAGCAGCTAGCGAAGGAGAATCAGGTTGATCTAAATAACCTGAGTGGCTCGGGTAAAAGTGGAAGAATAACAAAAGGCGATGTTATCGCTTCGGTTGCAGGGCTTGAGATGGAACCCACGGAGCACACCTCAGCGCTGTCTGGGTCGTCAGAGCTAACTTCGCCTGAGCCTGTTCGCTCAGCTATAGATGATAGAACTGAGCGCAGGGTGCCCATGACCAGACTGAGATCAAGCATTGCAAAAAGATTGGTTGAAGCTCAGCAGACTGCTGCAATGCTAACGACGTTCAATGAAATTGATATGCAATCAATAATAAGTCTTCGATCAAAATATAAAGATGAGTTTGCCAAAACACACGACGGAACAAGGCTAGGTTTCATGTCTTTTTTTATCAGAGCGAGTGTGGAGGCTTTAAAGCGGTTTCCAGCGGTTAATGCTTCAATTGACGGGGCAGATATCGTTTATCACGGATATCAGGATATCGGCGTTGCTGTTGGATCTCCGCGAGGGCTCGTGGTTCCCGTAATAAGAGACGCCGACCGGTTGACTTTGGCAGAGTTGGAGCAGCAGGTAGGAGTCTTTGGGAAGAAAGCTCAAGATGGGAAGCTGTCAATTGAAGAAATGTCTGGAGGAACATTTACTATTTCTAACGGTGGAGTTTTCGGCTCTCTGCTCTCAACTCCTATCTTGAACCCTCCCCAAACGGCAATTTTGGGAATGCACAAAATCCAGGAACGCCCAGTGGCGCAAGCTGGAGAAATTGTGATTAGGCCTATGATGTATTTAGCGCTTTCTTATGACCATCGACTTATCGATGGGCAAGAAGCGGTGAGTTTCCTTGTTGCCATAAAAGGGCTTCTTGAAGAGCCGGCAAGGATTTTATTGGATCTTTAAATATCTGGAGAAGGGCGAATGGCTAACGATTTTGATGTAATTGTAATAGGCGCGGGTCCTGCTGGTTATCACGCGGCGATTAGGTCAAGTCAATTAGGATTAAAGACGGCCATTGTTGAAAAGTGGCTTGATTCAAGTGGCAAAGCAGCATACGGTGGAACCTGTCTAAACGTCGGTTGCATTCCCTCGAAAGCGCTACTGGAGGCATCTCATAAATACGTAGAGGCAAGGGATGAGTTTGGCGATCTCGGAATTAAAATTTCAAAACCNTCAGCAGATATTCCTGCAATGATGAAACGGAAAAACCGTGTAGTCGCTGACCTCACTCTGGGAGTCGCTGGTTTACTGAAAACCAACAACGTCAAACAATATGAGGGGGTAGCAAAGGTTTTGGGTAACGGTGAGGTCAACATCACTTTGCATAATTCGAAGAAGGCTAAACTCAATGCAGAAAATATAATCATAGCGACCGGATCAGTCCCGATCGATATAAAGCCATGTCCCTTAACCGATGATCTAATAGTTGATTCCAGTGGTGCACTTGAATTTGACAGCGTGCCGAAAAAGATTGGAGTAATTGGCTCTGGCATTATTGGTTTAGAACTAGGCAGTGTTTGGAGTAGGCTTGGATCTGACGTTGTTCTTCTAGAGGCGCTTGAAGACTTGTTGCCCGTTTGTGACTTTCAAGTCTCAAAAGAGGCAGCAAAAGAGTTTAAGAAGCAGGGCATGGACATTAGGCTTGGAGCCCGTGTAACCGGCTCTCAGATCAAGAATGGCAAAGTCGAGATAAGCTATTCATCTGGCGATAAAGAACAAACCGAAATTTTTGACAAGGTAATCGTAGCAGTGGGGAGGCGCCCATATTCTAACGATTTATTTTCGCCAGAAGCTGGGGTTGCCCTAGATGAAAGAGGCTTTATTGCGGTCAACGAATATTGCATGACGGCAGCCCCTGGTATTTACGCCGTGGGAGATGTGGTTCGTGGACCGATGCTCGCGCACAAGGGTATGGAAGAGGGTATCATGGTAGCTGAGAGGATCGCAGGAAAACTGCCTCAAGTGAACTACGATTTAGTTCCGTCTGTTGTTTATACTCACCCTGAAATTGCGTGGGTTGGGAAAAGCGAGGAGGATTTGAAAGGAGCTGGCGAGGATTATTCTGTGGGAGTCTTCCCAATGAGGGCGAGCGGAAGGGCCATAGCCAGCAACAACACAAGCGGACTTATAAAAGTTCTAGCAGACAAACACACGGATCAAATATTGGGCGTTCATATTATTGCCTCTCACGCTTCAGAAATGATTGCTGAGGCTGTGATTGCAATGGAATACAAGGCAAGCGCAGAGGACCTTGGCCTGACAATGTTTGCTCATCCAACGCTCTCTGAAGGCCTTCACGAGGCAGCTTTAGCTGTCTCGGGGCACGCGATTCACGTCTCAAATCGAAAAAAATAGGCATGCNAGAGGATCTGTTTACAAAAAATTAAAAAAAGGTTTGGCTATATGAATCTTCATGAATATCAAGCAAAGGAAATATTTCGCGAATATGGTCTACCCGTCTCAGAGGGTATTGCGGTAGATACGGCGGAAGACGCAGTCCTAGCCGCAAAAAAAATTGGAGGGGAAAAATGGGTAATCAAAGTACAGGTTCACGCTGGTGGGAGGGGCAAAGCTGGTGGAGTTAAATTAGTCTCATCAGAAGAGGAGATAAGGGCCTTTGCAGAGAATCATATCGGAAAAAATTTAGTTACTTTTCAGACAGATGAAAAAGGGCAGCCTGTCAGCAAGATATTCGTAGAATCCTATACTGACATCCATACCGAGCTTTATCTCGGAGCCGTTATCGATAGATCTTCCAGAAAAATTACTTTTATGGCATCTACGGAAGGTGGTGTAGAGATTGAAAAGGTTGCTGAAGAAACGCCAGAAAAAATCCTTCAAGCTAGCGTAGACCCTTTGACTGGAGCTTCCGCTTATCAAGGAAGAGAGCTAGCTTTTCAATTAGGTCTGGAGGGCAAACAGATAAATCAGTTTGCCACTTTATTCATGTCGTTATCGGCTTTGTTTCAAGATCTCGATTTATCTTTAGTCGAGATAAATCCATTAGTCGTTACAGCTGAAGGAGATGTGCATTGCCTAGACGCAAAATTGTCCGTCGATGGGAATGCGCTTTATAGACAAAATCGCTTAGCTGGCATGAGGGATCATTCTCAAGAAGACGAACGCGAAAACCAAGCCAGCGAATATAATCTCAATTATGTCGCCTTGGAAGGCAATATCGGTTGTATGGTAAATGGGGCGGGTCTTGCGATGGGTACCATGGATCTAGTGAAACTTAACGGCGGGCAGCCAGCAAATTTTTTGGATGTTGGCGGAGGTGCGACTAAAGAAGCGGTTAGTGAGGCTTTCAAGATTATTCTTTCCGACAAGGGTGTGCGTGCAGTACTTATAAATATATTTGGGGGTATTGTCCGATGTGACGTCATCGCTCAAGGCATTATCGGAGCAGTAAAGGATGTCGGCGTGGAGGTGCCTGTAATCGTCAGGTTTGAAGGAAATAACGCGGCGCTGGGCGTAAAGACTTTGGTTGACAGTGACGTTGACATTATAGCTGCAACAGGACTGTCCGATGCCGTTCAGCAGGCGGTAAACGCTGCGGGAGGTGAGTAATGAGCATTCTGGTGAATGATCAAACGAAGGTAATTTGTCAGGGGTTCACGGGTTCACAGGGGACTATGCATTCGCAACAATCCATTGATTATGGAACGAAGCTAGTTGGCGGAATTACCCCTGGGAAGGGTGGACAGGAGCATCTAGGGCTGCCGGTTTTTGATACGGTCGGGGAAGCAGTTACTGCTACTGGTGCTGATGCTTCGGTGATTTACGTGCCTGCCCCGTTTGCTAAAGACGGAATCCTTGAGGCAGCGGCAGCTGGCATAAAGTTAATTGTTTGTATAACAGAAGGCGTCCCCACTCAGGATATGTTGGTGGTGAAGGCGAGTTTAGACAGCCGGGGCGTGAGGCTAATTGGACCAAATTGTCCGGGAATAATAACTCCCGATGAGTGCAAGATTGGAATAATGCCTGGTGAGATACATATGCCAGGGAAAGTGGGGATAGTCTCTCGGTCAGGAACATTAACCTACGAAGCGGTTAAGCAGACCACAGACCTTGGTTTTGGTCAGAGTAGCTGCGTCGGAATTGGAGGTGACCCTATCCCTGGAAGTAACTTTATCGACATACTTGGAATGTTCGAAGATGACTCCCAAACTGAAGCGATCGTTATGGTCGGCGAAATCGGAGGCACGGCCGAAGAAGAGGCAGCAGATTTCATAAAATCAAACGTAACAAAGCCTGTGGTCGGATACATTGCCGGTGTCACTGCACCTCCCGGAAAGCGAATGGGACATGCCGGTGCAATAATCGCAGGGGGTAAGGGTACNGCTGATGATAAATTCGCTGCCCTCGAAAATGCGGGCGTAGCAACGGTGAAAAGCTTGGCAAATATTGGAGAAACCCTTAAAGAATTAACTGGATGGTAGTTATGTTAGTTTCATTACTTTCCGCAAGCCTCANATAGATGAGACGAGAAGGGAAACCGGCANCACAAGTTTATAATTTTTTTAACTACATAAACAAATAGGATTTTTTTGCCGCTGGGGTTGAAAATTCCCAACTTGCCCCCAATCAATAACCAGCAGATGTATAGGAATTTAAAACTCATGAGCACTGAAAAAAAAGAGACAATGGGATTTCAATCTGAAGCGAAACAACTGCTTCATTTGATGATTCACTCCCTATACAGCAACAAAGAAATATTCTTGAGGGAGTTAGTCTCAAACGCTAACGATGCGATCGATAAACTCAGGTTTGAGGCTTTATCAGACGGAAAGATCACGCCTGCGGATACTGAATTTGGTATTCGGATCGACATTGATGAGGAATCTAAATCCGTGACGGTGAGCGATAACGGGATAGGTATGTCCAAAGAGGAAGCTATCTCAAATTTAGGAACCATTGCAAGATCAGGCACCTCCCAATTTCTGGATTCATTAACTGGAGACCAGAAAAAAGATTCCCAACTAATCGGTCAATTTGGAGTTGGCTTCTATTCCTCTTTTATAATCGCGGACGAGGTGGTTGTGGAATCTAGGTCTGCCAAGTTATCTCCCGCCGAGGGAGTTAGATGGAGTTCTAAAGGTGAGGCTGAGTTTGATGTCGAGACTATCAAACGAGAAGAGATAGGCACTTCGGTTACATTAAAACTGAAATCCTCAGAAGCTGAATTCGCTGATGGTTGGAGATTAAGGAGCATAGTTAAGAAATACGCCGATCACGTNGCTGTGCCGATAACAATGAAACAGGTCACCACCGAGGAAGGTAAAGAGCCAGAAGACGAGGTAGTCAACACAGCAAAGGCCTTGTGGACACGATCCCGATCAGAAGTAACGGCGGATGAATATAAAGAGTTTTACAAGGCGATTTCTCACGATTTTCAAGATCCAATATCCTGGAGTCACAATAGAGTGGAGGGAAAACTGGAGTACAGCAGCTTGCTATATATTCCNTCGAAGGCTCCATTCGACCTTTGGCACAGGGACTCTCCTCGTGGCCTGAAGCTTTATGTTCAGAGAGTGTTTATTATGGACGAGGCAGAACAATTCTTGCCTCTGTATCTTCGTTTTCTTAGAGGGGTGGTAGACTCTAATGACCTGCCACTTAATGTTTCCAGAGAGATCCTACAAAAGGACCCATCGATAGACACTATGAAAAACGCCCTTACGAAGCGGGCGCTGGATATGATTGAAAAGCTTTCATCTGATGACGAAAAGTATCAATCTTTTTGGAACGAGTTTGGACAGGTGTTAAAAGAGGGCCCTGCTGAGGACTTTGGAAACAGAGATAAAATAGCAAACCTCCTTAGGTTTGCTTCGACAGAAACAAAAGAAGAGAAACAAAATCAGTCCCTAGCAGGATACGTCTCACGTATGAAGCCTGAGCAGGAGAAGATTTTTTATGTTGCGGCAGAGAATTATCATACGGCTCTTAATAGTCCTCACCTAGAAATTTTTAATCAAGAAGGTATAGAAGTGCTGCTCNTGCACGACCGAATCGACGAGTGGTTAGTTGGCCAGTTGCAAGAATTTGATGGAAAATCTTTTCAGGATGTTGCAAAGGGAGAGCTTAATTTAGGAAATTTAGACAAAGACGAGGATAAGAAAAAGAAAGAAGAGAATGAGAAAAAATTCTCCGATCTTGTCTCAAAGATCAAAGAATTGTTGTCAGACAAAGTAGAGGACGTCAGGCTAACGAATCGACTTACTAACTCCCCAGCATGTTTGGTCGTCTCCGAAGATGATATGGGAATGCAGATGAGGAGGGTTTTGGAATCTGCCGGGCAGGCTGTTCCAGAGTCAAAGAGAGTTTTCGAGGTAAATCCCTCTCATCCTCTCGTTGAGAAGCTAGAGAAAGAAGAGGATTCGGTCCGATTCAATAATCTGGCATTAGTAATTTTTGATCAGGCGAAATTAGCAGAGGGCACCCAGCTAGAGGAGCCAGCAAATTACGTTACTCGCTTGAATGAGTTGCTCCTAGAGTTAGTGGTCTGAGTCAAAGAGGAGAGAAGGCGACATTTGTTACACATTGGCAGCGTCTAGAGTTTACCAACAATTTTAGATTAAATTGCTCAGCGTTGTATCGCGATAAAAACCAATCCTACAACATGCCTATCGGAAGGGAGGACGAAAACTCGCCAGGTTTCTTAGATCTTTAGGNCTATGATCAGAAAAAAACGAGAATTNAGTATATAAACTAGAAGTGAATAGGAAAATTCTAGTGAGAGATATAAAAATTAGTGGTACCTTTCCGCAGTGACTTGAGAAATTTAAAGCTGGTCNCTTGATCCTGATTTTCTGGAGCAGTGAATGTCTAAACTAATAAAGGCGCTTATTTTTTTCGTAGCCGCCTTATCTTTTCCCGTCCATGGCGACGTTGGCCAGCTAGATTCGTTTCCAGGCGCGGAGCTAAAGGATAAAAGCACAGAGCCCGCGAGAAGCCATATGCTCGTGCTTGGCGCTCTCGAAAAAGTTGACCGGGAGCTAAGGCCAGAAAATTACAAAATCTTATCAGCAAAAAAGTCTTCGTACACTTACTACCTGCCAGAGGCTAGACAGACAAGCGAAGTTTTTGAATATTACCTCAATCAACTCGAGACTATCGGAGATATTGAGTTTGATTGTAAAGGAAGAGCATGCGGGAGCAGCAGTTATTGGGCTAATAAGATTTTTAACAACGCCGTGTTGTACGGTCCTGAGCAGTTTCAGAACTACGCCGTCTTTCGGACTTCCAGCGGTTGGTGGACTGTCTACATTGGCCAGAGAGCTACCCGAAAAATATATGCTCACCTCAATCATTACCTTGTAGATCAGAAAGCCGATGAAGAGCGGATTTGAGAAAAGTGTCTCAGTGTATCAAGCCAAATACTCTCATGCGTGCTTAATATTTGACAGNCGAGTGCTCAAACAAAAAGCCATCCGGTGACATAATCAATCTGTGAGTAGCCTCAGAAGCGTCCCCATTATATTGCGAGTATCCGGAGTCTCCCTCCCAAAGCGCAGTTCGATNACCCTCAATGTTCTTTACAATTTTAGTTTTGTAAAAACGCGGCTTCCTGCTGGACAACTCGGAAATCGTCTCAGCTACATTTGTAAATTTCGATATCTGATACAGAGACACCCANGTCGGTGGGGCTAGATCAATGGCGCCTTCTTTGTGTTTTTCAAGCGCAAGTCTCGGATCAATCCATTGATACCTTTGAATTTCTCTACCATCGATACACACTTCTTGATTTGAATTGCAATGGGTAACGAAAAACCAAGTAGAGAAGCGCTTCTTTTGGTTTTCGGGGGGTA
This sequence comes from Gammaproteobacteria bacterium, assembly GCA_002711495.1. Classification (GTDB taxonomy): domain Bacteria; phylum Pseudomonadota; class Gammaproteobacteria; order Pseudomonadales; family Azotimanducaceae; genus UBA9659. The sequence goes on from PARM01000005.1 coordinate 52,658, forward strand.
CCCAATGCGAAAACCAAACAAAATCACCCAAGGGTAAATCGAGGCCTGCTTCCTCTTTAGTCTCCCTCGCAGCGGCGCACCTTGCCGCTTCTTTTTCGTTAGCCGTCTCTAAAGAGTCCTCTGGATCAATTTTCCCTCCNGGAAAAACCCACATTCCTCCGAATTCAATTTTCGATGTTTTTTGCAGCATTAGAACTTCAAGTTGCTCTCTATCTCTCAATAGTAAGACGGTCGCTGCTGCTATGACGGGTGACTCACCTGTGCCTTCGCTTTGATTATCTTCATAAATGTCATTTTTATGTTTCGTCATTCTAGTTCTCGATAATTGCCTTTGGAATCTCGATGCGCTTGGCACCCAAGTATTCCCCCAAAGATTTTGCTTGTTTATCTATTCGATGGTTGCTGGAGACACCCTCTCCAAGAATGTTGTGTATGTAAAAATTCAAAGAGAGGATATTCGGCAACTCAAATCTTTCAACTCTGTATTCTTTCAAATCTGGGAGGAGTTCCTTCAATTTCTCTGTCGTAAGGAAGTCATAAATAAACCGATAGGCTGCTGAGCTTTTTGCCCATACTCCGCAATTAGCGCTTCCCCCTTTATCTCCAGATCTAGTGCCGAACACCTTGCCAAATTCAATGCAGACTAAGGAATCTTGAATGGTGGCTTCTTCGAGACTTGGTGGAGGGCTCTGGTAATATATTTCGGGTAGATTCATGGTTTGGGTGGGCTTGATAATTATCTCTTCTTCATCGATAAACAACTTCTCTTGGATTCTAGTACTACTTATCAGAGTCGGCCAATGCGATATAACGGGACCACCGCTGTATCCAGTATTGCCTCTAGATGTGTTGCCCGGAATAGTAGCGAGCGCGAGCTCCGTGACTTTCGCTTGAAGCATTCTTCCTAACTTAGCTTTTTCATCGCTTACAAATGTGATCCTGAGCGAAGCATGGGCTTCCTCATTTCTATCAGGATTCTCTTTTTCGCTTCTTATTAATTGGACGTCCACTGAATCAAATTGATCTCGACCGCCTAGATTTTGGAACATTTGATCTAGGAAAATATCGGCTTTCTTTTCGATATCTCGTCCGGTAAGCAATATTTCAATAGTTTGTTTGTTTGTGCCTGTTAAGTTCAAGCATACTTTATGGCTAATTGGTGGGCTGCTGCCTCTNACGCCAGTTACCTTAACGCGATCTTGCGCTTCCTGTTTCAGCTCTACCGTATCGAAATGCGCAATAACATCAGGGTTCAAATATGCGGGGGATTTTATTTCATATAAGAGTTGAGCAGTTACTGTTCCAACGGAGACGAGTCCACCTGTATTTTGATGCTTTGTGACAGTAAACGACCCGTCTTGTTCAATTTCCGCTATCGGGTATCCAATATTTATAAAGCTAGGAACCTCTTCAAAAAAAGAGTAATTCCCCCCGCAGCACTGTGCCCCACATTCAATGATGTGTCCCGCAGTCAAAGCCCCTGCAAGAAAGTCGTAATCGTTCCTTTGCCATTGGAACTTCCAAGCTGCTGGTCCAATAACCACTGCGGCGTCAGTGACTCGAGGACAGATTACAATGTCTGCACCTCTGTCGAGAGCAGCTTTTATGCCCCAACTTCCCAGGTAAGCGTTTGCACTGACCACATTTGTACTTTGATCTGGAAGTGGTTGTCCTGAATCAATATTTAGAAACTTTTCTCCCTCTTTTTGAAAACGAGCTAGGTCCGCGCGAAGATCGTCCCCTTCTATATAAGCAACTTTCATATCAAGATCCTGATTTACAAGAATCTTTTTTATCTCTTCCGCCATAGCTTTAGGATTGAGCCCCCCCGCGTTCGAGACTATTTTTATACCGCTCTCATTGCATTCTTTTGCTACATCTTTTATCTGTTTTAAAAAAGTCCCTACGTATCCATGGTCCTCTCCACGCAATTTTTTCTGATCGGCTAAGATGGCCATTGTAAGTTCAGCCAGATAATCCCCCGTGAGAACATCGATATCTCCACCCTCGATCATTTCTCTTGCCGCGCTCAATCGGTCTCCATAAAAGCCGCTACAGTTCGCTATTTTAATAATTTCTGACATCGGTTTATTCTCTCTTAATCCAAGCGGGTTGACGTTTATCGCGAAATGCTGCCATTCCTTCAGAACCTTCCTCAGAAGAAAATATTCTCTGACTCCAGGGACCTGCTTCGATAAATCCGTCTTGGACCGATAATCTCTCGATTTTGCGGACTAACTGTTTGCACTCTATGACTGCGTTTGGGCCGCCTAGGTTAATCATCTGTATCTGATCCTCCACCGCCTTTTCTAGGTCGGTTCGAGGAACTGCAACGTGAGCCAGGCCATAGCCGACTGCGTCTTTTCCTGAGAATTTCTCTCCAGTTATAAAAAGCTTCATTGCATTGTGTGATCCAAGTTTTGGAATACAAACTACCGAGATTACTGCCGGGATAACGCCGATCCTTACTTCGCTGAAGCTAAATTGGGCTGACTGATCGGTGACGACTATATCGGATGCGGCTATAAGACCTAATCCGCCTGCGAAGGCAGCACCATTTACCGCGGTGATCACAGGCTTGCGACTTTCTAAAATCGCATTGAGAACCTCTGGGTATGGAATATTCTTCTTTCCATCGACTAGATGCCCCGGAGGGCTCTTTAGATCTGCGCCTGCGCAAAAAGCGGATCCATTTCCAGTTAGCACGATAGCTCTTACCTGTTCGTTATTATTGGCGTCTTCGATATGTCCGTATAATTCGTTAACAAGCGTTGCAGAAAGAGCGTTTCGGCTTTTAGGCCTATTAAGTGTGATCCAAGCTGCTCCCTTTCTTAGGCCAAATATTGTTTCGTTTTGCGCTGTCATTTGCTTCTCTCTTCCTCATCATCAAATGAAACCAAAGTTTGATTGTTTGATACTTGATCTCCGGTTTGAGCATGTATTCTCGAAATCGTGCCACTCCGAGGTGCCAAAATTTGATGCTCCATCTTCATGGCTTCGAGAATTAGGATTGTGTCTCCTTTCGAAACTTTATCGTTATCGCTGAAAAAGATTTTTATAACAGAACCAGGCATCGGAGCCTTTATCTCTGAGTTGACCTCTTCCTCCCGCGAAGATAAAACTTTTGGAGACTCTTTAAACTCTATTTGTCCCCGATAGTTTTGGAGATACCAAGTGTGACCTATCTTTACAGCTTCATATTTTGATCGTAGCCCATTGATTTCTATATCAATTTTTCCACAGCCTGCCGATAAAACCTTCACGGATTTAAGCTCATCGGCAACGGTTGATACCAAGAAAGAGCCATCCCTTCGTGATTGATAGGTTACCTCTATCTCGGTTTTTTTTGATTCGAGTTTTAGAGTCTGAGCAGGCATTGCAGAGTTTCTCCATCCACCTCGGATGCCTTTCATTACTTTAGCTGATTTTCGATTGATAGCCTGAGACTCCATTGCTATCGCTATTGCGGCCTCTTCGAGAACTTTCAAGGGGAATTGTTTTGCTCTGCTGGGATCTATTCTTTCAATAAAATCAGTTGTGGTGTCTCCCTTCAGAAAACTCTCGCTCAGCAATGTCAACTCTAGAAATTCCTTATTGTTTTTTACCCCATACAACTTCGTAAGTCGCAGTGCTTTTGCGAGTGATTTAGTCGCTTCTGTTCTAGTCGGAGCGTGACAGATTACTTTGGCTATCATGGGATCAAATTCAGGAGAGACAACAGAACCCTCTTCCACTCCGGAATCAAATCGCACGTTCTCGCTAATGCTTGGTTCCCATATTTGAATTCTCCCTGGAGAGGGCAAGAAGTTTTTCTCTGGGTCCTCAGCATAGACTCTTGCCTCGATGGCATGACCACAAATCTTTAGTTGGTCTTGGCAGAGCGAAAGCTTTCTGTTTTCGGCAACACGAATCTGTTCACGAACAAGATCAATTCCTAGAATTTCTTCTGTGACTGGATGCTCCACTTGCAGTCTAGTGTTTACTTCAAGGAAATAGAACTCGTTCCTGGAAAGTAGAAACTCAACGGTTCCAGTAGAAAAGTAATCGAGTGTTTTTGCAGCATCTATCGCCGCTTTCCCGAGTGCCTCACGAAGTTTTTCGTCTACTGCTGGAGAAGGGGCCTCTTCAATGATTTTTTGATGTCGTCTCTGTATTGAACATTCTCTCTCGAAGCAGTAGACCATATTTCCATACTTGTCCCCGACAATTTGCACCTCTACGTGTCTCACCGACTCTAGCCATTTTTCGAGGAAAACTTTTTCATCACCAAAAGCATTTTTAGCCTCTCGTTGAGCGCTCTCAACGGCCGCGTCGAGGCTCTCGGGAGTCTCAACGACCCTCATTCCCTTCCCGCCGCCGCCTGCTGACGCCTTCACTAAGACCGGGTACCCGATTGTCTTCGCTGCTTCGTCTGTGTTGGTTTCGGGCTTTATTTCGACTGAAGGAAGTATGGGTACGCCTGCTTTTTCCATCATATCTTTTGCTGAGAGCTTGTCACCCATGGCCTTTATAATCTCTGAAGATGGCCCGATCCAATTTAAACCATTCGAGACGATTAAATCGGCAAACTCCTGATTCTCTGAGAGGAATCCATAGCCCGGGTGTACGCTATCTGCCTCTGTCTTTGTGCACGCCTCAAGTATTTTCTTTTGATTTAAATAGGTTTCTAAAGAAGTTTTTCCCTCTAATCTAAATGCGACGTCTGCTTCGTTTACAAATGGAGACTCTTCATCCGAGTCGGCGTATACGGCAATGGTGACAATGTCCATTTGCCTGCAGGTTTTGATTATTCTTCGCGCTATTTCCCCTCGATTAGCGATTAAGACCCTTTTAATGTCTCTTACATCCTCCATGTACCGTACTCCTTAGTGCCACTGACGGTATTGTTGGACAGAACACTTAGACAAATTGCAATGATCTCGCGTGTGTCTCGAGGGTCAATCATTCCGTCATCTGCAATTCGTGAAGTTGCATAAATTGCTTTCGATCTCTCTTCTGCCCAGTGCTCGGCTATTTTGGCTCGCTCAGCATCAGCCTCTTNATCAAATTCAATACCTTTTCGCTCAGCAGCAGCTTTGCCAANGATACTCATGACGCCAGCCATTTGCTTTGGNCCCATTACGGCAATCTTTGCNAGTGGCCAAACGAAAGTAAATCNAGTTCCGAAAGCCCTTCCGCTCATTGCNTAGTTGCCCGCGCCNTANGAGGATGCCAGTATTATTGAAATGTGGGGCACGGTAGAATTCGATACAGCGTTAATCATTTTTGATCCGTCTTTCGTAATTCCTCCTTGTTCAAAATCCTTCCCGACAATGAAACCGGTGATGTTGTGCAAAAATACGAGCGGAGTATTAATTTGATTACAAAGCTGAATGAATTGGCTGGCTTTTTCTGCTGACTCAGAAAAAAGTGCTCCNTTATTACCNAGTATTCCAACTGCGTAGCCATGCACNTTAGCCCATCCGCAAACAATAGTGGGTCCGTATAGGGGCTTAAATTCCTCAAATTTAGACGCATCTGTCAGTCTGGCAATTACTTCTCTTATATCGAAAGTCGAACGCAGATCTTTTGAGACAAAGCCGAGCAAGTCCTCCTTTTNGTATATCGGTTCNTTAAAGATATTGTCTGGNTNAGGCCCGAGCTTTTTCCAATTTANATGAGAAACTACTTCTCTNCATATTCTTATTCCGTCCCTCTCATCATGAGCCAGATAATCTCCTAGACCAGAAATTTTTGTGTGCATGTCTGCACCGCCCAACTCTTCGTCTGTTGCATCTTCACCAGTTGCCATTTTTACCAAAGGAGGCCCGCCTAAAAAAACTTTTGACTGGTTTTTGATAAAAATATTGTAGTCGCTCATACCGGGCTGGTATGCGCCCCCCGCAGTAGATGATCCGAATACGAGAGAGATCGTCGGTATCCTTAGCTTCGATAGTTCGGTAATTTCGTAAAATAGGCGCCCTGATTCCCCAAAATGATCCTCCTCTCGTTTAATCGCGGCCTCAGGGTCTTCCCCTGTCTCACCTCTGAGATCAGCGCCCGCCGATTCAACAAACTGGATGTACGGGAGTCTATTCTCGCGCGCGATCTCCAGTCCTCGCATTAACTTTTTCATATTAAAGTTGTTGAATGCCCCCGCGCGAACTGACGGGTCATGACCCAAGACTAAACATTCGACTCCCTCGACTACCCCAATTCCGACAACAAATCCTGAACCTATATTGAACGGGCTTCTCCAAGCAGCGAGTGCGCTTATTTCTAAAAATGGGGAATCTGGATCTAGCAGCAAGGATATACGCTCTCGTATCGGCAGTTTTTCTAGAGAGCGCAACCGTTTGGTCGCTTCTTCGCCACCGCCCTGCGATGCCTCGAGTAATAGTTTTTCCATTACCTCGATCATCTCCAGCATTTCGGCTTTGTTCTTCTGAAAGCTAGTACTTTTAGTGTCTAGTGCAGAGTTAAAAATTGGCATCGAAAACTCCCAAAAAGTCTTACCCCTGCCAAGGTATCACAGATAATGGCTCAAATGTGTTAGATTGAGTCTAGTTTGAAGGAGAAAGCATGTCTAAAGTTTCAAAGTCTGAAATTAGAGAGTTTACCGATCAAGCAAGAGCTTGGTTCAGGGAAAACATTCCTCCGCAGCCAGACTTTTTATTGCCCGAGACTTTCATGGAGGTGGGAACTGATCAACAGTTTGAATATCTTAGAGACTGGCAAAGAAAAGTATATGAAGCGGGATATATCGGCATTTCTTGGCCGAGAGAATATGGAGGCGGGGGTGCCTCACAAATCTTTCAGGATATAGCCACGCGCGAGATGTCAGCGCAACGGGCTCCCTTCATGCCAAACACAATTGGCTTAAATTGGGCTGGCCCTCTGATACTCAAAATGGGTTCTGAAGCCGACAAACTTAAGTATATTAAAAATATATTGAGCGCAGAGGATATCTGGTGCCAGGGCTTTTCAGAACCGGAGGCTGGTTCAGATTTGGGGAATACTCAATGCTTTGCGCGCAAAGATGGTGATGACTATGTAGTGAATGGATCTAAAATATGGACCAGCCTCGGCACTTACGCCAGGTACATGATTTTATTGGCTCGCACATCTAGAGATGCTTCCAGCAAATATGCCGGCCTAAGGTTTTTCCTAGCTCCCATGAAAATCGATGGGATAGATCCAAGACCTATTCAGAAACTAACCGGAGAATATGGGTTTTGCCAAACTTTCTTTGACGAAGCCCGTATTCCTTCCGACTGTTTGATGGGTAGTGAAGGAGATGGTTGGAGAACAGCTATGGTAACCCTGACTTTTGAAAGAGGCGCATCTGGCGGTCAAGCAGGGGGAACCAGTATGATGGAGCTCAACGTCAATGATGTGCTTGAGCTGGCCCGTCGTTCTAAAAGAAATGGGCGGCCTGCCATCGAAGACACTTACGTCCGCGAGCAATTAGTAAGTTTCATTATCGAGTCGAAGGGTAATCAATTGATGAATGCGCGGGCTGAGGAACCTGCTTTGCTCGGAGAATGGCCTTCGGCGATTCCACTATCTGGAAAATTGAGAAATACGGAGCTTCGACGGAGATTGACTAAATTCTCACTTTCATTGATGGGAGGAAATGGAGGTCGTTATGTTTCTCGGGAGGCTATTGATTTTGGAAAATGGCAACGTTCCTACCTCAATTCGTTTAGCGCTACCATTGGGGGCGGGACCTCAGAAATCCAGCGTAACATTATCGGTGAGAGAGTGTTAGGGCTTCCAAAAGATTGAAGGAGAGGGGTTTTGAAGATTGCTCTCTCTGATGAGCAAAAACTTTTGTTGGAGACTGCTCAAAGCTTTTTCAACGATCGGGCGCCGATTCAGAAAAGTAGGGAGTCCATAGAAAGTGGTGCCTTCAACCAAAGTCTCTGGAGAGAGATGGTTGCTTTGGGTTGGAACGCAGTAAATATTAAGGACCAATACGGTGGGCTTGGCTTAGCTTTGGAAAACTTAGTGCCAATTTTTGAGGCGATGGGCAGGCACCTAGTTGGTAGCCCGCTAATGGCATCGTCGATTGCGTCAGGGCTTATTTCTTCATTTGCAAATGAAGAAATAAAAGCGACTAGCTTGTCGCGTATAGCTTCGGGGGAGCTGGCAACCCTGGGTTTTTATGAGGAAAACGGTGCCTGGGACCATGCCATCATCGATACTAGAGCAGAGCCCAGAGCAGAGGGGTTCGAGATTTTTGGAAAAAAATGCTTTGTCACAGATTTGGATTTCGCCTCTTTTCTTTTAATCTCGGCTAAAGTCGGAACTAGTCCTGAGATGTTTCTACTGGAATCCAATCAAATTCCTCCGTCGCGGATAAAAAAAGAGGTCGTTATCGATCAGACCATCAGGAGTTTTGAGGTCGATTTGTCAGAAATATTTGTAACGAAGAATCAGATTCTCGATTCTGATGCCAGAAGATGGGCAGATTTATGGATGTTGTTGCTCAGTGCTGCCGAAATGTCTGGTGGGCTTTCTGCTGTTCTTAAGATGACCGTAGACTATCTAAAAACCAGAAAGGCTTTTGACCGATTGATAGGCAGTTATCAATCTTTAAAGCACCCAACGGTTGATATCTTGATTTCGTCAGAGGCTCTGAGATCTCACATATATTTTGCTTGTAATTGTTTGGGCGCTGGGCTCGAAAAAGAGGCGGAAATCGCTATTCGAATGGCAAATGCATTAGGAAGTGAATCGTTTACTTATGCGAGCGATCGAGCTATTCAATTTCATGGTGGGTTCGGCTTCACTTATGATTGTGACGCTCAATTATTTTTAAGACGTGCCTTGTGGCAGCAGTATCATGGGGGTGATCAAGTCTATCAAAGAAAATTATTGGAGCCATTATTATTAGATTGAAGACAACAGAAGAATGAGAGTTTTAGGTTCGCTTAACGCTGCAGACCTAAAGCTTGTAGGACAATTTGCATCGCAGCTCGAACGCAATGATTTAACGGAGGCCTCAACTCAGGAAAATAAGCAGGCCCCTTTTTGCACATTGCAATATCAGCGACTGAAACAAAAAAATTGAGCTTAGGACAAGCATATCAATCGCCTCCGCGTGCTCTCCAATGTCAAGCGCCGTGTTGTTATGGGATCTCCAGGCCGTATCTGATGGCCGGTTTACGCTAGGTCTCGGGAGCCAGGTTAAGGGGCATAATCAGAGGCGTTTCAGTTTCCCTCAGAGCCAACCAGCACCAAGAATGAGAGAGTATGTTCAGTCCGTCAGAGCGACCTGGGACTGTTGGGCTGCGGACGTCCCGCTATATTACCAGTGCGAGCACTATCAGTTTTCTTTGATGACTCCAAATTTTCCTCTAGACCTGCTTAAGAGACCGCTGCAAAAAAATCAGATTGCGGCGGTCGGTCCTGGCATGAAGAAGGTAGCAGCAGAGGAGTGCGATGGCGTGATGCTGCATCCCTTTTGTGCAGAGAAATACCTTTTAGGCAGAATTTTCCGCAACATACACTCTGAGGTTGATCGCTCTGGAAAAAAGAGGGCCGAATTTGAGATTTCTGGAGGTGGTTTTGTGGCTGCGGGGGAGAACCAGCAGGACGTCGACGCAATATTTAAGTGGGTTAGGAGACGGGTTGGGGTTTTATGGATCTACTCCATCTTATTGACTGGTGCTCGAAGCCCATGATTAAAAGGATTTAGGGTTGAAGCTGAATGACCTTTCAAAAAAAAGCTATAGGATCAAATGATAAGAAAAGTCCCTGATGATTTAGTCCAATTTTTTACGATTTTGGACAGATATAAGGAGCTTGCCAAGGCTATCGAGCGAGGGTTTGGCGGGGTTGCGGACATTGTCAGTCTACCAGCTGATAGGCCTGGAGATCTTTTGCAAGATATTCGCGTGCTTGAATCACCTGGATCGAGTTAGAATATACCCCGAGGTGCTAGCCGGGTAGACCCCAGCTTAATAGCGACAAATTTTTTAGAATATGACGAAAGCGTTAGGAAAGGATTCTGTTGCAAGAGCAAAGATTTTATTATTGATCGAGAATTAGAGGATTTGATTGTGTCGGGCAATTCGTTCGGAGAAATGTTTAAAGTTAGTACATTCGGAGAAAGCCATGGTCCAGCTTTAGGATGCGTAATTGATGGGTGCCCGCCAGGTTTAGAAATCAGTGTAGAAGAAATTCAGGCTGAGTTAGACCGCAGAAAACCTGGAACCAGCAAATTTGCAACGCAAAGAAAAGAGCCCGACTCTGTTAAAATTCTATCGGGTGTTTTTGAAGGTCGAACCACAGGAACATCGATAGGCCTTGTAGTTGAGAATGAGAACCAGCGATCAAAAGATTATTCTGAAATCAAAGACAAGTATCGGCCATCTCACGCAGATTACACTTATGAAAAAAAATACGGATTTCGAGATTATAGAGGCGGGGGAAGGGCGTCAGCGAGAGAGACCGTAATGCGAGTAGCCGCAGGAGCCTTTGCAAAAAAATACTTGGCTGAAAAACATGACATAAGGATTATTGGTTACTTGGCGCAAATGGGAGATATTGTTATCGATAGCATAGATCTGGAGGAGGTAGAAGCGAACCCCTTTTTCTGTCCAGACAAATCAAAAGTTGTCAAAATGGAAGAATTGATCGATAGGCTGAGATCGGAGGGAGATTCTGTGGGAGCGAGAATTACGGTGTTAGTCAAGAATGTTCCGGTAGGCTTAGGAGCCCCTGTATTCGGAAAGCTTGATGCTGATTTAGCGAGCGCCCTTATGGGCATTAATGCAGTTAAAGGGGTAGAGATTGGAGGAGGTTTTGAGGTTGTAAAAATGAGAGGATCGGAACATCGCGA
>PARM01000006.1 GCA_002711495.1 Gammaproteobacteria bacterium
TGACATCTTCCTGATCATCAATTCCAATTAGTTGAATCTCTCTCCAAGGATAAGCTGTCTCAGATCGCAACACATTTACTCCCAGCGAGGATAACCGTTCCACGATTTTGTTAAGATCTTCATAGCGCTCGTGATTTCCGATGGAGAGGAAAATCGGGCAATTGAGTTTCTGAAGGGAGGCAAGTTCCGATCGACTTACCCCGGTTGCATCAATGAAGTCGCCAGTAATGCACAAAAATTTTGGACTGAGACAGTTGATTTTTCTGACCAAACGCTCAAGAAAAACCTTTGATCGAGATCCAATATGAACGTCTGAGATTTGAACAAAACTTAAGCTGTCTTTGATTTTTTGGGTCTTAAGCTGAATCTTTTTGACTCTAGGCACCATCGCAGAAAAAAGCCCCCAAAATCCAATTAAGAGCGAAAACACTAGAGATAATTTTGCGGCCAAGTTTTCGTTAAACTGAAGGAAAAAAATTACAATTTCAAAGAGCAAAACTGAGATTAGAAGAAACGGACTCAGGCCGAGAAAAAAATCTGCCGAATATCTGATCCAAAAAAGAGTTTTCAATGATTTCTGCACAATAATTCGGCTTATGACCTGGCTAAAGAAAAAAGGTAAAAGAATAAGCGTGGTAGTTGCGGTACTTAGACCCAACCAGCCGCAAATCCGAGTTATTGGGTACGCGAAAAACAGCAAATGGAAAATTAGCAAAACCAGAAAAAAAGTCATGTAACGAAGAGACACGGAAATATCCTAGGTTTAAAGTATTATTATGCCACTTAATCGTGCATCACGAACGGAAGATTAAAGATGATTAATATAGATAAAAATCCGTCGTTAATGTGCGCGATTAGTCATGCGAGACTGCAAACTCTTTGGATAGGAAAAACAGATTTAGAGAGGAGCCTAAAATCTCATCTCTCCAAAAGAGCAGAACTTTTTTTCAAGCAACTGGTTTATAGTTGCGCGTAATGAGAGCGAAAGCGTTATCTAAAAATAGACCCGATTTCTTAGGAGGAGCAAAAAGTGTCAGATTACGAAAGCATAATCGTTGAAAAAAAAGGGCAAGTAGATTGGGTTACGTTGAATAGACCAGAAAGCTTGAACGCGATCACTACGCCCATGGTCAGTGAACTTCGAGATTACTTTGGCAGTTTAATGGAGAACCAGTCAACTCGAATTGTAGTTCTTCGTGGTGCAGGCAGAGGATTTTGTGCAGGCTTAGATATTAAAGCCTCTCAAGCTAAAACGTACGAGCAACCTTTTGCGGGCGGCATGGGTTTCCAAGGTTACCTTGCCGACGTATACATTCGCATGCGCCGATGTCCTCAGCCAATTATATCCCTTATTCATGGGCCAGCATGCGGGGGTGGCTTCTCTTTTGTTTTAGCATCAGACATTCGTATTGCAGGCGTAAGTGCGAAGATGAACGCAGCTTATATTCGAATAGGATTGTCTGCGTGCGATATGGGATCCAGTTATTTTCTCCCTCGACTTGTTGGAACTTCGGTTGCTTCGGAGCTCATGCTTACCGGGCGATTTATTAATGCCGAGCGTGCGCTCTCAACGAACTTGGTATCTGAAGTAGTGGCAGACCAAGACTTAGAAGAAGCCGCCGGAAGTTACATAGAAGAGATGCTTGCAACATCGCCAATGGGTCTTAGGCTTACCAAAGAGGGACTTAACATGGCTATTGACGCCGCGGGGTTGGAAGCAACGATGGCAATAGAAAACCGGAACCAGCTAATGTGTTCCAAGACTGAAGATGCAAAAGAAGGCATGAAGGCTTTTATTGAAAAACGAAAACCTATCTACTCTGATTTCTGAACACAAATTCCCCTCCATTAGTTTTATGGTAGCAGCTTCCTCAAGATCGTTTGGCAGTCTCGCTGACTCATAAGCTTAGGGACTGGATACCCAGGATTACCCTCCTTGAGAGCTCGTTTCGCAATGAGGGGAATATCCTCCTCTTTAAGTTCAGCTACTCTTGAGGGAATTTCCATGTTCGTGTTCATGGCTTTAACTTTCTCAATAAAACGGACTGAGAGTTCACTTTTTGGCTCCGAGCCGTCTCCCAGTTTCCCGACGACCGCCAGACGGGCCAGTTTTTCTTGGCAAGCGTCTCTTGAAAATTCAAGGATGTAGGGAAGCACAATTGCATTCGCCTTACCGTGGGGGACGCCATAGAGGCCACCCAAATTATGAGCAATCGCGTGAACGTAACCCACTAGTGCCCGGGTAAAAGCTAGGCCGGCAGAATAAGAGGCCATAGCCATATTGGCGCGAAGGTTAGGGTCGTCACCATTTTTAAATACTGCCTCAAGATCAGTAAAAATAATTTCGACAGCCTTCTCAGCCTGAGAGTCGGTAAAAGATGTTCCGATTTTGCCGATGTATGCTTCCACGGCATGAGTAAGCGCATCCATCCCCGTGTGAGCAGTGATGTGAGGGGGCAAAGAGATCATTAATTCAGGATCAAGGGTCGCCGAGAGAGGCACAAGATGATGACTCGCGACGCTAAATTTTTCGCGATTCTCGGGGTCAGTGACCACGGCAGCAAGCGTGCACTCGGAGCCAGTCCCCGCGGTAGTTGGAACAGCATGTAAAGCAGGCAATTTTTTAGGTATTTTAAAGCCTCCACGCATTTTCAAGGCGGATCTTTCACGATTGCCCACTCTTGCTCCAATAAGCTTAGCGCAATCCATCGGGGACCCTCCTCCAAATGCGACAATCCCTTCACACCGAGAACGCAAATATATTTTCAAGCCATCTTCAATATTTTGTATGGTTGGGTTCGCCTGCACACCATCAAATACGGTTACAAAGATCTCTATACTCTCTAGGGCAGTAATAAGCCTTGAACTTAAACCGAGATCAGAGATTCCTTTGTCCGTAACAATTAAAACCCTATTAACGTTTGATTTTTTTAGCAGCGCTGGCAATTTTTTAAGACAGCCAACGCCCGTCAGTAATTCTGGTACGGGTACATCGATTCGCCGAATCAGGACACCCATAATGAGGTGTGCTAGACGGTATAAGATTTTGTGTAAGTACCACTTCATAAATCTACTCCAAATTAACCGGCGTCGGACTAGGTTGGCGATAACAAAATACTGAGAAAGAGCTAAAAAGCTCAATCTTGAATTGGTTCAACTCCAAAACTTAAAATCATCTGACGCACCTCTTCAAACGTAATTTTGAGTGCAGTCATATCTGTTCCTCTCATCACTAGATTTGTGCCATATCCGTCCGCGTTGTAAAAGGGGTAACTCCCTAAATCAATATTAGGGTGATTTTCCTGAATAATTCCAAGTTTCTTGCCTATTTGGCCTTCACTCAGATATGCGCCTAATGTCAGTGAATGAGTCGGCTGACCCCCCCCTAACCTTTCCTTTGTTATGGTGCTCAGCATCGCCTGCATAACCGACGGAACTCCGGCTAGCACAAACACATTTTCGACTTGAAATCCGTGCGGCCCGCCCGTCGGATTTTCAATAAGAGTGGCGCCTTCAGGAATTCTTGCCATGCGCATCCTAGTTTGCATTACCTCTGGAGGTGCCTCCCTTCGCTCAATTATCTCTTTTATTTCTTGGCTTATGACGAGCTTTCTCTGGAATGCTGAGGCGATGCAATCCGCAGTAATATCATCGTGGGTGGGCCCTATGCCCCCCGTAGTAAAAACATGATTAAATAAACCCCTGCACTCATTCACCGTCTCGACTATTGTTTTTTCTTCATCTGGAATGACCCGAGCGTGCACTAATTTTACGCCCAAGTCATTCAGCGCAAGAGCCAAATGCTTCAAGTTCGTGTCCTGCGTACGACCCGATAAAATTTCATTTCCTATAATAACTAGACAAGCTGTAACCGGCTCAGCCAAGGTGATGCTCCTTTGGAATAACTTCAAAAGCTTGCTACGATACCAGGCCATGTTGAAAAGCCAAAATGGTTTGAGTTTGCACATTTGCCCAATATTCGAAACCCTGGGAGACGCTGGAAATCTTCTTGATCTCTTAATTTCCAAACAACGTAATAGTCCTGTGAGACCAACAGTCAGGGAAGAGAGTGAAAACCGCCAGCGGAGAACTGGATCACATCCAAATCAGAGGGGCAAGAGAACACAATCTCAAGTCTATTAGCGTAGATATCCCCAAAAGGAAGTTAGTTGTTCTAACTGGGGTCTCTGGCTCCGGCAAATCCTCTCTAGCGTTCGACACACTTTACGCGGAAGGCCAGAGGAGATACGTCGAATCATTGTCAGCCTATGCACGTCAATTTTTGGGCCAAATGGAGAAGCCGAAGTACGAGACAATCCGAGGGTTGTCGCCCACTATATCAATCGAACAAAAAACCACTTCAAGAAACCCTCGATCAACCGTCGGCACAATCACTGAAATTTCGGATTACCTCAGGGTGCTATTTGCGCGAATAGGACAGCAGCATTGCTACAAATGTGATGCACCTGTTGAACAGCAATCGGCAGATAGGATAGTCAAAACACTTTTGAAAAAGGATGCTGGCTCAAGGCTCACTATCTTGGTCCCACTTTTAGTAAATCGAAAAGGAGAGCAGAGAGAACTTATTGAAGAAGCGAGAGCCTCGGGATTCACCAGACTCAGGATCAATGGTGAGATCACGAAGATTGCTGATATCGAGAACCTCGATAAAAGAAAGAAAAACACTGTAGAGGCTGTTGTAGATAGGTTGGTTTTAAAAGGTGGGGTAGAAGAGCGGCTGACTGAATCTGTGGAAACCGCTCTCCAGATGGGTAATGGTGCTTTAACAGCGACACTGGACGAGCAGGAAGACCTTCTTTTCTCTGAGTCCCTTTCATGCAAGACGTGTGATATCTCCTTCCCAAAGCTGACACCTCAATCATTTTCATTTAATAGCCCGCAAGGGATGTGTCAGAAGTGCAATGGGCTTGGAACTGAAGTTAACTTCGACAAAGACCTGATTATTCCAGACGGCACCCTTACTCTAAGGGAGGGTGCTTTGAGACCCATAGGCCGAATTGATACGGATATGAAGTCAATGCGAGCCCGTTTTTACTTGCAGGTATTCAATGAGCTCACAGTCCCTCTGGATAAGAAGTGGGAAGACTTTTCTAAAAAAGAGAGAAACCTTGTTTTAAATGGCTCCGGCGATCACCGCTTCAGGATCAATTGGGGACGTCATGGAACCTCTTTGGCAAGGTTTGAGGGAGTCCTTGATACCCTCATGCGTAGTTTTAAAAACACAAAATCCGAAGGGATGAAGAGATGGTACTCACAATTTTTGGCCACTGCACCGTGCCTTGAATGCTCGGGAAGCAGGCTATGTAAAGAAAGCGGTTCTGTGAAAGTTTCTGGAAAGTCAATTATTGATGTAAATTCATGGACCATTGACCAGACGTACAATTTCTTTGCTAACCTAGCGCTGTCGGGATCTGATGCGGAAATCGCATCTGAACTCTTAAAGGAGATCACAAACCGGCTTGGCTTTCTCAACTCAGTGGGGCTTGCTTACCTTTCTCTGGATCGCCTCGGTCCAAGTTTGTCAGGCGGAGAATCGCAACGAATAAGACTAGCATCTCAGGTGGGCTCTGAGTTATCAGGCGTAATATATATTCTTGACGAGCCTAGCATTGGACTCCATCAGAGAGACAATGAAAAACTCCTCGATACCTTAAAGAGAATGCGAGATATCGGGAACACCGTTGTAGTAGTTGAGCACGACGAAGAAACGATTCAATCAGCTGACTACGTCATAGATTTTGGCCCGGGAGCAGGGGTTCGGGGTGGAGAAGTTATTCATTCTGGTACGCCGAAAAGCCTAGCAAACAATCGCAAGTCAATAACGGGAGCTTATCTTTCAGGGAGGGAATCAGTAAAAATCGATAGGGAAAGAAGGAAAGCAAAAGGAGAAATAAAGTTAAAAGGCGCTAATGAGAATAACCTTAAACAACTCGATGTTTCCTTCCCTCTCGGAATTATGGTGGCTGTCACCGGAGTTTCAGGTGCAGGTAAATCAACGCTAGTCAACGATATCCTCTACCCAGCGCTTTCGCGAAAGTTTCACAATTCAACAAAAAAAGTAGGGGAACATAAAGAGATATTGGGACTAGATCAGATTGATAAAGTTGTCGCAATCGATCAGAAACCGATAGGGAGGACACCGAGAAGCAACCCAGTAACTTATATTAAAGTTTTTGACGAGATTAGAGATTTTTTTGCAAAACTCCCTGGATCCCGGGTGAGGGGATACAAACCAGGCCGTTTTTCTTTCAACGTTAAGGGTGGAAGGTGTGAAACGTGTCAAGGTGATGGTGTGAGAAAAATTGAGATGCATTTTCTCTCCGACGTTTTTGTCACATGTGAAGATTGTGAGGGCAACAGATTCAACGCTGCGACGCTAGAGGTGAAATACAAAGGAAAGTCGATATCAGACATACTCAAGCTTACAGNCGCGGAGGCAAAAGACCACTTCTCTGAACACCCCAAGATATTTAGCAAGCTCCAGCTGCTCTCGGACGTTGGACTAGATTATCTTCATTTGGGGCAGCCATCTACAACGCTATCAGGCGGTGAAGCCCAAAGAATAAAGCTTGCCAAGGAACTTGCTAAGGTCTCAACGGGGAATACCTTTTATATATTGGACGAACCCACAACTGGTTTACACTTTGATGACGTAAAAAAGCTTCTAACAGTTCTAGAAAGGTTAGTTGAAGGTGGAAACACTGTCACCGTCATAGAACACAACCTAGATGTAATAAAAACCGTAGATTGGATAATTGATCTGGGACCTGATGGCGGTCCAGGAGGAGGGAAAATTATGGGAGTAGGCACTCCCGAGCAAATCTCGGAAAACAAAAAATCGGAAACCGGTCTGCATCTTCGCAAGGCTTTGGACTGAGTAAAACAAGCGCACCTACTTACCGAAACAAATCTCACACTCTATCCCTAAAGCGAGAGGGACAACTTGAGGTTGACAGGACGGAGTAAACAAAGTCTTTGAGACTTTCTAACCATCGACACTCTACACGGTACCGTCGCAATTAAGCAGTCCTTGTTGAAAAAACNGCTAAAACTTTTAAAAAGAAATGTAATCAGATTCCTTTGTAGTCCTTAGAAGAATTAATAAAAAGGGGCACCATCTTGAATCACTAAAAAGTTTCATTTGCATTATTTCTTTCAGTACATGCAATTACAGCAACACAATTTACTTTAGCGAACGAAAAAGACGCCACGGAAGAAATAATTGTAACTGCTAGACAACAGTCCAAACGTTGTACGATACGCGGGTCACTATCGCAGCGCTTGCTGANGAAGATCTGGACCGTCACACTATTATGGGTCTGGTCGACGCGCCTAAAATGGTACCAAACATAGTTATTAATCATGGACTGCCTCCCTCGATCCGTTCATTCAAGATAGTTTCTGGATCAGGGACACTCCCGTCAGCCTCTATAGCGGGGACGGTCATCGCGCATTCACGCTTATAGGAAAGAACCTATCAGATGAGTGTTATATTCTTTGAGGAAGTGCGATAACTGAAATTATTCCTGTGAGCAATCTGGGTGCAAATAGCTTTGACCAAGCAGCGACAACTCACCTTGGACTAGTGGCCTTCTTATAGTATCGTTCTCTAATACAATTTTTAGCACTTAAACCTTTAAAACGGTTTGCCAACCTGAAAATAAATAATAAGATAATGCCCTAAATGTCTTTTGGGGGGTGGCTATTTTCAAGACTTTTAGAAGAGCATTAAGAAATACAGCATTGCTCTGGGCTTTTATTTTCTTTTTTGTAAATAGCAGTCGAGGGGAATGGATAACTCTAGAACAGGTGAATCCAGCAAGTCAGTTGATAAAGGGAAACTGGATGTCATTAAAACCAGTATCGCCGTCGACTGAAAATGGAAGAACATCGAGTCCTTTGCCTGACTTTAGCTCTTTCAAGAATGTTAAAGAAAAAAAAGAACAATTTTTTCAATTCATGCTCCCGAAGATCAAGCTGGCAAATACCAAGATAAGAGCAGAACGAGAGCGCCTGCAGAATATATTAGACCGAGACAAAAGCGACCCAATCTCGAATGATGCGGACAAAACATTTTTGGCGACCCTCAAATCCAAGTATCGGGTAAGTGAAAAGCTAGACCCTTCGGACGCATTAAATGCATTGTTTTCGAAAATAGATGAAGTTCCTGCCTCTCTGGTCTTGGCTCAATCAGCTAATGAGTCAGGTTGGGGAACATCAAGATTCGCCATCGAAGCACGAAACATGTTCGGAATATGGTGCTTTAGAGAAGGATGTGGCATAAAACCGCTACAACGGGCCGAAGGAAAAAAATATGAAGTCGCTAAGTACAACTCTATCCAAGAAAGTGTTGAGGCCTACATGCTAAATATCAATTCTCATCGAGCATACCGGGAACTCCGACGAATCCGTTCGAAGACTAGAGCTGACAATGGTGATCCAAGCGGAATGGCTCTTGCCGAAGGACTCGAAACCTACAGCGCGAGGGGAGAGGAGTACGTGAAAGAAATCAAACAACTAATTCGAGTCAACAAGCTCCAAAGATTTAACTCCTAAGACAAAGTTCAGCGCTAGATTAATTTAGATTATGTTTAGCTTCTTAATTGAGTCGTTTTTGATAAAGCCACTTCCAGAGGGTTGCATTAACTAGCGCATGGTTAATGGTTCCATTTGAAAGCAGCTCTAGCAATTTAGGAATACTGACCAGCTCAACTTCGGTATATTCCGTGTTCGTATTTTTAATTTCACTCGTTAACACACACTCCTCTGCAACATAGGTATACAAAGAGTTCGCAAAAAGTGCCGAATTGGGATTGAGCGAACCAAGAGCTGATATTGAACCCACTGCGTAGCCTGTTTCCTCAAGGCACTCCCTCCTAGCTGCAAGCTCTGGCTGTTCATCAGGGTCGACCAAACCTCCCGGTATCTCGAGCGAAACCTCCTGGCTTCCATGACGAAACTGGCGAACCATTACAACCTCATTATCTCGGGTAACCGGAATCACGTTTACCCAGTCAGCTGTGCCTATGTAATAAAAACTATGTTCCTTACCAGTCATTGGGGAGATGGAGATTGATTCGAAAACCTCAAAAACTCTGCAATTCGATAGCCTTTTACTTTCTTTTCTTTTCCAATTGAGAACTTTATTCATAAAAATTTCCTATGTCGCTTCTTCTGAAATTGGATCGAGCTTCGGAGTCAACTTCTGCCGTAAACGGGAACTGACGCACCACTTACCGAGACAGATTTTTCAGAGCACAGAAAACCTATAACCTCAGCGATTTCAGAGGGATCGACCCAGGCTGAAAAATCAGAATCAGGCATTTGTGCACGATTCGTCGGGGTATCAATCACCCCTGGGAGAATACAATTTACATTGATGTTTTCATTAATAAGTTCTCCCGCCATCGCTTCGGTGATTCGAATTACCGCAGACTTCGATGCGGTGTAAGCTCCCATACTCGCGACGCCGCCTAGCGCAGCCCTAGCACCGACGTTTACAATTTTGCCGCCTCCGTTCTTGATCATATGCGGAACCAGCACCGAGGAAGTGTGCAAAATCGATTTCACGTTCAGATCAAAAAGAAAATCCCAGCTTGAATCTGACGTCTCGTGAACGAGCTTGCCCATCGAAAATCCACCGGCGATGTTGCAGACAATATCAACACGATGATGGTCGNTTAAAATCCNTTCAAAGACTGCCCTAGTTCTATCCCTCTTTGTGAGATCGACAGAAAAAAGATGAAAATCTTTTTTGTCAGATCCAAAAACCGTCTCGAGTAGCGAGGCCTCAAGGTCGACCACAATTACTTTAGCATCCATNTGCTTGAAAAAATGAGACACCNCGCTTCCTAGTCCNCCCGCCGCGCCAGTTACCAAAACAACTTTATCTGAAAACAAGAAAACACCTCCATATTCATTAAACAACCCAAAGCGGCGATTCCCAGGTTGCTCAGCCAAAACCTGTTAGCCGCGTATAGAAAAAAATCCTAATCGAGCAATATTGCACCCCATAAGCCGGACAAGCAATGTTAAAAAATACCTAGCAAACTTTTAAGAAGCTGTCTTGGGAAGTCCCCAAAAGTGAAGAGAGCNTCATGGAGAGTTGCTCTCCGATCTTTTCAACTAATTAACTCAAACAGTGTTATCATCCGGCCACGGAGAGCAGCATGAAAGAAGAGCAACATAATACTAGAGGGACTTTAGACTCGATTGCCGTATTTTGCTCAGCATTATGCATTATTCATTGCCTTGCGCTCCCCATTTTCCTGACGATTCTTCCTGCCATTAATCTTTACTTTTTGGACCACCAAACATTCCATTTGATTCTTCTGGTAGTTGTTTTGCCAGTAAGCATCCTGGCACTGTCTCTTGGCTGCAGGCGCCACAGAGACGCTATGACGATTATCGCCGGGGTCGCTGGTTTACTTATGATTACAGCAGTTGCGATATTCGGTCATACTTTGATTAATCAAGCAGATGAAAAGTTTGTTACGTCGTTTGGAAGTCTTGTTCTAGCTTACGCCCACATCAGAAATTATCAAATNTGTAGAAAGAGCAACTGCTCTCACGATATAACGCATTAGCATGAAAGAAGACTTTCGTATTCTGCCGTCATTAAAAGTAATTGGGGCAGCTATAAAGGGCTTAGATTTAAACAAGATGAGTTCTGCTCAATCCAAACTTATATCGAAGGCTCTGCTTGAGCACCAAGTGCTATTTTTTGAAAACCAATCCCTTGACCCCAAAAAGTTATTTGAAATCGCCTCAAAATTCGGAGAACCAGTCAAATACCCTTTTTTAATCAATAAGACAGGGATTCCAGAAGTAATGGAAGTCACAAAGCGACCCGATGATAAGCTAAACTTTGGAGGCGTTTGGCATTCCGACACCAGCTATCTCAAGTCACCTAGCAAGGGCGCATTATTGTATGCAGTTGAAACACCGAAAATTGGGGGAGATACGGTTTTTTCTAATATGTACAAAGTTTTTGACTCTCTGTCGCTTGGAATGCAGGCTTTTCTCTCTAGGCTTTCAGCAGTGAATGTCTCGAATAAGGCTAATGATCAAGATATCCGCCCAAAATCAAACTCTGTACCGTTAAAAGCAAGCCACCCTGTCATCAGAACTCATCCCGAGACAAAAAGAAAACTGGTTTACGTCAACGAGGCTCACACAGTCAACTTCGTCGGAATGTCCGAAGCTGAGAGTAAACCCTTATTAGATTTTCTGTTCCAAAAAATTAAAGAAGAACAATTTTCTTACCGGTATACATGGAAGCCAGGAAGCGTCGCTTTTTGGGATAACAGAGCCTGCCAGCACTTTCCGATTAATGACTACCAAGGACAACAACGAAAGATGCTTCGCATAAGTTTAGCCGGAACTGTGCCCTTCTGAACTATAGAGATACCATTCCATTTCCATCAATAAACACTTTCCTCCCGCAAAACTCCTCAACCTGCATCAAATTTAAAACGCTAATGTCTGTAATATTGGCCCAAGTTCTTTTCCCTTCTGGGGTTAAACAGGCGCAGTGACCGATTTCAGGTTTATCGTTTTTAAACATGACCGTATAGGACTCCAATGTTGCAGGGCCCTCATAATCAGCAGCCATCTCTCGGGTTGGCATTTTATCTACCTCGGCCTGAAGATTTTCATATTGAAAATCACGGATCGGGGGCGTCGCCGAGTAAATTCCGAACGAATGTTTAGTGAGAAAGCCCCCGTTTGCGGTGATCAATCCCTTCTTATTTCGGTCTTCTCTTAGCAANGTTACCANTCGAGAAATGCTGTGCATAACATAATTGTTCAAAGGACCTCCNNCAAAGGTTAGTCCNCCAGTAACGGTCAAGGGCCTATCNAGGGAAAAACNCAACTCTCTCGCNGCGATTTGNACAGCTGAGGGGAAACAACTATACAGATCCACTANATCAATCTCGTCAGGCGATAAGCCCACCAGTTCCATCGCCCTTCTTCCTGCTATCCNAATGGCGGGTGAAGAATAAAGATTTTCTCGCTCGGAAACAAAGTGTTTATCGTTAGCCTCTGTGCCTACCCAAGGGAAGACCCATTTTGATTGATCGATTCCTAAACTTTTTGCTTTTTTTATATTGCACAGAATAATGGCTGCGCTCATATCCACAGAGTTGTTAGAGTTCATCAGTTTTGGGTAAGGAAAGCTTATCATTCTGTTGCTCGGCCCCGCCGATGAGATCTCGGTTTTTGTCTTCGCTTCTGATATCCACGCATCAGGGTTATTCTCAGCTTCAGCGCTAAATCTAGACCAGAGCGCACTCACCCGATCAACGTGCTCAGTGATTGTTTCCCCTAGGTGAGCGCGCAAGGCATTTTCAAACATTGGATACATTTGTATCGGCCTTTTAATTCCTCTCGCAATCTCAGCTTGCGCAGACATTGACTTATCTTCACCTATCACCCGATCATAAGTCCCTTCTGTTTTCTTCTGGGGCAAAGACTCACCCAACTTTCTTGCCTTAGCTTGCGCATTNCCCACCTCGGCACCNGTCAAAAGCAGTAGTTCATTTTCTCCCTCAAGAATGTCTCGAGCGCTTGCATTCAAAAGATTCTGGACCATGTTTCCTCCATAGGCAGTGCCCACGGTCTCTGCCTCTTCACAGCCCAACGAAGATGAAACATATCCTGCCGGGTGTTCGTAACGCCACCAACCTCTTACTACTCTTACAGAGTCGAGATTTTCAACAAGCCCAGGAACCCCAGCATCNTCTGCCGCCTTCCGCGAAGCCTCGACCATTAAATCTAAAGGCTCCTTAAAATTAGTTTTGTCGTAATCCCTCTTTAAAACCTGAGCGACTCCAATAATAACAGGGGTATTAGGATTCAAACTTCTCTCTCCACTGATTTTGATTGAAGAGTGTGCCACAGTTACAATCAAAAGCTTAGTGAACAACTAGTTTAATAAGAAGCACAGAATGAAACTCGGCGTTACCTCGTGGAAGATGACTTACGAAAGAGACGGCATGAATTTAGGCATGCAGGCCCAAATAGCAGAGAAATTGGGGTTTGATTCTTTTTGGTTGCCGGAGAATCATTTTTCAGGCCCCCTCGCGATCCCATCGCCTCTGATGCTGCTCGCCAACGTTGCATCTGTGACAAACCGAATAAAATTGGGCTCGACCTCCTATCTTCTGCCGATACGTAACCCTATCTTAGCGGCTGAGGAAGTAGCCGTGCTTGATCAACTTTCTAATGGCCGGTTAATTCTGGGAATAGGTCGAGGCTTCCAAAACGAAATGTTTAAGGCTTTTGAAGTACCAACCTCAGAGAAAAGGAAAATCTTTAAAAAAAATCTGGACCTGATGATATCAGCCTGGCGTGGCGAACCCATTAGCAAAATAGAGGATAAAGAAATCTTACTCTCTCCTCTTCCGGTGCAAAAGCCTTTCCCTACCATTTGGATTGCCGCTTTCGGTCCGCTGGCACTGAAGCAAGCGGGAAATCTGGGCCTTCCTTATCTCGCATCACCGGTAGAAACTTTTAATTCATTAAAAGAAAATCTCTCCGAATATAGAAAACATTTAGTCATAGAAGACAATGCCCTCTCAACAAAAACACCTCTAATGAGAACAATATTTATCAGCGAAAATAAAGAAACCTGCAATAAAGTTAAGGCGTCTTTAACCAAAGAGAACGCGTCTCGATTTCGAACGGACGATACGAGCGTTGATAGCTGGGCGATTGTGGGCTCTCGAAATTATGTCTTAGAGAAGTTGAATAAATACGTGGAGGAACTAGGCATTGATTACTTCATCGCCCGAGGGCGAATACCTCAGATAGACGATGGAGATCAAATCAAATCACATGAAGCATTGACCGAAATTTTCCTCTGATAATAAAATTCACTCCACTATTTTTAAAAGCTGCCCAGCTCGCGGCTCTCCAGCCGGATATAGACCATTTAGGAGACGTAGCTCATCGGACGCATCTAATCCAATCGGGGAGGCAAGAGCGAGACTTTCAATGGTGGTTTGCTCATCTGCTCTTAATATTTTTATCTTTAGTGGTTTGGCTTTTCGGTAATCGTCCAGTGTCATAAAATCAAAACTAAATATCGTTGCTACGTAAGTCCGGTCATCTCTTATTTTCCTTAAATCATTTTTTCCGTAACCGCCGAGAACCAAAACCTTCTTAGTCGAAGTATCTGTAATCAAGACAAAACGAGCAGGGCCAGGGCCAAAAAAACCGGACGACTGATCTGCAATACCAAGATAAGCGGGGAGGTTTGAAATCGTGAGTTCTGTCCCTTCTCGGACCTCTAATTTTAATTCCTTCTCAGCAAGAATTTTAAGATCAGCTTCACTAGGTAGGGGGTAAACTCCTAATTTTATAAAAGAGTCCCTAGACGCATTTACTAAAAGGCCTCCTCCGCGCCCGTCCTTGTAGTCCCATTCTTTTGGCACCTTTATTTTAAAACCATGAGCTGGAAAATAAAGGGTATTACTCCGAACAAGACCGAATCTATTTTTTTTTCCAAAGCGTGTTCCATCAAGCATAGACAAATAGATGCGCTGATTTTCGGTCGGAGAATCTTTGAAGTCTTTGAACGCACTAGGTGTTCGCTCTAGTTCTTCATCTATGAATTTCGCTAATTTTGGGCCTCGTCTCCAGCTAGGTGGGTGGGTTCGAACTGCAGAGCTCTCCGGAATATTTATTCCTGCCCGGTGCGTTTTTAAAATCTGGAAACGCTCGATGCTTTTCAACATTTGGTTCCCACGATTTGACGCTTCTGGGCTATAGCCAGCGCGAGACATATACAAAGCTCCNAATCTGTCCGCTTCGAGTTCGTCGTTCTGACCATAACGGATGGCAAGCTTTGAACCGAGATCCTGAGTCAAGAGGCCAAAGTCATTGCGTGTCATCACCGCCACTATTTGGCTCAGAGCGGATAGGATACTACTTGTTGCTTTTCTCCTAGTAAGGTGATTTCGAGTATTGTGAGCGATTTCATGGCCGAGCACAAAAGCCAGTTCTGCCTCTGATGTCATCANGNGAAGAGCCNTTACGCTGATGTAAATATAGCCACCTGGTCTAGTCTCCGCGCGAAAGCCATAGTTATCGTCAACAACAGTGAAAATAAACTCAGTCTCTGATCCCGCCTGCGCAGCTACCTTTTGTCCAATCTCATTAACATAAGCCTGAAGTTCTTTATCTGGATAGGCACCATATTTACCAAGAACCTCCGCGTGNGCCTCGGCATTTTTCTTTTTTTCTCTTTCACTTCGGGAGAGTTTTTTTGCTTGCTCCACAACTTTCTCATCCCCAGATTCTTGAGACGCTTCGGGCACCCTTTCCTCGGATTCTGATTCGTCAGGGTTTNCGGCAGGAGAANTCTNTTCTGCNTCAGANAGGAAATTAGTTTTGGTATNAGCAAGAACTTTGCAAGGTTCGCACGCAAACGAGNCAACAAAAAAAAGCAAAAAATTACAGAAAAACAATGAGTGATTGGGTGCAAATTTTTGGTTNGGTATTTTTTTCATNTATAAACCCCNGATCTCTATCGCTCAAAAAACGTTATTACGCTCTGCCTGAGCAAACAGCGAGTCATTATGANATTAGAAGTTAGATATTTTTTTTGCAAACAATAGGGACTAGCCAAATCAGCGAAAACATGCATAAACTCCGGAGATGAGTAACCTATCATCTTTTAATTTTTCGCTAAAGACTATAGCAATAGTTTGCTCAATGGTNTTCCCAAACTTTGCATTGGGCATTGATCCTAAAATGGGCCTGCTAAAACAAAAGATCGCTGATATCGAAAATGAATATGGCATCTTCTCTAAAGATCTTTACTTCCCCCTCGTTTCAATGGCNAACCGTCAAATCNANGAAAAATTATATACCGACGCCGTAGCAACGCTCAAGAGAGCCCAAAGCCTTAGCCATAGACATAAAGGCGTTCTGAATATTGATCAAATTGACATAATTAACAAACTCACTGAGTTAGCAATTATTCGAGCAGATTTTAAGGACGCAAATCGGCACCAAAAATTCGCCTTTTTCTTGCGAAAAAAAGAAGCACGTGATCCTGAAAACATTGTCGGCGCTTATCTGGGTATGGCTGAATGGCTCGCGAATACCGGACAGCTCACAGCNGCGAGATCTGCACTTCGTCAGGGATCTGAATTCTCTGGCAGTGAACCAGAGTTAACACTAATGCTTTTGTTAGAAGAATCTAGAGTTAGACGACTTGATAACCTTTGTTGTGGCTGGCGAAAACTTAAAGAGCAACTTGATCAGCAGCCAGATATCAACTCCGGTCTCCTCACAACGGTCTATTTCGAAATTGCTGACTCATTGATTCTGAATCGGAAACCGGAAGAAGCATCGCAATATTACCAAATGGGTTACGCCTTGTTAAAGACCGAGAGGGAGCTAGATGCAAAAATGATCGAAATGAAAGCTCAATTACGGTCCTCGGTTACCGCTAACTCTAAGTACTACATGCTAGAGAGTGAGCTGGCTTTCCCCCGAAGGATCAGAGAGATGACAGAGGATGAAATTGAAAACCATGAAGGCTTTGAACCAACCTGGGTTGCTATAAACGCCTCTAACAAGGGTTTCACTTTACCAGACAAAGGTGACGGGCGACGAACAACAAGGGAATCTCGAGATCTCATCGGAAAGCCGCTGATTTTTCAGGGAAAGCAATTCAAAAATGTTCAATCCCTCAGAAATAGGAATAAACAAGAGATTTTAGAAATCGATTTGAGTTTTGACGTCGAAATTGATGGAGATCTAGATAACATTCAGGTAGTGAGTTCTAATGCATCCTCAAGAGTTGATCGTCTTTTGATTAACTCATTAAAAAAGGTTTACTTCAGGCCTGCAATCAATGAAGACGGACCGGTTTTGTCAAGAAATATTCGTATATCTCAAAAAATTGATTTGAGAGAGAGTGAATACAGATGAAAAGACTCATTTGCTTAGTTTATTTTCTATTCGTATCTGACGCTTTCGGAGATACGAGAGTATTAGACTTCCTCTACGAGATCAGATCAAATGATTCGGCAACTCCAGAGCAATTTGAAAAAATTAATAAAAACGCTAGAAATCTAGAACTAGAGAAGGCGTTGTCGGAATTAGAAAGCATTACCAACAAACCCTTGGAAGTGAACATGCTCTCGGATTTAAATCGCCTCAAAGCCCTGTGTAACGTCGCGATTATGAAAGTCGCTTCGGGAGACTACTCAAACGGGTTAGTTGGACTCGATAAGTCAATAGCGGCTTTTAGCGATTTGGTTAAGCCTTTTGATCCCCTAATAGTAAGGGCCCTTGTTGTTAGAGGAATCGCATCGCTTTCGGTTGAGGACTACAATGAATCTAGAAACGCTTTACGGCGAGCGCAACATATTCTGCATAGAGAAGAAGGCGTCTTTACATTGAATCAACTGCCACTTATCGATTATCTTGCGCTAAATAACTTACGCGCAGGGGATCCCTTCAGTGCAGATAGAGAACAACTTTTTAGCGTAACGATTGTAAAAAAAGAGTTCGGAGACCGGTCAGAATCAATCATCCCAAGGTTGATCAGCGTTGGGAACTACTTCGCTCAAAGGGCAATGGGGATTCCCATCTCTACCGACACTGACTCGCTCAATCAACGAGCGTGGATGCTAAAAACATCGAGACAAATGCATTTAGATACGATCGAGATCTTCGAGGAGCTGTACGGCACCGATAGCCCAAAGTTAATTGCTCCGCTCAGACGACTAGCGAAAGCTAAGCTTATAGCGTCGATGGGAAGAAAAAGTGCCGAGGGCGACTTAAGACGAGCTCTGGAGTTGTCCTCCAAGAATGAAGAAGTTGATAAAGCTGAAATTTATGCTGTTAATGTGGATCTAGGAGATTTCTATGCCGTGACAAAAAACCAGAAATCGTCGGCACAGTATTTACTCAGTTGGAAACTCATGCAGGAAGAGGATGCGGGCAAACAGCTTGCAAAAAGTTATTTTGACGCCCCTGTCCGTCTCCACCCGCCAAAAATATCTCACTTCTCACTCGATCGTATGCCCGATTCAGCAGAGCCGGGTTCCGAGCTCTTCGTGGACTTGGAATTTGGGATTAACGAAGCTGGAAGAGTAGTTAATGCAAAAATAACCGATAAGAATATCCCAAATGATCAGGCTCGAGCGGTTCGTAAGAGAGAAAAAAACACTATTTATAGACCAAGGATCGAGGAAGGGGTTTTTGTGCCAGTCGAAGCGAATCAACTCAGACAATTATTCAAGGTAAAACAACTGGACAAACAGGACGAGAAAGTCATTTCCGATCCTTCCGGAGAAAGCGAGCAAAAGAAAACCGCAAATTCATGAACTGTCGAGTTTTTTCTAGGAGCCAGTGAGAAATCCTCTGAGCTGATCTGCAAGCGCAGTGCAGGCGGCATTTCCNGGCCTCGCTAAAATGGGTATTGGAAGGATGACGCCAGCGATATAAGAGGTACCCCTGGAATCACTGCTTATTTGTCCGGCAGAGATCATTTTCTCCAAGTCCCAAATCGTGGCCTTATAGCTCGCATCCTCCTCCCAATAGGAAAAACCTAGACACCCGCCTCCCCAAGGGCCGATAGAACAACTCATCGTGCCGCCGTCATCGACCCTTACCGTGTCACCCTCTATCCAAGCAATATATCTGATGTTACTCGACGCGATCAGTTCTTTGACACCTGGCTCCAAAAACAACGCTTTCAACTCTTCTGCGGAGGTAGGTTCAACCCTTGGCTCAAACCACGGATAAAAATTATCTCTAAACACTTTTTGGGGGACTACTCGCAATGGTCGGTTTCCGCCCTTCAGAGAATCCGCTATACAATCTGTGAAACTCTCTTTTGTTTCATTGTCGCTGAAGGATGCTCTCCCAAGCAACGCTAACCCTTCCTCTAATGCCATACCCGTTTCTGCGGCTCGAAACTCTTCAACCCTAGAGGAAGCACATCCGGTTACAATAAAAACTAATATCAGCAAAAAGAACTTAATTTTACAAAGGCTCAATTTTCCCACCACTTTCCGCGTCCACCAACTTCCCAAACCATGACTTGAATGCTTCCTGTTTATCAAATTCGATTGCTATCCTAGCGCCGGCATCTCTGATTGCTAGTAAAGTGGCTTGCTCAACCGCCTCTTCTTTCGCGAATACTTTTCCTTCGCTTTTTCCATAGCCGACCACTGCCCAGCTAAGTATGGCTGCCCCTCGATCATCGTAGAGAGTCAGCTCATATTCTATCGATGCAGAGTAGAAACCGAGGCCAGAGACAAAGGGTGTCAGAAAGCCGTATTTCTTTATTCGCGGGACTAATACAGCTTGTAGGTTTGTAATTGGCCCGTCTGGGGTATCACCGCCCCACTTTTCAATAGCGACTGCCTCGACAAACATTGAACCAAAGAGAGATCTGAAAAAATCGGTATTTTGTTTTCCAAGATCTATTTGCCAGTCTCCAATTTCTTCAGACGTCTCTTTGTGGACGAAGTTAAGAAAAGCGTCTGGATAGTAAACACCTATCTGAATGGGGATTTTTTTTATCATAGGCACCGGGACCGAGCCCTCGATGACTAAATCACTCGGCGCGCAAGCGCCTAAGAGAGCGATAAAAGATGATAAAATGAACCCACCAACGGTGAACTTCGTATTATGTTTACGGCGGCACATAAGCTTTATATAAAATGGCTTCCTTACTTATCTAGGATTGCATACCAAAAGCTTTATTGGTACAACAAATGTGTGTGTTTTCGTCTAAATATCCGCAATTTGGCCTTGTGCGGGAGAGAACAAAACGTCTCGAGAATTTATATGCAGAGAACTNTACGCCCGTTTTTAGGTCTTGTATTAATAATCCTTCACGATTTTTCGTACTCGAATGACAACGAGACAAAAGTAGCACTCGGGGAACTCGCTAGAGGTTATCAACAGGTTTCGCGTTCGATTAAGGAGAACCGAGCCCAGATAAGTGAAGATAGCACTCAGGTTATTGAATCACTTGAGAATCTTAAACAAAAGCTTCTCGAAATAGACGCCCTTTTCTCAAACTCGAACCCACTAGGAATTTGCAAAAAAATCGAAGAACATCTTTTAGACGTAAAAACTTCGATAATTTTGATGACGTATCAAGCTAAAAGGTTTACGGAGTTTCCAGATTTAAAGTCACGGATAGAGTCCCTTTTATCGGAGACGAACCAAGAGNTCCTTCAGCANGAAGAGCTTTTGAACTGCGGCTCACGCAGAAAACTGACAGAAAAGGATATTTCTGTTGAAAAAACTACTGCTGGANCACTTGATGAAGAATTTTTTTCATCGGTAGAGGGTTTTCGAGACCGAATGCAACAAGCAAGAACAGACGAGGTTGTTGCGCCACTACCGCCNATTGCAGGTCAACCAGAAANTTCGAGAGAGCAAGGCGGATCCAAAAATGAAAGCACGAGCCAAAGTCAAAGAAAACCGACTGATTCGGAAACTGAATCCGGCGACAACAAAAACAGACCAAGCAAGCCAGACGAATTAGACCCAGATTGTGGAGCTAGCGAGCGAGGAGCAGATGAAACCTGCAGGGAGAGAAAGATTCCTGAAGAACAACCAGGGGAAGCAGATCAGGAAAAACCCAAAACCAAGTCGACACCTGCGGTCACGGAAGATAAAGAAGATTATAATATCCCGGACTATGACGAAAACACTGATGATATTGTCGCGCGACANATCAGAGAGGCAGCAATGTCAGAAAAAGACGCAGAACTTCGAAAAAAACTATGGACAGAGTATGAAAAATACAAGGAGAGCTTATGATCGGTTTAAAAGTTCAATCCATATCTGATTTTTTAGTAAGAACGATTCTCCTTTTTTTTATATGGGCACTCTCGAGCTGCGGATCAACCCAAGTTATATCAGCAAATAGTTCGCCAGCCGTTATGGCCTNAGAGCCTCTCTCTCCCGAGGAGGTGCTTGACATAGGAATAATAACGCTCGACCCGAATATACCAAACGATATTGAAGAGTCGAACGAAAACTTGGTCGTTCCCGATGTAAGAAGAGCTGAGTCAAGNTACATAGCCTATCATTTGAAAAATACTCTGGAAAACACTGGTAACTGGGGTGCGGTGCGAGTCCTTCCGAATTCAACGGAGTCCTCACACATTGAGATAAGCGGTAAAATTCTTTCATCNGACGGAGAAATGCTGCGGNTAAAAATCACCGCGATTGATTCAAAAAAAAATAAGTGGATAGATAGAATATTTGAAGACAGAGCGACAGGCCTCGGCTACGAGAATCCAACAGAAGATCCTTTTCAAGATTTATATAACGAAGTTGCAAACGAACTTTTGGCGTTTAAGACAAGTTTAAGTTTAAGGGACTCNGCCAATATCAAAGAAATTGCGAAATTGAGGTTTGCTAGAGACTTAGCTCCAGAAAAATTTGATGGTTATTTAGTGGAGGATCAAAACGGCAGCTTTCGGATTGAACAACTGCCTGCCTCCAATGACCCGATGATGATCAGAGTAGCCCAACTGGAAGAACTNGACTTTTTGTTCATTGACACTTTAGATACCCACTTTAATAAGTTCTACAGAGAGACNCAGGCGTCGTATGACGAATGGCGAAGAACAACTTTTTCGGAGGCCCTGCGACTGAGGGAACTTCAGAAAGAAGCAAGAAGGCGCATTGCTGCGGGTGCCCTAATGATCGTAGGCGGAATCGCGGCTGAGGGTTCAAGTAGCGCCGCTGCTTACACCGGGGCNATNGGCGGGGTCACGGCNATCCGACAAGGGTTGAGCAAAAGAGTTCAAGCCANAAATCAAGAACTTCGATTACGNGAGCTAAACGAAGCGCTNGCAAGTGAAATCACTCCCTATGTCTTAGATATAGAGGGAAAAACAATACAAATCTCCGGCTCCGCAGAGCAGCAGTTTAAAGAATGGAAAACGCTTCTCAAAAGAATCTACGCNGACGAGATTAGCTCTCTAGCCAACTAGANGACAGAGCTNGGAGACACCATGGCGGAAGANTTAGTATCGGGCGATATCTTTGAGGAAGCATACGAGCTCAAAGAAAGGAGAGTTGCTACAGACCTCAAGCAGAAATGGCTCGTAAATGAGTTGGAGACGGGACGCACCCTCGCTCTTACCCTTTTAAATGCAAAGATGTCNCCCGAAAAGATATCCTCGACTTACAAAAGGCTTGGCGAAATACGAGGTTTGATCCATCCAAATATTCTTTTAGCCACGGATTTTGGATCTTATCTTAACTACCCTTACATTATAGAACCAGAAGATGGCCTTTACGAACCGATAAAAATTGAGGATATAAAATGGAGCTCAATAGACCAAGTCCTTGATGCAGTCGCTTTCTCTCATAGTTTGGACATCGCACATGGTTTTNTAAACCCCTCCGTTATANTAACCGATGAAAGAGGCAACATTCAGGTTAGCGGGTTTGGTTTGCCGTCTGAATTCAACACAAATCAACAACAAGTCGAATTTCTTCGTCCAAAAACTGTTAGACATTCACTCCCGTCGAAGGGAGAAGATTTTTACTCTATCGGACGTCTACTAGCCTATTTTATTTCAGGCTCTCCTTACCCAGAAATAGAGGAATACAGCGTTGGAATGTCGTCTCAAGTAAAAGAAACAATTAAATCTTTACTTGAAGTCAGCACCTCAGACAAAAGACATAACCTTTTTGAAACGAGATTGATTCTCGATGACCACTTTAACAAAAAGAGTGAGTTCATAGAGGCAGTAAAATTTAGACAAAACCAGACGGAGTCGGCAGTTGTTCCGTTAACACAGAAAACCAGTAGGCCAAGANGAAAATATATACTGCTGGGTGGCCTCNTNGTCGGCTTNATGCTGACTCTGTCTATTTTTAAGAATGTTGAACTAACAACCCAACGTTTCTCTGAGGAGGTTGCTATCGACAAGCTCGTTCAAGAAAATAAATCAAGGACAAATCTGAGCCCGAGGGAAGAAGCTGAGCGAGAACTGCTTGTCGAGAGCGGAAAAAAATTAGCGAAAGAAATATTAGAGGCGCAGGTNTATCTCGACGATTTACAAGTTAGTTTGTGGGCAGAAAAAGACTACGAAAATGCGCAAAAAGCCTTCGAGACAGCGGAGGTTCTTTTCCTCGAGGGCCGTCAGGAAGAGGCCCTAACCAATTACTCTCTCGCCGCTGAGCAACTCAATTCTTTAAAAAAGCTCGTTCCAAAGATCTTTGAAGATAATTTGGAAAGAGGAAAAGTCGCCTTAAAAAAAGGAGACCACTCAGCAGCTATAAACAGCCTTACAAAAGCTTACGCAGTTAAGCAGGATGATTTCGCAGTAGGAAGATTATTGGAAAGGGCAAAAAGTCTAGAGGAGGTTCTTGACTATATGAGGCGAGCGAGCCTCGAAGAAAAAACCGGTGAATTTCAAAAATCGTTNGAATTTTACGAAGCNGCATTNGATTTAGACCCCGCATGGGAGCCTGCCTCTGCTGGAGTTAAAAGAATCCAAACGAAAATAAAAGATCAAGATTATCTAGCGGNAATGTCGGCGGGGATGGAAGCATTGGATATGAANAACTATCAGCTGGCCNTCAGAAGGTTCGAGGAAGCTAAAAAACTATACCCTGAGCGACGTGGGCATCAAGACGGNTTTCTGAGNGTAAAACAAGAANAGATAACCGAAACCGTAGACGATCATATTGCTAAGGCAGAGGCAAAAATCTTGTCTTTTGACTGGAGGGGGGCAAAAGAGGAATATTTGGCAGCATTAAGGCTCTCGCCCGACCTTGTCCAGCCCAAAAATAAAATAGAGATAATCNATAAAAGAATAGAGNTGATTGGCTCTCTGAATCGGGTGGTCANAGACCCTATGCTACTAAAAAGCGATACCGAACTCTCAGGAGCGATAAAGGTGGTCGCTGAACTTACTGATTTGACANAAAAATCTGACGAAACAGCCGCTAAAATCCAAGAATTAATCAACTATATCTCGTTGGCTAGAATAAAAATTCCCGTATTNTTTTTATCGGACAATAAATCAAAAGTAATAATTGAAAGANTTAAGTCCCTAGGGCAATTTCAACAATTAGAGATTAATCTCCTCCCCGGCAGNTACACTGTAACNTCGTCGAGATCAGGATNTAGAGATATTCGAAAAGAAGTGCTTATTTTCCCTGGCTCCACCGAAAATCAATTCTATATCGCTAATACGGAGCAGGTCAGATGAGTGATCCCGATTTTAAGGTTGTGGAAACAAAAAAATATCACCGACCTACCGTCAACCAGGTTGGAGTGAATAANCGAGCAGCGCTTGCTTATCTAGTGATATTAGCGACACTTGTGCTCTCTGTTTTCGGGTTATATTTCATCCTCCAGTCTCGCGCAGTATCATTCATCACCTCCCCAGCCAGTGCAAGCCTTGACATGGTCAATCCTAAAATAGCTCCTAAGTATGGAAATATTTATTTTCTGAAGCCTGGGAAACGAGAGGTGCGGGTGACTGCTCCAGGTTTTCAGCCNTTAACTTATCAATTCGACGTGACAAATGAACCTGACCAAAACCACGTTATAAANTTGNAAAAAAAGCCNGGCTTTTTAAAGCTAAAAGTCTATAACGACTCAGAACTTCTCTCNGGGGCNAGTATTTATGTAGACGAAAAATTTATCGGTCTCTCCCAGGAGCCAATCAAACCCATCCAAGCCGGTCAAAGAATTCTAAGGGTAAGTCATCCCCTTTTTATTGAACACTCTGAAAAAATAGAAATATTAGGGGAAGGAAAAACCCAAGAACTCGATATAAGCATGGTTCCCTCATTCGCGCATGTAAATATCTCATCTTTCCCAGAAGGGGCCAAAATATCGNCCAATGGCCAGATGCTTGGAGAAACACCAAACACAATAAAGCTGGGTCAAGGCGTTCACGAGCTGAGCCTATCTTTGCCGCGTTTTGAACAAAATTACATTCAGGTGAAAGTCACTGCAAATCAAGACATTTCGGTCCCGGTCATAAAGCTAACTCCAAAAAAAGGGCGTCTAGAGATAGTAAGCAAACCAGATAATGCGAATCTAAGTATCGAGGGTATTTATAGAGGCCAGTCTCCATTGGAGCTAGATCTGGCGCCAGCCGAGTACAATGTCACCGCGATAAAGGCTGGGTATGAGTCTCTATCCAAGCGGATAAGTATAGAATCGGAAGGAATCTCAAAAATGGTTTTCGACTTGGTGCCGCGGCATGGATATATCGAACTTCTGAACTTGCAACGCGACGCCACCGTATTGATTGATGGAGAGGTATATTCAGGCAGTCACGATAGGATAAGACTATTAGTAAAGCCTCACGCGCTGCGCATAGTTCAANGTGGCTATTCTGATTTTGAAAAAACCGTTATCCCCAACCCAAATTTAGTTCAAGCCATTGATGTGCCGAAAATAACACTTGCAGAGGCACGGAGAAATAATCTTCCAAAGGAAATTTATACGAGTCTTAACAATAGATTAGTAAGAATCGGTCTCGGTGATTTCAAAATGGGTGCAGGCAGGAGAGAGCCGGGAAGGAAAGCAAACGAAATAGAAAAAAGAGTCAGTCTAACTCGTCACTTCTTCTTAGCTTCAAAGGAAATAAGTAATGCTGATTACCAAAAGTATGATCCATCTCACAACTCAGGTACTTTTGGTCGGGCCTTTTTGAATGACCCCGAGACTCCCGTGGTAAATGTCTCTTGGGAATCAGTCATTCTTTTCTGCAATTGGCTAAGCGANCGAGATGGTATTCCAAAAGCCTACGAAAAAATTAATGGGATTTGGCAANTGAAAGAGCAAAACGACACGGGTTATCGGCTACCAACCGAAGCAGAATGGTCGTGGGCGGTCAGGGAATCTAAGCGGATTAAGCGAATTTTCCCGTGGGGCGACAAAATGCCGCCGCCTAATAAATTCGGAAATTTTGCTGATATATCTGCGCGAAATGCCTTTGGTAACATCATCAGTGACTACGATGATACGTTTCGGGGNCCGGCGCCATCTGGAAGCTTTCCCGCAAACGATCTAGGCATATTCGATTTNGCCGGAAATGTCTCTGAGTGGGTTCATGACATATACTCTTCAGAAATGGTCATGAATCTATTGGTTGACCCGACCGGGCCAAAAAAAGGAGGATATAGAGTGATTCGAGGATCAAGTTATACTGTTGGGAATTTCAGCCCATTGAGACTTACCTTCCGAGATTATGGTCGGGATCCACGAGCCGACGTAGGATTCAGAATAGCGAGGTATCTAGAGTGAAATCATTTCTTATTCCCCTTTTTTTTTTGAGCCAGCTATCACTTGCAGAAGAGATAAAAACAGGTAATTCCGACACAGAANACCAAGAGATGCTTCAGAAAAGAGAAACGATAAAAGAGATCGAAATAAATCAACCANAAGCAGACATTAAAAGTAGCGAGGTGATAAAGGTAGACCAAGGGAAAGCGTTTCCCAGGGATATNTGATATNAATATGAATAANAAAATTCCGTTCGAGTTCCTATATCAGTTTTTATCGTTAATTATTGCAATTATATTGGTTCATGCAATCTATCTGGGAATTATTCGACCAACCGCATCGGCGATTCTGCAGGACCGGGAAATTCAGATGCTCGAAGACCCAGAGTTTGTTCCAGAAAGGTCATTTTACGTCGTGGTGAAAGACTTTGAACAAGAGGCCTGTTTTATACTGATGTTTTGGGCTATTTCACTAATGCTCTATAAAGCTTGGCAAAACATGAATGAACGCAGAGTCCTCCAGTTGAATCTTATTTCGGCCTCAGAAGAAACCAGCATTTTGCCTCAAGATACCCGAGAATACGCCAGACCTATTCAAGCTCTAGCAGAAACCAGTCAGAATTCACTGATTGCTCGAGCATTGATGACTGCACTGCATCGCTTTCGTTCAACAGAAAACATTCAAGATGTTTCTAACTCAATACAAAGCGTTTGCGACGCGGAATCAGAAAGGCTTGATTCTGAATTATCGATGATTCGATACATTGCTTGGGCCATTCCATCGATAGGTTTTTTGGGTACCGTTAGAGGAATNGGGCAAGCGCTTGGGCAAGCGCATCAGGCAGTAGGCGGAGAAATAACTGCAGTCACCCAGTCTCTTGGAGTTGCTTTTAACTCAACCTTTGTCGCGCTCCTCATTAGTATTTTGATAATGTTTCTAATGCATCAATTACAACTNGCTCAAGAAAGATTAACTCATGAAGTTCAAAGCTATTGCGACGATCGGTTAGTAAGTCATTTAAAAACATAGGCGAACATGCGTTTAGGTATAATCATTATAAACGATACAGGGATCCAAATAGCACTGGATGAAGACCATATTCTTACCAGTCCAGGTTACGCGGTAGTCCATGAGGAATCTATTTTCTTGGGCGAAGATGGCAGGGCCAGATTTAGGTCCCTACCAAAGTGGACCAATAACCGATTCTGGAGNGAGTTAAGCCAAAGCGCTCTGCCGCAGACTTGCAAGTATGCTAAAAATAATGCGGACCTTGCGTACCTGCATCTAAAAGCGATCTGGGATCCGTTGCAGGTTAAGCCGGAACGAGTAGTCGTCGTCATCCCCAGCGACTTTGATCAAGAAAAATTAGGCATGCTCGCTGGGATTTGTGAGGAGTTAGAGATACCCTTGACTTCTTTTGTCGACGCATCGATTCTCGAGGCGTCATCAGTGAATACGTGCTCAGAAATTATTCATCTAGATATGAATCTGCACTCAATTACTCTTACGAAGGTTTTAAAAGAACAAACTACCTCGCGGGTCAGCGCCAAGAGGATCAACGANTGTGGATACAATAACTTTCTTAACAACTGGGCGAATACTATAGCCGATCAATTCATCCGAGTGCACCGGTTCGACCCATTTCATAGCGCGAAGACAGAACAAGATCTTTACGACGCGCTGCCTAATTTCATTGCTAAATTCGAAACTGGGGCTGTCGCTCGTTTTGAATTAGCATCAAAACAGGGTTATCTAGAGTTTACGTTAGCAAAGGAAACCATCGTTAAGAGTTGTGCGCCTCTCTATCAGAGAATCGTAGAGATGGTCAGTAATGAAAAATCCTTTGGGAAGTCGACTGACGTGTTGTTATCGCCAAGATTCAAGAAATTACCAGGGATCAAAAACTCATTAGAGCTAATAAGGAATACTGAGATTAAAGAGCTTGAGGATTCCGCGGTGATTTCATCTATTAATCGCCTAAAAGATGATCTTGCTTTNGACAGCTCAGAAGTAAANCACTTCAGCAGAGTAGCTAGCCTAGAGCGATTTGAGGAAAAAACCGAGATAACAGAAAGCAAGG
Organism: Gammaproteobacteria bacterium; assembly: GCA_002711495.1. Classification (GTDB taxonomy): domain Bacteria; phylum Pseudomonadota; class Gammaproteobacteria; order Pseudomonadales; family Azotimanducaceae; genus UBA9659. Next base: position 28,362 of record PARM01000006.1, read on the forward strand.
CACCAACTCATTTGCTCTGGAGGGATAGAGCCTTCCCAATCGGCCAGTGTTTTGATTTGGGTGTAAATCCTGATACTGGGCCATACAAAAGCGAGGAGCCTGTCGGACGAATTGAACGTCTGAACTCAGAACTATTCATAGAACCTTTCAGCGGAGATAACTGGGAACTAAACAAAAAACCTTTAAAAACAAAGAGAATGTTGTCTATAGGTGACNAATTAAAGTTTAACGGCGAAACTTTAGTTTTGATTTCCGAAATCAAGGATGGCTAAACAAAGAGAATCCAATTTATTTACTTTATCTTTTTTGGATGTCATGTCNTGTGGGTTTGGCGCGGTGATACTGCTTTACGTCATAATTCTTCAATATAACCAAGATTTCGAATCCTCAGATACTGTTTCCAACCCGCAGGCCAACAGTGAACAAATTTCAATTCTGGAACAAAAACTGAAAAGACTTTTAGCACTTGAAAAATCAGAGGCAGAGCGATTGAACAGAATCGCATTGGATGATCAAAAAAAAATGGCGTCTACTANACTCGCTGAGATAAGAGTNAAAAATCTANTAGCTNAAAACCAAGAGAAAAAACNAAGGTTACAAGAGGTTCAAAAACGAGTCAGCNCAGGCGCGAGCAAGCAAGGCTTTCTTGAGGATCAAGAGTTGGAGCAAGTAANTGAGCTCAAAGCCACTATGAATCAAGCCGGTGGGTTCAAGGAGGTGCTAACTGGNATGAGACTAGGTGGGAGTCACATACTAATACTCCTTGACTCTTCTTCCAGTATGCTNGCAGAGGACTTAGTAAATATAATTCGAAGAAGGAATATGGTGAAGAAAGAAAAAATTCTTTCACCAAAATGGCAGAGGGGAATAGCCTTCGTCGAGTGGATTATGGAAAAAATACCTGAGGAGGCAAAATATCAGGTTGTGCTTTTCAATGAAAAAGCAAATTATGTCCTCCCAGATACGGCAAAAACNTGNCTAGAGGGATCGGACGGGGAAATCCGAGAAAAAATACAGGCTACTTTAAAAAAAACTGCTCCCGCTGGAGGAACTTCTTTATACCAAGCTTTTTCCGTTTTATCCTCGCTTTCACCAATGCCCGATAACGTCTACTTGTTGGTAGATAGCTTGCCTACTATGAACAAAAATATTCCTAAAAACTATACGGTATCCTCGCAAGATCGCCGAGAATATTTCAGAAAAAGCGTTTCCTCCCTTCCAAAGAAAGTGCCTCCGATCAATATTATACTTTTTCCGATGGAAGCCGATCCATACGCGCCAATCGAGTATTGGGAGTTAGCCGACAAGACGGGTGGAAGTTTTATTCAACCCCAAAAGGACTGGCCGCGGTGAGGAAGAAACGCTCGTTAGAGGGCATTAGCCTCTCTTTTTTGGATGTCATAAGCTGTGGGTTTGGAGCTATCCTTTTAATGCTGGTTCTTGTAAGAGCTTTTTCTCCTTCAATCTCAACGCCATCGCCAGATCTCAATGACATTGAAAGGAAATTAACCAAATTGTTGGAAGAAAATCAGTCTTTGGAGAAGAACCTCATCAGATTAGAGCGAATCAAGAAAAATCAGGAATTGGAATCGTTGAGGATCGCTCAAAACTTGAAGAGTGCAACGGAACGAGAAAAAAAACTTTCTCAAGAAATATCGCAAGTAGATTTACAAAAACAAGAACTTCTCAGACAGGAAGAGGAAATAAAACAGAAAATTGAGACTCTTCAAGCAGGTGAAAGCTCAGTAAGTGATACAGTTGCTGGTATTAAGATAGACAGTGAGTACGTCATCTTTATTATCGATACCTCTGGAAGTATGCGCAGTGACTGGCTAAATGTACTGAGCAAGGTAGAGCAAATATTGATNAGCTACCCGACGCTCAAAGGGATTCAAATAATGGATGCAGATGGAGATCTGTTGTTTCCGTATCAGGGTTTAGTTTGGAATAAAGCAAACCTTCAAAACAGGCAAGAAATTTTAAGCGCCCTGGCGAGATGGCCCGAGCAATCTTTATCTAATCCTGAAAAGGGAATAAAAAAAGCAATTACAAATTTTCATTCGCCTGATAAAAAAATAGCTATCTGGATTTTTGCGGATGATTATCAAGGAGAGAGAACAGTGGACAGCCTCATAAAGTTTGTTGANAACATCAACGTAGTAGCTCGTGATGGTAAGAGACTCGTTACTATAAACGCAATTGGCTTTAGAACGGGTTTTGAATCTTCAAGGATGAGATTTGCGCTTGCTATGCGAGAGCTCTGCGAAAGGAATGGAGGGGCTTTCATAGGCTTGTGAACAATGTCAAAAAGGAATTTTTACTCAAAAAACTACTGAATTTTTTTAAAGTCTAAATTATCTTTACCCTAAAAATGAAGAAAACCAAAACCAAGAATTTCGACAGGACCAGTGGTGACGTGGGAAACATAATTTCCCTTGAACACGTAAATCTGTTCGTTCCAGACCAAACTGTTGCCACTTATTTTTATGCCAATGTTTTAGGGCTAACCAGAGACCCTTATATAGAATGGGGCCCCTGGAATATGTGGATCAATGCTGGCAAGCAGCAGTTTCATCTTCCTACTGGGAAACCTCAGATTCTTCGCGGGCACGTCGGTGTCGTAGTGCCTAAGTTATCAGAATTAGAGACTCGCTTGAGTAAAACAAATTCGCTCCTATACAGAACGCGTTTCAAATTCAGCCGGCATAAGCATCACATATCCGTAACCTGCCCATGGGGGAATAGATTGAAGTGCTTTGAGAGGGGAACAATCAATGAGATGGAACTTGGTATCCCCTACGTAGAATTTGAAGTTCCTGCTGGAACAGTTAAGGGAATTTCGTCTTTCTATGAGCTAGTCCTTGGTTGCAGGTCGGAAAGAAAAAATAACAGTTGCTCGATATTCATAGGGAGGGATCAATTCCTAAATTATAAAGAGGTAAAAAAATTCAACTCAAACTACGACGGCCATCACATCGCTATCTATGTTTCTAACTTTTCAGGACCCCACAGTTTCCTTGAATCAAATAACCTAATTACGGACGAAACTGATCAAAACCAATACCGATTTACAAAGATCATCGATCCGAAGACGAAGCGTTTCCTGTTCGAGATCGAGCATGAGGTTCGAAGCCTCCATCATCCAATGTATGAACGCCCGCTGATAAACAGAAACCCTGGTCAAAGTTTCTTTAATTATCAAAAAGGCCGTGATGCTTTCTTCCCCGCAGAAACTGATGTGAAGTAGCGATTCTACTGTTACACTGGTCTACCTTTTTTACCAAGACCAACATCTATGACTCAGCGAAATTACCGACAAGCCTTTGGCTTAAAGATTCTTAACTCTAATCACGCTAGAGTAAGACAACTAAAAAAAGAGGGCTACGTCGCTGAAATCCATGGCAACAAATTTTGGAACTCGAGCTTTTTGATCATGAGCTACCTGAAAAAGCACCGAATACCTAAAAAATACAAAGTTCTTGAAATTGGGTGTGGATGGGGCCTGTTAGGGTTATTCTGTGCAAGGGAATTCGGAAACACAGCGCACGGTATAGATGCTGACAAAAACGTTTTGCCATATCTGCGGTTACATGCGGAGGTAAACGGACAAAAAATGTTCGCGGAAAAGAAAAACTTCAATCAACTCACCGTCGAATATCTAAGTCAATTCGATATTATTTTAGGCGCGGATATCTGCTTTTGGGACGAGATGGCTGAACAACTGCTTCGATTAATAGGTCGCGCAAAAAGAGCTGGAGTTCGCCGAGTGCTGATCGCTGATCCTTGTCGCCCTCCGTTCACCGATTTGTCTCAGAACTGCGAACAGAAATTCGAAAACGTAAAATTGGTCACCAAATTTTTAAGACGCCCTGTTAGAGCCTCGGGCGAGATTCTCATCGTTAGTTAAAAACTTAGTCATTATTTTGCGCACATTGAACCCCTTAGAACAAAAAGAAAGCCTGGACCTGCTCGAAAAGAAAAAAGGGCTTTATTTCGCCTTGACAGCGGTTGTTTTCTGGGGGCTCGTGCCACTCTACTACCTGCCTATCGACCATGTGCCACCGCTAGAGATACTTAGTCATAGAATAATCTGGGCAGCGATTCTTCTTTTTTTAATACTTCTTATAAGAAAAAAAGCTCATCTGGTAATTCCAAAGCCTTCGCAAATTCCCAAACTTTTAGCCTCCTCAATTCTCATTGCAGTGAACTGGCTAGTTTTTACATTTGCCGTAATCAACGACAATATTACTGAAACCGCTTTGGGTTACTTTATAAACCCAATTGTNAGTGTATTNCTTGGGNTGGTTTTTTTAAAAGAATCNCTNGGGANGNTGCAATGGCTAGCNGTNNTTATTGCNGGCNTAGGAATAAGCTTNCAGNTATTANTATTTGGCAAGGTTCCCTGGATTNCNCTTAGCCTTGCTTTCAGTTTTGGACTCTACGGCTTAATNNGGAAAACCCTNTCAATTGANCCNATCGCCGGNCTCGCTNTTGAGACTNTATTCGCNNTTCCCTTTGCGCTTGCGTTTATCNTCTGGTCAGGGACACTGGGTNACCTTCGTTTTGGTATAGACCNAACCACAGATGNCTTNCTATGTTTTGGAGGCCTGGTAACCGTTTTTCCTCTGCTCTTTTTCACTGCCGCTGTATCACGACTAAACCTTACGACAATCGGGATGCTTCAATATATCGCGCCGACAATATCTCTACTAATTGCGATTTTCTTTTTTCTCGAGCCGTTCAATTTGGAAAGGGGCATTGCTTTTGGATTTATTTGGATCGCGCTCACTGTCTTCTCATTAGACGCACTGAGAAAGAGAAATAAACGAGAAGATATTTGAGTGCTTCTACTCCCCCCATACCCTTCTCGTTGATAATGAACTTTTTATCTCTATCAGATAAAGTTAAGGTTCATGTTTTTAAAGCTTGAAAGGTCAGAAAAATGACAATGCAGCAAACACCCCTACTAATGTCTAGGATCCTGCATCGCGGAGCCATCCTCGATCCNAATGTAGAAATTGTCACACTTCGTAATAATGGCACNCATCGCCAAACCTTAAAAACCACNTCACAAAGAGTGAGGAAATTAGCAAATGCGCTAAATGAATTTGGAATTAAGGAAGGCGACCGAATTGGTAGCTTTATGTGGAACAATTACAGACACTTAGAACTGTATCAAGCCATCCCATCAATGGGGTGTGTCCTTCACACTCTCAACATAAGGCTGTCTCCTCATGATCTCACCTACATTATTAATCATGCAGAGAATAGAATCATATTTGTAGACGAAGACCTTTTGCCGTTAATAGAACCGATACTTTCCAAAACCTCTACCGTAGAGTTATTGGTCATCTGTAGNGAAGGTGAGAATACGAAGCCAGAAAAGAAAAACCAAATTGATTATGAAAAATTCATTCAAGAACATTCAGAGGAATTCACATGGCCAAACTTGGATGAAAATGCTCCCATGGGTCTTTGCTACACAAGNGGCACCACNGGAAAGCCCAAGGGTGTNATGTATACGAACAGATCTACTTATCTTCATACCATNACCCAATCAATGACAGACTCTATGAGCCTCTCCGCNGTTGATGCCGTCTGTGGNATCGTTCCNATGTTTCATGCGATGGGCTGGGGGCTGCCATTTTCTGCNTCNATGCTAGGGTGTAAGCAAGTAATGCCCCATCGCTACATGGANCCAGAGCGGTTAGTGCAACTCATGAGCGATGAAGANGTAACGATATCGGCTGGCGTTCCCACTATCTGGCAAGGCGTNAAAGCGGTNCTCGAAGCGAGTCCAGAGAAATACGACTTAAGCAACCTNAGCCGACTCACATGCGGAGGAAGCTCNCCNCCAATATCCCTTATGCGTTGGTACGCAGATGAATTAGGAATTGAGATGGTTCAGGGATGGGGGATGACCGAAACTAACCCGCTCGGGACCCTCTCAAGAAAAGTCGCAAAGAGATCTCACCTAACGATCAGCGAAGAGGAACAGTTTGCGAACACGGGGAAAGCCGGCCTTTTGATGCCTGGATTAGAAATGGAAATTGTTGACGAAAACTGGAAGCCCGTTCCACACGACGGCGAGAGCGTTGGAGAATTATTAATCAAGGGACCTTGGATTTGCTCAGAATATTACAAAGATGAGCAGCCGGATAAATTCCATGGCGAATGGTTAATCACAGGTGACATTGCGAAAATCGATTCTGAGCAGTATTTGATCATTGCTGACAGGTCAAAAGATCTTATCAAATCTGGGGGAGAGTGGATTTCATCAGTTGATCTTGAAAACCATATCGTCGCGCTCGAAGGAGTTCGACAAGCAGCTGTAGTGGCTCACCCTCATCCCAAATGGGACGAACGACCAGTCGCCCTCGTTGTCGCAGGAGAAGGTGCGAACACGACAAGCGAATTGATCTTAGAGCATTGCTCAACGATTTTCGCGAAGTGGCAACTTCCGGACGATGTCATATTTGTTGACGAACTTCCCTTAACTTCTACCGGGAAAATAGATAAAAAGACTATTCGTAGCAATCTCGCCGAAGAAAACTACGAGCTGCCGGATTTGAGAAGCGGATAGTTTTTAGGAAAAGCTCTTACGGGCCAATCAGATAAGGTTTAACTGAAACAAAAAACGCCAATGAGAAGATTAACTAATTTTTCTTTCCGTCCATCGTTAAAAAATCATGTGCGATCAAACTTAAGTGACTTTAAAGATTTACGACAATCAACTGAGGGAAAAAAACAAGCCGCAGTTGCAATTACAATATGCCAATTCGAAGGCGAATCCTCCGTAGTCGTAACGCGGCGATCATCGAAATTAAAAGAACATAGCGGACAGTGGGCCTTGCCTGGGGGAAGGGTTGACGACAATGAAACATTTATAGCTGCGGCTCTCAGGGAGCTCGAAGAGGAAGTAAATATAAAAGTCGAAGATGAAGACGTGTTAGGTACTCTCGATGATTATGTAACTCGATCCGGCTACGTCATTACCCCGATCGTCATCTTCGCAGACCTCAAAAAAAATCAAATAGTAGGTAATCCCTCGGAAGTGGCCTCAGTTCATTTTTTCTCTTTTACCGAATTGAATAGAGAGGACTCGCCGAATTTAGAAACTATTCCCCAAAGTGATCGACAAGTGCTTTCCATGAATTATCTGGATGACCGAATTTATGCGCCAACAGCCGCAGTGCTCTACCAGTTTCGCGAAGTTGCGATTTTAGGGAGAGCGACACGCGTTTTGGATTTTGATCAACCGCTTTTTGCGTGGCGATAGATAAACCGATCAAAGTTAATCAGGAATGGAGGGAGAAGAAGAAAATCAAATAGCAGGGCGATCGTAATGACGATCCCAACCATATAACCAGGATCACTATTCATCTTGAAATCGGAAATTCCTAGCATCGAAAAACCCACTACAAGAACCAAAGTTGTAATAGCTAAAGCNACTCCAACGCTNCTGAACGCATACCTAACAGCATCCTCNGGCGACCTGGTTTCTCGAGCGCGAAGATATTTTGTTAGAAAATGAACCGTGTCATCAACGACTATCCCCATAGTNATTCCAAGCACCATCGCAAGAGAAAACCCTACTTCACCTGAAAGNAAATACCAAACACCAAAACCTGTTGCTCCTGGCAGAAGATTTGGTAAAACGCTTACCAGTCCCATTTTTATTGANCTAAAAGANATCATNANNGCAATTGTNATCAAAAAAAGCGCTANGAATGCACCTTTAACGCCCCCCAGCATGGNGCGAATGCCGATATGCGTGAACATTAAAGANAGGGCTGATCCTTCTTGGAAAAGATCGGGCGAGTTTTCTTTTAACCAATTTTTTGCCTTCTCTTGTATTTCAATGAACTCGTAAGTCTTAAGACTGGGGAGCGAAACTATCATTCGAGATGCAGACTTATCGAAGCTAAGCATGTTGTTGAGATCAAGACCCAAGGGAAGAGATAACTCATAAAGAAGCAAATACTGAGACGACAATTCTTTTGTTTCTGGTACTTTGTAATATTCTTTCTGATTACTGTTTAATCGCTGATTTAACTGCTTTAAGACGTCGGTATAAGTATTCACGTGTGTGACGTGCTCTTGCTCTCGATACCATTGAGCAAATTTCTCTACCGTATTGAGATATTCAGGATCGGTCACGCCCTGCGATTTCTTCGTATCAAGAGAATATTCAATTCGATACAATCCCCCTAGATTTTCATCAGTAAAATCAGTATCAGTCCTTATTGGGGTGCCTTCAGCAAAGTATTTACTAAATTGATCACTTACGACATTCAAAGGGGCTAATGACATCAAAAAAATCGCTGTCAAAGTGGTCCAGAAAAGTAAACCATTTCGATTTCTTATCACCCAGTCAGCAAAAGTTTCCATGAAAGATTCCGAACGAGATGAACTCGAGCCGACTCGATTTGGTAATACGGAGGTGAACGCGGGTAAGAAAGTTAGAGACAAGAAAAAAGCCAGGCAGACCGCGAAACCCACTATGTTTCCAATTTGTTGAATTGGAGGCACATCTGCTAAAACATTCAAACTAAAAAAACCAATTGCCGTAGAGACGCTTGTTAGAAAGATTGGCTGAAGGTTCGCTATTATCGATTCCATCAAGGCAGTATTTTTATCTGACCCTTTTCTGAGCCCTTGATAATAGGCGACCATAAGATGAATGCCGTGAGCGACAACCACCGTTAATATAATTACGGGAATATTTGAAGAAATTGGAGTAAGGGAGAGCCCCAACCACCCTGCCAAACCCATCGCCGATACAAGGGTTAAAAAGGTCGTGACTACGATCGCAATTACGCCGGAGATAGCTCGCAAAAGGATAACCATAAGCGTAATCACAAAAATATACATTAACGGAGTTTGAGTTTTCAGGTCTCGTAGACCGGTTTCAGCAAAACTCGCGCTAATAATGGTAGATCCGGTGACGTAGACATTTAACCAATCATAATCCCGGATCAATTGGTCTTTTTTAGCCCACGCCCAATTTGCTTTCTTGACAGCTTGGTCTTTTTCCCCATCAAAGTGCAAATCAATATTAATACCTGCAACTCGACCATCTTCGGAAACAAGGCGATTGAGGATTAAAGCCTCATTAAGAGCAATAGTACGAATGCGATCTAAATCCTGAACCGACAGATTGTCTGCCGATGGAACTAGCTTATCGACTAGAAGATCATCATGATCTGCTACGGTATGCTGATAATTGGTTACTGAATCGACTCTATTAACATATTCGGTTGTCCAGGCCTCCTCTGTGAGATTTTCAATTACTAAAAGAGTCTCAGGAGTAAAGATGTCACCTTCTTTAGGTGCAAGGACGAAAAAAATATTTTCTACTCGAGTAAAAGTCTGTTCGAGCTCCTCAAAAGCCCGTAATTGGGGATTTTTTGGGCCAAACATGTCCCTCGATTCTTGAGAGATCGTCAAGAATTTAACTCCGAAACCGAGTGGAAGACATATTAAAAGTGTTGTGAAAATTACCAACCATCTGCGAGCAATGACTGCTTGTGAAAACCTTTTGCTCAAAGAAACTCCTATTCCAACCCTTAACTCTATCGCATGATCTGTTGCGTTGGAATTATCTTTTTGTATTATTAGGTCGCCAACAAGTGCCAAACGCTCGATAAACGTTGATAAAATATGAACCTAAAATTTCACCCAGTTGCTGACAAATCGGAGCTATCAAATAATGACCAACTGCACGTGTCCTTAGATGAGGAAGAAATTTTAATATGTCGAGAAAATGAGGATTATTATGCAATCTCGTATTATTGCTCACATGCGACTCTCGCTCTAGAGGGGGGCTACATATACAACAGTAAAATTATCTGTCCCTACCATGGCGCAGAATTCTGTTTAAAAACGGGCCAAGCCCTAACTGCGCCGGCAAACGAGGAAATAAAAAAATACCCCTTATCCATAGAGGGAACGACAATCTCCATCGGTGTTGAACAAGTCTAAAAATCTATTCAGGAGCCTTATAATAGCTTTCCAAGAGCTCGTCTTGCGCATCTTGAAGACTCTCCAAGAGCTGAGCGTGCTCGTAAACAAACTCTTTGATGCTGGTATATCTCGCAATTTCTTTTCCTTCCAGCAAAATAACGTATTCTTGAGAGGAATTTTCTTTAAAAAACCCTGTTTTCATAAAAGAAACTCTTTATTTTAGCCTTACACTAGCTAAATTCAGGAATAATCTCATCAATACATAATCGAGTCTGTTCCATGACCTCTTTGGTGCCCGAGGCCATAGGTAGCATGACAAACTTCTGACAACCCACATCTATAAATTCTTTGATTCTCTCGATAATTTGGAAAGTTTCTCCAACCACATAATATCTTCCCGCATTTTTTCCCATTCGAGCAGTTATCCCCTTTGTGGTGGACAGTACAGATCGATCATCTTTATTCCCAAATCTAAAAAGGAGCGTTGCGCCGTAATGATAGTCATCAATTTTTCGTTCTGTATTTTTTAGAGCCTCTTTGACACCAGAAACTACTGCACCTGCAGTCTCTGGGGAATCAATTCCGCCCAGCCAGCCTGTTCCAATCCTCGCGGTCCTCTTCACTGCTATCTGACTTGACCCGCCTATCCAGAGAGGAATAGAGGCGTTGACTGGTTTTGGATTTATTACAGCGTCTCTATAAGAAAAGTGCTCCCCTTGAAAAGAAACCGAATCCTCGGACCAAAGCCTAGACACAATCTCTAAAGCCTCATCGGCTCTCTTTCCTCGTCCTTTCGTCGAAATGTTGGTAGCAGTGTAATCGCGAGAAATCTTGCTCCCCAATCCAAAAGCAGGCAATAGTCGCCCCCCACTGATATAGTCAATCGTAGCGCATTGCTTAGCAGTGACAAGAGGGTCACGAATAGCTATCGAAGCAACATTCATCCCAAACCTAATCGACTCAGTATAACCAGCCAAAATTGCCATGGCTGAAAGGCACTCAAGCATAGACTCCTTTGAAACCAAACGATCAGTCTGCCATATCGAATCNACTTTCCCCGCTTCGCATTTNTCTACCCAATTGAAGTAATCTCTTGCCTCATCAAAAGGAAAAACTGAGGTTCCCATACCGATTCCGATTGCCATGATATTTCCTTGAATTCTATTAAATATCCAAACCTACACAGAAAAAAAATGTAAGCACTGCGACAAATTTACGAGGATAGAACATAAATACACCTCTGAAGCCTTATTGTTCGTTTTTTGGTGAGGTGACTCAAGCTCTTTTCTTTTTTTCCGAAAAAAGAATCAATTTAACCCCTAAATTCTAATTTTCATCTTTATGAGCGAAGTCTTTCATCTAACTCCCAAATATGTTCAAAACCTAGCAGACGATTAAGGTCTCCCAGATCAGCTACCTCTTCGGGTGATTCTTTCTTAAGATTCCTCGCTGCCGAAGAGAGTGAATTATAAACCGCGCCCAACAAGTATGTTGGGTGCAATACGATTGAAAAACCCAGCTCGAATAGATGCGCGTCACTAAAAATCGGCGTGCTACCGCCAGTGACCATATTTGCGACAAGTGGGATCGAGTCGAAGCGATTACAAATTAGCTCAAGTTGCGATTCATTGTCTGGGGATTCGATAAACAAAATATCCGCCCCTGCTTCTATGTAATCATTACCCCGCCGACAAGCATTATCGATGCCTTCAATACCCAGCGAATCCGTTCTTGCAATTATGAGAAAGTCGTCAGAAGCTCTCGATTCTTTTGCTACACGAATTTTCTCAACCATCTCTATTTTTGAAATAACCTTCCGATTTCGGGTATGGCCGCATCGTTTAGGGAACTCCTGATCTTCCAGCTGAATCGCATCTGCTCCAGACTGCTCGTAACCGGCGACTGTTTGCTCCACGTTTGCAAGTCCTCCAAAGCCAGTGTCTCCATCAGCAATGATCGAGGAGGTAGTTACATTAGCGATGGCTCTCAATCGATCATTCATTTGGCTGAAGGAGACAAATCCCGCGTCGGGAAGTCCCAAAAGCGAGGCACTTACCCCATATCCCGACATATATAAGATATCAAAATTTTGATTCTCACAAACGAGTGCCGAAAATGGATCGTAAATGCCTGGGACAGAAAGACGCTCCCCTTTTTTTAAGCGAGATTTGATGCCCATAAAAAAACTCCTTCTTTTCTCTTCCGCTTATCGTCAAAACACCATATTAGTGCTCTGGCTAATAGAGATAATGTACCCTATCATTTTGCCAGTTCATCAACGTTTCTGGAAAATAAATGAAAGCTCTTGTTTGTGAAAATTATTCAGGCCCTATTGGGTTAAAATTCAAAGAAGTTGAAAACCCCTCACCATCAGGTAATCAAATTTTAATGAAGATAGAAGCTGCTGGTATCGGGTATGTCGATGCATTAATGGTTGCTGGAAAATATCAAATAAAACCTAAGTTGCCCTACGTGCCCGGGAGTGAAATTTCAGGAACAATTATCGCAACCGGTGAAACCCAAACAAATTTAAAGGTCGGGCAAAGAATCTTGGCAACCTCAAGCTCAGGGGGATTAGCAGAGTTTGCTGTTGTAGATGCGAGCAACTGTGTTCCAATTCCAGATTCCTTTCACTTCAATGCAGCGGCCGGATTTCTTGTTAACTACTGTACTGCTCTTTACGGTTACAAGTACTGCGGTCAGCTTAGACAAGGAGAAACGGTCCTTATTCTTGGCGCAAGCGGAGGCGTAGGACTTGCAGCAATCGATTGCGCAAAAGCACTTGGAGCCACAGTAATAGCAGCAGCCTCTACTGAAGAAAAAAGAGAGGCATGCAACCTAGCCGGCGCGGATTTTGTGGTGGATTATGAAAAAGAAGATTGGAGAAGTGATGTCAGAGGAATTCTGGGTTCGGCGCCTTTAGATGTAGTTTATGACCCGGTAGGAGGAAAATATGCTGAACCATCTTTAAGATCACTGGGGCCGGGAGGGAGGTTTCTCGTGGTAGGTTTTGCGTCTGGCCAGATACCCTCTTTCCCAGCAAATCTCACTTTACTTAAGCGATGTTCTGTAATTGGTGTAAACTGGGGCGGGCACATCGCTCAGAATCCAGGCACTGTTAAAGAAGTGATTTCTCACTTAATGGGCTGGATTCATAGCGGCAAGATCAAGCCTAGAGAGGGCCAAATCTTCAAATTAAAAGACGCGCCCTCCGCAATGCAACAAATTCTCGAGAGAAAAGCTATTGGGAAGATGGTCATAAATCCACAAAGCTAAATGTTACAACGAACTTATATGCGGTCCCAGCGAGATCGCTGAGGAAAAGTTACGTCGTCTCAACATTAACTGATTACCTGAATGGCCAGATTACCAAAGCGTTTGTTGAAGCCTTATAGTCCTGATAATCAGGATCGTCTCCCCACCTTGAATCCGCCTGCCTTTCAAGGAGATTGATACCTGAAATCCTAGTAAGAAGCAGAAAAACGAAAATTGGTGAAATAAGAGTCAAGTGTTGCCAACCCTCGAGGACAGGCATAGCAACTATTGCTAGTCCTGCCCAAAGCATGATTTCACCAAAGTAATTAGGATGCCTGGACCAGGCCCACAAGCCTGTCCGAACAAATTTTCCAGAATTCGCCGGTTCCCGATTAAATTGAGATTTCTGATGATCAGCCAATACTTCAACAAAGAAACCAACTAACCACAGTATGGAACCCGCGAAAAAGAAAAGGTCTAAGGGAAGTTGCTTATCAGAGGTAATGGCTGCCAGAGCGGGACCAGAAGTAACACAAATCCAAAGCCCCTGAAGAGACCAAGTCATCAAAAATTGTAGGGAATTTGTTTTTATGACCTTAAATCTTGAATCTTCTCCAGCTAATCTTATTCTAGAAAACAGAAACACTCCCAGCCGACATGCCCACAAAAAAACAAGAAGTCCTATCGCAAGTTTTCGCAAGTCCAGATCATTCGACATTATCAGAGCAAAAATAATTATGGAGATGTACGTTAAACTTCCTGTAAGGTCAAAATACTTCTCTGTCTGAAAAAGGAAAGAAGGAACGAAGAAAATCCACTGAATGAGAAAAGCAAAGATTACGGAAATCGAAAAAAGAGGCAAACCATAAACTTGCGAGCTCCCGTCGCTACCAGCCCAGGCTAGCAAAAAGCCGAACAGCACGCTCGCCACGATGCCCGAAATCCAAACATTATTTTCACTCATGCAAATCACTCTTTTGTCAGAAGATGAATTAGACTTTAACTAAGGGACTTGGTTCGTCCACCTAGATCAGAGCCTCGTTACAATAATTTCAGGAAAAACTAAATTCTCCTTGATCAATCACAATTTCGTTATTCTGGTTTTCGGTACGAAAGAGCGCTTTTTGTCCATCGATCCACATAGAAATTGTAAGCGAGTCTCCAGGAATCACTGGTTTTGAAAATCTTGCGTTCATCGAAAGGAAGCGAGCTGCATCGCCCTCACACAGCCCGTGAAGCAGCGCTCTTCCAGTCATACCATATGTACACAAACCATGAAGAATAGGCTTATCAAATCCGCCCAAAGCTGCAAAAGATGGATCAGAGTGAAGAGGGTTTCGATCTCCCGATAGCCGATATGTCAGCGCTTGATCTTCCCGGGTTGAATATGTGAGCTTCTTGTCAGGAGATCTGTCCGGAAATTCGAGTTTGTCTGATGGGCCACGATCACCTCCCCAGCCACCTTCCCCGCGACAAAAAAGCGACGTCTTTGTACGCAAAAGGAGCTGTCCAGTCGCAACGTTACGAGATTCGGAGGTAAACTCTAGCACTGCAGCAGAGCCCTTGTCCCATATTGCGCTGCATTCTCCAACACTCTCAATCTCACCGTCAGGCGGGATCTCACCCAATAATTCAATCCCCTGTTCTCCGTGAACCATTAGAGCAGGGTTAAAAGATCCCACCTCTTTCATTGGGATACCACCCCCTCCTATAATCACTGCAAATGTAGGGAAAACCTTTTGCGGAATATCTTTAGTATTCTCCGTTGTGTATTGCAACTCATCAGTACCGGCACCAATTCCAACGGCATAGAGCAGCGCATCTTTTGAGTTCCAACTTCGCTTAGATGGCTGTCCTTTTTGGCCAACAGCATTAGGGTCTATAGCCATGCTTTTCTCCTTAATAAGGGTTATTCACAACGGAGCGAATGATAATATACTACCAAGTAGTTATAAAAAAAGCAGATAAAGGTAATTCAATTGGAAGGCCACAAGAGGTTCCACGTATGTGCTATCTACCAGTTCAGAAAAACGGATGATTTAGAGAGCCTGCAAAAAGAAACGGATGATATTCTTGAAACAAAATCGATTCGAGGGACTATTTTAATCGCAAGAGAGGGTATCAATGGTACAGTAGCTGGGTGTGAAACCAGCATTAATGATTTTTTAGTCTTCCTCTCACAGAAGGGGTTTAAAAAACTTTCGATTAAAAAATCAATAACAAGCCAACAACCATTCTTACGAAGAAAAGTAAAAATAAAAGACGAAATAGTCACCATGGGGTTACCTGATATTAATCCTCTTGCCTCTGCTGGGACCTATATCAAGCCTGAAGACTGGAACAAGATGATTTCGGATCCGGACGTAATTTTAATCGATACTCGAAATGAATATGAAATTAAAGTTGGCACGTTTCCAGAGGCGATTAATCCGAGGACAAAAACATTTAGAGAATTTCCAAATTTCGCGAGGCGATATTTGAGCGACAAAACCAATAAAAAAATAGCGATGTTTTGCACAGGGGGTATACGTTGCGAAAAGTCCACATCTTTCTTGAAGGAAAACGGTTTTGAAAACGTATTTCACTTAGAGGGGGGCATACTTAAGTATCTAGAGGAAGTTCCAACGGAGAAATCTCTTTGGAACGGAGAGTGTTTTGTTTTCGACAATAGAGTTACCGTTGATCAGAATCTTCAAGAGGGCTCATATGATCAGTGTCATGCCTGCCGAACGCCAATAAGCGAAGAAGATAAGCTAAGCCAAGATTTCACAAAAGGGGTTAGTTGTCCTTACTGCATAGAGACAAAGACAGATTACGATCGATCGAGATTTAGGGAGCGACAAAAGCAAATTAATCTCGCAGCGCAGCGAAAAGAGACCCATGTCGGCGAGGAAGCTAAAGAAGACCAACAAAATCGAAAGCGAGAGAAAAAAGAACGGTCCGAGAAAATATCTGGTAAACATGTTACGTTTACGAAGGGTTCTACATAAAGAAAAAAACATACTACAGAGAGGTAAGCTAATGAGTTGGGGTTTTGATACAGATCCAGAGTTTCAGAGTGTTTTAGATTGGGCAGGCGAATTCGTAGAGAAAAAAGTCGCGCCTCTCGATCTGGTTTTGAATGAGAGTTATATGGTGAATGACCCTGATTTCATCAAGCTGGTGCGCCCTCTCCAAGATGAAGTGAAAGACAGAGGTCTGTGGGCGTGTCATCTGGGCCCCGATCTCGGAGGTCCGGGTTACGGCCAACTAAAACTTGCTTTACTGAATGAAATTCTCGGAACCTCGCGTTTTGCTCCGATTGTGTTCGGATGCCAGGCACCTGACTCCGGCAATGCAGAGATTCTAGCTCATTACGGAACAGAGGAACATAAAGAGAAATATCTCAAGCCACTGCTCGATGGAGAAATTGTCTCATGTTTCTCGATGACTGAGCCACATGCAGGGGCAGACCCGACCATGTTTAAGTGTATGGCGGTTGAGGACGGAGATGATTATGTAATTAATGGGGAGAAATGGTACTCCTCTAATGCGAGACATGCCTCCTTTTTAATAGTCATGGTAGTCACTGATCCGGAAGCGGCTCCTCATCAGAGAATGAGCCAATTCATTGTTCCGGCAGAAACTCCAGGAATAAATATATTAAGAAATGTTGGTGTCGGCACTGAAGCGCCAGGAAAGGGTTCGCATGGTTATATTAGATATGAGAATGTGCGTGTCCCAAAAACAAATATGCTTGGTCCCAGAGGCCAAGCCTTCGCAGTTGCGCAAACCCGCTTAGGCGGAGGCAGAATACACCACGCCATGAGAACCTTAGGTCAAATCAAAAAGGCTTTCGATATGATGTGCGAAAGGGCCCTTTCAAGGCAGACGAAGGGAGAAATTCTGGCTGATAAACAAATGGTGCAAGAAAAAATTGCGGACTCTTGGATAGAGATGGAACAGTTCAGGTTGTTGGTGCTAAGAACCGCTTGGAGGATTGATCAGTATAATGACTACCTTAAAGTGAGAAAAGATATTGCTGCAATCAAAGCCGCTATGCCAAAAGTCTATCACGACGTAGTATCCAGAGCCCTTCATATTCACGGTTCACTCGGAATTTCAAATGAGATGCCTTTTACTTCGATGCTCATCGGCTCATATGCGATGGGGCTTGCTGATGGACCAACAGAGGTGCACAAAGTAACCGTCGCAAGACAAGTCCTGAAAGATTATGAGCCTTCTGAAGACCTTTTCCCATCATATAGTCTGCCGCGTCGACAAGAGGACGCGATCGCTCTTTATGGCGATCAAATAGAACGTGAAATAGCAACTTGGTAAAAAGGAGAGAGAAATGAATCACGCGCAATTAGGCCTTTCCAATGATGAGCTGTTAAGCACAACCAGAGCGGTTAGAAAACGACTCGACTTTGAGCGACCGCTATCGATGGACGTTGTTAAAGAATGTATGGAGTTGGCTGTGCAAGCACCGACCGGATCAAACTCCCAAAGCTGGCAATTCGTGTTCGTCACGGATTCAGAAAAAAGAGAGAAAATTGGAGAGCTTTATCGTCAAGCATTCAGCCTCTACAAGGAAATGCCCATGGCTATTCACAAACTCCACTCGGAATCTGGGGACAAAGATTTGACCAACAGTCAGGAGCGTTCTGCCTCCTCAGCAGATTATCTGGGCGAAAATATGGGAAAGGTACCAGTCATGATGATTCCATGCATCGCAGGCAGAACAGACAACGCTGAAAGTAACAACGTCTTAGCTCAATCAGCTCTATTTGGCTCTATAATACCAGCCGCTTGGAGCTTCATGCTCGCTGCTAGAGCGAGAGGGATTGGAACTGCTTGGACTACCTTGCATCTGATGCATGAACAGGAAATAGCTGAACTCATAGGTATTCCCTATGATGAATTTATGCAAATAGCTCTGATCCCTCTCGCATATACTAAAGGAACTAGTTTTAAGCCAGCGTACAGGCCGGACGTCGAAAACATAATGCATGTTGACGAGTGGTAATTCTTTAGAGCCGGGCAGAGAAACCATCAAGGGTTAAAGAGAATAGACACATGAATACTGATCCGAATCGATTCTCTTCACAAAGGTTGAACGAAATAGCTTTAATGCAAGAGTCATCCCTTCCGCTAGCAGAAGCAGCGCTCCTGCTGGCCATCGAAATCGGAGAAGACACCAGTATTCAGCCCTACCTCGACAAGATCAATTCTCTTGCCGAGGATTTTAGTCGGTACAGAAGGTCAACACCTGAAATCACCTGCGCAAAAGCAATGATTTCCTTTTTTTATAAAGAAACCGGTTTTGCTGGAAACAGAAGCAATTACTACGACCCAGCTAATAGTTACCTAAATAAAGTTATAGACAACCGCGTTGGAATTCCGATCAGCCTCGCGATACTGCAAATGTCAATTGGAGCAGAATTAGATATCCCTGTCGAAGGAATTGGTTTTCCCGGGCATTTCTTAGTGCGATATAAAGAAGATGGCGGATCACTAATCGATCCATTCTTTGGAAGAGAACTTAGCACACATGACTGCAAAACCTTGCTGCAACAGATTTCCGGAGGACGCTTGGAGCTCGACAATACTCATCTTCGGGTGGCAACAAAAAGAGAGATTCTTGTTCGACTAATCGACAATCTAAAAAGTATTTTTTGGAGAAAAAAAGAGTGGAAGCAATGCCAGCGCTGCATCGAAAATCAAATTATGCTCTCACCAAAAAAAAGTCAGTTTGAACTCCAACTAGCTGCAATCTTCGAAATGCGAGGTGATCAGCTAGAAGCGGAGAATAAATATAAAGAAATAATAGCAGATCAGGATTTCAACCAAGACATCAGATCTCTCGCGATCAAAAGATTATTATCTTTTTCCCAACGACCAACAGTGATACATTAAGTTTTTGACAAAAGCTCCAGTGCTGCCGCTGCTCTTCGATGTACGCTGTCTTTTTGTTTCTCTAAATCCACGTCTCGCTCACTTCCCATAGCACCAACTAGATATCTCTTGTAAACACCTTGTCCGATAGCTGCTAGGCGCCAATGAGAAAATGCTCGGTAATAGTTAATTTCGCAGAGATCCCGTCCAGTTTTATTGGCATAAACGTCAAGGAATTCGTCACGTGAGAAGAACCCCCCCACAGCTGTTGGAGCTTGATCTCCTTCTCCGGGCTCTGGAACCTCGTCAAGGGTTTGCCAGTTATTTAGAACGTAGCCTAGATCCGCTAGAGGATCACCCAAAGTGCAGAGCTCCCAGTCCAAAACTGCTCGGACGCGGCCACCGGCAACTATCATATTTCCGAGTCTAAAATCGCCATGGACTATGGCCGAGCCAATTTGCTCTGGCAAGTTTTGACGCAAAAGCTCACAGCTTTCTTCCATCTCTGGAATCTCGTGAGTTTTCGAGGCGTTCCACTGAGAGACCCATCTTTTTATTTGTCGGCTGAGGTAACCTTCCTTCCTTCCAAGATCCCCTAACCCGATATCATCAGGATTAATTGAATGCAAAGAACATAGGATTTCAACAACGTCTTTGCTTATTGATTGTTTGTCCTGTTCACATAGAGAAGACGCAATAATCGAATCGTTTAGGACATCGCCGTCCACAAAACCCATTACATAAAAAACCGCGCCATTAATCGAGTGATCTTTGCACAGTCCGAGAGTTTCAGGTACCGGAACGGCGCTGCTTCTGAGAGATGAAATGATTTTGTGTTCTCTGGCCATATCATGCGCAGAATTGAGAATCTCGCCAAGCGGAGGACGTCGCAACACAACAGAGCGCCCAGCGCTATCTTCGCAATGAAAAGTAAGATTGGAATGACCTCCAGCTATCAAAGAAAAAGACAGCGGCATGGAGAGCTCAGGTATTTGATTTTTTAGCCAGGCCGAAACAAGCTCATGGCTGATGCCTTCAATCAATGATCTCTCCTACCGATTTAACGCCGAACAGAGTACCAAGATTATGCTAAATTATCAGTTTTTAAAGAACTCGACGTTATGAAATCAGTAATATGCCACGAAATAAGCGAAGACATCTCCACCGTGAGCTTTGAGGAAATTGATTTGAGAGCACCAAAAGGCAATGAGGTGCAGATCAAAATAATGGCTTGTGCGGTAAATTTCCCAGATCTCCTTATGATTCAAGGCAAGTATCAGTTCAAGCCCCCCCTTCCTTTTTCTCCAGGGGGAGAATTTTCAGGGGAAGTAGTAGACGTAGGTGAAGACGTAACTGGTTTCTCCGTTGGCGACCGAGTCGTTGGTGGAGCTAGGTACGGGGGATTTAGCGAAGCTATAAACATAGAGCAAAATTCTTTGAGGCATCTACCAATAAATATTAGTTTTGCCAAGGCAGCCTCTTACAGCACTGCTTATTTGACTGCTTTAGTCGCTTTAAAAGTGCGAGGGCGTCTGCAACCAAATGAGACTTTATTGGTGCATGGTGCGACCGGCGGTGTAGGAATGGCTGCCGTTGACTTAGGCAAGCATATGGGCGCAAAAATAATCGCGACCGGCGGGACAGATCAGAAGCTCAAGGTAGTTAAAGAGCGAGGGGCAGACCACGTGATCAATTACAGCATGCCTAATAATTATCTAGGCGGATTTAAGGAGCGAGTAAAAGAATTAACAGACGGGAAAGGAGCAGATGTAATATTCGATCCGGTCGGCGGAACCGTTTTTGATGAGAGCATGAGGTGCATCAACTGGGACGGGCGAATACTTACTATCGGTTTTACTTCAGGTGTATGGCCACAGGCGCCAGTAAACCACATCTTAATTAAACAAATAAGTGTCATCGGAGTACGAGCGGGAGAGATAGGGCGTAGAAACCCAGAACTAGGCAGACAAACTCGCGAAGAGATTTTTGAACTTCTAACATCTGGAGCGATCAACCCTCATGTTTGCGCTGCGTTTCCTCTTGAAGATTCTGTCAACGCGATGAAAATGCTAGAGGAAAGAAAAGTTGTTGGAAAAGTGGTAGTCACCGCCAATGGTTACTCTCCCTCCAAAAGCGACTAAACAACCGTGCCGTCTGCATAAAACGCGTCGATCTCTTGATCAGAGAAGCCTAACTCCTCTAATACTCTGCGGGTGTGCTGCCCTTTTGCTGGGGGGTCCGAAACAGGTCGAGTCACTTCACCAGAAACTTTGATGGGATTAGCTACAGTCCACTTAAAATTAGGATCTTCTGACTCCGTAGGAACAATTATCCCATTCTCGATCAGATGCGCGTCTTCGATAACCGAAGTAAGATCCTCAACTACTCCATGGGTTAAATCATATTCGTCCAAACGAAGACAGGTGTCTTTCAGGGACATTGATTTGATCGTTCTTGAGAACATCTCCTTGGCCAAGCTTTTGTTTTTGAACAAATTGCTGAGCTCAGAAAATCTATCATCTTGAAGCCAGCCTTCTTGTCCCAGGGCTTTTGCTAACCTTGGCCACTCTCTTTCGGGATCGGTCAATACAAGGGTAATATAACGACCATCTCTTGTCTCGTAAACATCCGCGAACGGACTTCTTGCTTTCTTTTGCAAGAACGATCCAAGATCAAAACCAGAAATTGCACCCTGAAGACCCATCCCGTTTGCCCAGCAACCATTTGCAACCAAAGAGGTTTCGACAAAGGATCCTTCCCCAGTTTGTTCCCGCTTCAGTAAGGCCATGAGAATTGCAGCAAAAAGTGCCATTGCAGTAGAATGGTCTCCTACACCGCCGGCAGGAAAAGCTGGCGGAGTATTCATTTGTCTTGTCAGCTCCATGATGCCTGTCTGAGCAAACCAAGCGGTCGTATCGAAACCTTTTTTATTAGAGTCGGGCCCGAGATTTCCGTACCCGGTTAGTTGAGCCAGGATTAGACGAGAATTAAATTCGTGAAGCGTCTCAAAACCTAGATCAAAATCTATCAGTTGATCAGTTCTAAAGTTCGTTACCAAAATGTCTGCCTCTTCCAACAAACGAAATAAAACCTTTTTCCCTCCCTTTGAACGAACATCCAGAGATATGCCTTTCTTATTTCGACTTGTGAGTTGCCAATTATAATCTGACTTCCAGTTACCATGCAGACGCCTATAACCATCTCCGCTCGGAGGCTCTATCTTAATTACCTCTGCTCCGAAATCTCCTAATAAAGTTGCTGCACCGGGCGCCGCTAAAAAACTTGCTAAATCAACGACTTTTAATCCCTCAAAAAGGTATTTCACAGGCTAAACCCCCAATTGATTGCAACAAAACTTTAGAACGCATATCTTAACCAAAATTCTCAAATAAGCGCTAAAGTAAATGTATAAAATTTATAAGGAAGTGTGGGAAGAACTTACAGGAAAAAACGGTCCTTTTTTCGTAAAGGAAATAGAGGTTCGGGGATCGCCCATGCGTGTTTATGAGAAGGCGCCAAATAATCTTGCCGATATATGGAACCCGACAAAGGAATTTGGATCCTCAGAATATCTGGTTTTTGGGGATGAACGTTGGACCTACGCAAACGCGCACGAAGAGGTGACCTCTATTACCAGTTGGCTAAGAGCTCAAGGCGTTTCCGAAGGAGATAGGGTAGCCATAGCCATGAGAAATTATCCTGAGTGGATTCTCATCTACTGGGCCTGCGTAACTTCGGGAATCGTGGTTGTGGGAATGAATGCGTGGTGGGTCTCAAGTGAGATGGAATATGGACTTTCAGACTCGAAGCCAAAAGTGCTTTTTGCAGATAGCGAGCGTCTTGAAAGATTTTTTCAAATTAACTCCGATCTCGGAGGAATTAAGGTCGTAGGAGTTCGGACACAAACAACTCACGCGAGCGTTATAAACTATCAAGAAGTCAAAGAAAGTGCGAGTGTCCCACTCACAATTGACATCGAACCAGATGACGATGCGTGTATTTTTTATACGTCTGGCACGACTGGCTATCCAAAAGGCGCTCAGTTGACTCACCGTGGATGCGTCCACAACATTATGAATCTTACCTTTGCTGGACAACTTAGTTTAATAGCTACATGCCGCATTCAAGGNGTTCCCGAGCCTAATCCACAAGACACTCCCACTCCCAATGCACTCGTAACTACGCCGATGTTTCACGTTACCGCAAATAACTGTGTTGCGCATATGACAACAATTGCAGGGGGGAAACTAGTTCATATGTATCGCTGGGAAGCCAGCGAGGCTCTAAAGCTCATAGAGCAAGAAAAGATAACCTCGATGTCGGGTGTNCCAGTCATGTCCAGGGAATTACTTAATCACCCAGACTTTGAGAAATACGATACTTCCTCACTTCTCAATTTAGGNGGGGGCGGAGCACAGTTGCAACCCGATCTTGTTNAAAAAATTGATTCTTCTGGAGATGCTCGCCCAAGCACCGGTTATGGTATGACTGAAACCAGCGGCATCATTACATCCATCTCCGGGATATTTTTCTTAGATAAACCGGAGAGTTGTGGCCCTGCAATGCCTGTTTTTGAAACAAAGATTGTAAATGCCGATGGAGCGGAGCAACCAATCGGTCATGACGGCGAACTCTGGGTAAGAGGTGCNCCAGTAATAAAGGGATATATCAANCGACCAGACGCGACGTCAGAGGCCATCACCGATGGTTGGCTTCACACTGGAGATGTGGCTCGATGTGACGAGGAAGGATTTATCTTCATAGTCGACAGGGTGAAAGATATGGTCCTTCGAGGTGGAGAGAACGTCTATTGCTCGGAAGTGGAAACGACCTTGCATAAAATCTCAGAGATCTCAGAGTGCTCAGTTTTCGGTGTTCCAGACGACAGACTTGGAGAAGAGGTAGGCGCAATAATCTATTTAGTGCCGGAATCGGCAAAAACGGTTTCAGAAATCAGGGAGTTCTGTTTCGCACACATGGCAAAACACAAGGTCCCTAAATACATTTGGTTCAGTGACTCGCCACTTCCGAGAAACGCAAACGGAAAATTCCTAAAACGAGAGCTGCGAGAAAGCCTAGAGTTAAAAAATGCCCTTTGATATACAAATCGTCGATTTGAAACTTCTAATACGTTATCCTTGACCCTTCCATGCGATGCACCGGTATCGTTATTTGATCGCTAGCAAAAAGGACCAAATTAATGCTGAAACACGAGCGTCTCGCTGACTGGCTTGAAGAAATCAGATCTCTTTGTGAGCCTGATTCTTTAGTTATTTGTAATGGCAGCAGTCAAGAGTATAGCCAGATGATGAATCTTCTTCTGAAATCCGGGGCAGCCAAGAAACTAAATGAAGCAAAAAGACCCAACAGTTACTTAGTTCGCTCAGACCCAGCCGATGTAGCNAGGGTCGAGAGCAGGACCTATATCTGCTCTGAGAGNGNGGATGACGCCGGTCCCAATAATAATTGGGAAAATCCNNAAAAAATGAAACGTACNCTTCATAAATTGTTTAAAGGGTGCATGCGCGGACGGGTGATGTATGNAATACCGTTCTCGATGGGTCCAGTNGGTTCTCCTATAGCCCACATTGGCGTCGAGATNACCGATTCTCCNTATGTNGTAGCNAGTATGCACATTATGACAAGAGTAGGAGAGGAGGTGCTTGAGGAGCTAGGCGAAGATGGAGAATTTGTNCCGTGCGTTCACTCAGTTGGTGTTCCGCTTAAGGACGGAGGCAAAGATTCAATTTGGCCATGCAACCCAGAAAATCTTTATGTAGCTCATTTTCCGGAAACGAAAGAAATCTGGTCTTTTGGATCTGGCTATGGAGGAAATGCTCTCCTAGGGAAGAAATGTTTTGCATTGNGAATTGCCTCTGCCATGGCGAAGGAGCAAGGTTGGCTAGCAGANCATATGCTNATACTTAAGCTCACCGACCCAAAGGGAACCTCCAGATATATCGCGGGAGCGTTTCCGAGTGCGTGTGGCAAGACGAATTTAGCGATGCTTATTCCAACGATCCCAGATTGGAAAGTGGAGACAGTAGGCGACGATATATGCTGGATGAAATTCGGCGCTGATGGCCGACTCTATGCTATTAACCCTGAGGCAGGTTTTTTTGGAGTCGCTCCAGGAACCGGAATGAAGTCAAATCCCAATGCCATGCGAAGCCTAGAAAAAGATTGCATCTTCACTAATGTTGCGGAAACGGATGATGGTGATGTCTGGTGGGAAGGCATNGGGCCACCGCCTGCTCATCTGATCGATTGGAAGGGGAATGATTGGAGCCCAGAATCTAATGAACCGGCTGCTCATCCAAATGCACGTTTCACGGTCTCNGCAGCTCAGTGTCCCGCGATCGCAGAGGAATGGGAAGAGCTCTCAGGAGTCCCTATCAGTGCAATTCTCTTTGGGGGGAGGCGAGCAACAGTGGTACCTCTAGTGAATGAGGCGCGGGACTGGGTTCAAGGAACCTTTTTTGGATCAATCGTTTCATCCGAAAAAACAGCAGCTGCTGATGGCAAAATAGGGGAACTTCGAAGGGATCCTATGGCGATGCTCCCTTTTTGTGGATACAACATGGCTGACTATTGGTCGCATTGGATTAATATAGGAAAAAAAGATAAGGGATTCCTTCCGAAAATTTTCTACGTTAACTGGTTTAGAAAAGATGAGGGGGGCAATTTTGTCTGGCCAGGATTTGGCGAAAACTCAAGAGTGCTTAAATGGATATTTGATAGGATAGAAGGGAGAGCAAGCGCTATAGAAACTCCTATTGGGAATCTTCCAAGCCCAAACAGCATCGACCTCGATGGGNTAAACCTCTCGGAAAGAGACCTCGAAAAGTTACTCAAGGTNGAAATTGAGGGTTGGCTNGAAGAAATACCGTTAATTCGTGACTANTACAGCTCCTATGGAAAAAAAGTACCTATAGAACTAGAGAATGAATTGAACATACTCACAGAAAGGTTAAGGCGGGCTGAAAAAGTAGCGTAGGAGAGGACATGGATATTCTTGATAGATACAGTCTTGAGGGAAGGGTGGCTGTGGTCACTGGAGCTGGACGAGGGATAGGCCAGGGGATTGCAGAGGATTTTGCGAAAGCTGGTGCNAAGGTGATACTCGCCGCTCGGAGAACTGAAGAAATTAAACGAGTGGAGCAAAGGATTAGGANTGCAGGCGGAANNGCNATCGCGGTTACTGCTGATGTAACAAANAGCAGTGACCTGGATAACCTAGGAAGCACAGCGACCAAAGAATTCGGAAAATTAACCGATTGGATTAATAATGCGGGAGGTTCGCCTCTTCGGATGCCGGCAAAAGAACTTCCAAGAGATGAGTGGCATAAAACCATCGCGCTAAACCTTACATCGATTTACGAGGGATGTCTTACTGCAGAGCGCTATATGGAAAAAGGATCAATTATTAACATTACTTCAGGTGCGGGGACCGGCCCAGTTCCTGGGAGTGCGCATTACGGAGCAGCGAAAGCTGGGACAAACTCTCTCACATGGACCTTTGCTGCCGAATTTGCACCCGATATTCGAGTCAATGCAGTCGCCCCCGGAGCGATCCCGACCGAGGTAATGTTAAAAGCCATTGGGAAAGATGNAACACAGCTAGATAGTATTCTAGANGAATGGAATATTCCCCTTGGCAGACTAGGTACTCCAGANGATATTTCCTCCGCCTGCATATACCTCAGTTCAGATGCAGCCTCNTGGGTCAGCGGGGAAATCTTGCGAGTAGGNGGAGGCGCGAAACCTCGCTAAATACTAGCTNGAGGANTAAGTANACTCCTTNGCCATCTTAATAGCCTCGTCCATNGGTTTGAAACTGAAAAATAAGCACACTATAGCAATNAAGTAATTCANCGCTGCAAGTGAGGACAAAGATAGATTAATTGCGTCCTCTCTCCCAAAAACATAATCATTCATCAATCCGATGATCAANGGAGCGAATAAATAAGAAAGAAAGCTTACACAAATCAAATAGACCGCAATCATCTGACCACGCAATCTATTAGGAGAAATAGCTTGAAGAGCAGCATTTGAGAGACCGGGAGGNNCACCCATAAAAAATGTGATTGGCACTAAGATAGCTAGAGCTAGATATGCATTATTCAATAGCGGCATTAAAATCGCCAAAGGTGCTAAACCAAGAGTGCCCCAAAAACAGACCCTCATGGGTGCACTCGGACTTCCTTTTGCCACTAAGCGCCCCGCAAAATATCCGGCTAAAACACTCCCAGCAGTGCCAACAAACAAAGCTATGAAACCATATGAAAGACCTATTTCTGTTCTTGTCCATTCATGCGTTCTCACGAAAAATTCTACGATCCA